>JBIOXS010000027.1:0-32333 GCA_044869815.1 Candidatus Rokuibacteriota bacterium | reverse complement strand
TTTCGCTTGTCGATGAGCGCCAGCAGCGGGCGGCCGTCGGCGAGGCGTCGCAGGTTCTCACAGAAGGTGGCGATGGCGCGACCGGCGCGCCGCGGCGAGCCGCCCGCCGTGTGAGGCGTGACCACGACGCGGGGATGGCGCCAGAGCGCGTGGCCCGTCGGCAGCGGCTCCGGGTCGGTGACGTCGAGGCCGGCGCCCCAGATGAGCCCTTCCTCCAGCGCAGCCAGCAGATCCGCCCCGTAGACGATCTCGCCGCGCGTGACGTTGATCAGGATCGCGTGACGCTGCATGCGGCGGAACAGGTCGCGGGTGAAGAGATGATGCGTCGCCTTGGTGAGCGGCAGCGCGATCACCACCACGTCGGAGACGGCCAGGAGATCGTAGAGGCGGTCGGTCTTCCAGATGGCCTCGACGCCGGGCTCCGGCGGCACGTCCTCGATGTCGACGGCCACGACGCGCATGCCGAAACCCAGGGCACGTCGGGCCACCGCCCGACCGGTGCCACCGAAGCCGACGATGCCGAGCGTCTGCTCCCAGAGCTCCCGCTGCTCCTTGCGGATCGGCTCGCGGAGCCGGAAGTCGGGCTCGCGGAGCGCGGTGTGCACACCGCGCGTGAGGGTGAGCAGAAGCGCGAAGGCGTGCTCGGCCAGGTGGATGCCCACCTCGCCCTTCTCGCTCGCGAGGATCACGTCGCTCTGGACCACCTCCGGGGTCAGCACCGAATCGACGCCGGCCCCGAGGCAGTGGTAATAGCGCAGCCGACGCGCGCGCGTGAAGATCTCCGGCGTCACCCGGCCGAACAGCACGTCGGCGTCGACGATCTCCTCGCGCTGCCGCTCCGGCGTCCGGGCTTCGACGAGCAGCGCATCCTTGCCGGCGGCGGCCAGGATCTGGGCGCTCTGGTCGGGCGTCAGCGCCGCCACCAGCGTCGAGATCGGCGTGTAGACGATCTTCATGGCTCGGGCCTCCTCGAAAGGCGCGTGCAGATCCGCAGTCGATTGCCGTCCGGGTCGACGAGGTGCATCTCGCGCAGGCCCCAGGGCTGGTCGGTCGGCGGCAGCTCGACGGCCACGCCGTTCTTCCGGAGCTGCGCGTGCCAATCGTCCACGCTGTCTACGAAGAGATGGATGAGGCCACCTACCGCGCAGTCCATGACGTGCTCCGAGAGGTAGAAGATCATGCCGTCCCGGCTCAGCTGGAGGAGGGCGGGCAGGTGGGGCTCGAAGCGATGCGTCCAGTCCACCTGGAAGCCGAGCCCGTCGACGTAGAACGCGCGGCTGCGCGCCTCGTCGGTCATGCGCAGCGTCGGGACGACGCGCTGGGCGGTCACATCGCGTCAGACGACCGCGTCGACGGGGGCCGCCCGGTCGCTGACGGCGTCGCCGGTGTTCACCGTGCCCGCGGTCTCCACCAGCATCACGCGGCACTCCGCCGCCGCCGACGGCTTGTGCTCGACGCCCTTCGGGACCACGAACATCTCCCCGGCGCGCAGGGGCACGTCCCCGTCGCGGAAGTGGAGAATCATCTCACCGCCGAGGACGATGAATACCTCGTCGGTGTCCGCGTGGCTGTGCCAGACGAACTCGCCGTGCAGCTTGACCAGCTTGAACTCGTAGTCGTTCATCCGGGCGACGATCTTCGGCGCCCAGTGCTCGGAGAACTTGCCGAACTTCTCGGCCAGGTTGATCGCCGTCCGGCTCATCGCGGTCCCCCCGCGCCACCGTAGCCGAAGGGCGCCGAGTCGGCAACCCGATGGTAGTCTCGGGCTCAATGCGTCGCGCTGCCCTGCCACTACGCGCGGTCACCGTCCTCTTCCTCGAGCGGCAGCACCTGGCCCGGCCGCGGAGCCGCCTGCTCACGGCGGAACGCCTCGTCCGCTTCGTGGAGGACGTCGGCGGACTGCAGATGGACTCGATCAACGTCCTCGAGCGCGCGCACTACCTCACCCTCTGGAGCCGCTTCGGTCCGTACGACCGCGCGCGGCTCGATCGCCTGGTCTACCGGCGGCGGCTGCTGTTCGAGTACTGGGCGCACGCCGCCTGCCTGGTGCCGACCTCGATGCTGCCCTGGTGGCGCCGGGCCATGCTCGATTACCGCTCGCGCCATACCGGCTGGTCCGGCTGGCTGCGCCGCAACCCGAAGCTCGTGGCGGAGGTGAAGGCGGCCGTGGCGAGCAACGGGCCCATGGCCAACGGCGACTTCGAGGCGCGACGCGCTCGCGGCGGCAAGGGCGGATGGTGGAGCTGGCAGCCGTTCCAGCACGCGCTCCACCACCTGTGGATGACGGGGGCGCTCACCGTGCACTCCCGCCGCCATTTCCAGAAGCGCTTCGACCTGCTCGAGCGCGCCATGCCGGCGGTGGTCGGCGTGGAGGCCGTGACCGCGGCGGAGTTCACGCGCTGGCACATCGAGCGATCGCTGCACGCGCTCGGGGCCGCCACCGACGCCGACCTCGCCGGCTACCTCACCTTCCCGCGCTTCATGTCGGCAGCGCGCCGCGCGGCGCTCGGCGCGATGCTCCAGCGCGGAGAGGTCCGCGAGGTTCAGGTCGACGGCGCGCGCGGGCGCTGGCTCGCGCTGGCGCGCGATCTGCCCGCGCTCGCCCGCGCGGCGCGTACCCCGCAGCCGTCGCGCGGCACCACGCTGCTGGCGCCCTTCGACTCGCTGCTCTGGTACCGGGAGCGCGTGGCGCGCCTGTTCGGCTTCGAGTACCGGATCGAGGTGTACACGCCGGGCGACCGCCGCGTGCACGGCTACTACACGCTGCCGATCCTGCACGACGGCGAGCTGATCGGGCGCGTCGACGCCAAGGCGCATCGTACCGAGCGCCGACTGGAGATCCGTCATGTCCACTTCGAGCGGTGGTTCGCGGCCGGGGCCCCGCCGTCCTCGGGCGGCGCGCGGCTCGATCAGGCGGCTGCGCTCGCCGGCCTCGCGGAGGCCTTCCGCTCTCTCGCGACGTTCGTGGACGCGGCGTCGCTGACGATCGACCGGGTGACGCCGGGACGCCTCCGGCGGCCGCTCGTCACAGCAGCTTCTCCATGACGATCGTGTCCACCCAGCGGCCGTCGAGCAAGCCCTGCTCCTTGTAGATGCCGACCGTGCGGAACCCCATCCGTTCGTAGAGCGCCATGCCGCCGCTGTTGCTCGGAAACGCCGACAGCACCATCTTGTGATAGCGCTGCTCGCGAGCGAGCTCGATCAGGCGCGCCAGCACGACCGTTCCCACGCCCCGGCCGCGGTAGGCGCGCTCGACGTAGATCGAGAAGTCGGCGACGTGGCGGTACGCCTCCCGCGGATTGAACTGGTTGAGGCTGCCCCAGCCGATGGGTTTCGTTGCTTGCTCCGTCGTTCCCGCGACGATGACCGGGTGGCGGGGGTCTCTCGCGGCCAGCCACGCGGCGCGCTCCTCCGGCGTGCGGAGGTCGGTCTCGAGCGTGGCGACGCGGTCCTCGATGCCCTGGTTGTAGATGCGGCAGATGGCCTCGGCGTCGGCCGCGGTGGCGGCGCGGACCCGATAGCCGCTCACGCGAGCTCGCGGGCGTCGAGCCGGCCTTCCGCGTGCAGCCGCGCGAATGTCTCGAGGGTCTGGCGGACGCCGTCGTGGACGCCCGTGCGGGGCGCCGGACCGAGATCACGCTGATAGCGCGCGTCGTCCAGCGCCTCGGCGAACGGTGGCGGCTCCTCGACATGGCTCAGCAGACCCTTGGCGCGCGGCCACGCCGCTTCGATGATCGGGATGATGTCGGCGATCTTCACGGACTCCCCGTGCAGGTTGTAGACGCGGGCGCCATCCAGGCGCGCCTTCGACGCGGCCAGCAGAGCGCGGGCGACGTCGGCCGTGTAGATCAGGTCGGTGCCGCCGCCGTAGCCGATGGTGAACGGCTTGCCGAGCACGGCCGCCTTCATGGCCAGCGTCGGCGCCGCCGTGACGCCGAAATCGCGGCCGGGGCCGTACACGCTCAGCGGGCGGAACCCGGCCGACGCCAGCCGGTGCTCCGCCCAGTACACGTGCGCGGTTTCTTCGTTGGCCACCTTGTAGACGCCATAGTGCGTGGCCGGCCGCGGCGGCGCGTCGTCGGCGAGGGGGCCGGGCGGATACAGCGAGGGCGGCCCGAACACCGCGGCCGACGACACGTAGACGACGTGGCCGATGCGGCCGTTCGTCGCGCGGGCCGCCTCGAAGACGTTCACAGTGCCGACGACGTTGACGAGCGCGCCCTTCGGCGGATCCTGACGGCACAGCGGCACCTGCCAGGCGGCGAGATGAATGATCCGGTCGACTCGATGATCGAGCACGACGCGCGTGACCTGCTCGCGATCGGCGATGTCGCCGCGGACGACGCTCACGCGACCCGCCGCGTCGGGGCCGACGATCATGCGCATCCGCCACGGATCGTCGCCGAGATCGAAGGCGACCGGCCGCTCGCCGTCGGCGAGGAGACCGCGCACCACCCAGGCGCCGATGCAGCCGAAGGCGCCCGTCACGAGAGTCGTCATCGAACGAGACTATAATAGCCGCCGTGTTCCAGAGCGAGCGGTTCTTCCGCGAGGCGTGGCCCACGATCTCGCAGGCGCTGGTCTCGCCCTCCGACGCCGCGCGCGACGTCACGTGGATCGCCGCCACCACCGGCGTCCCGTCCGCCGCCCGCGTGCTCGACGCCCCGTGCGGCTTCGGCCGCCACTCGATCGAGTTCGCCCGCCGCGGTGCCGTCGTCTGCGGCGTGGACTTCAGCGAGACTGAGATCGACCGCGCGCGTGAGGCGGCGCACCGGGCGGGCGTGAAGCTGACGCTGGTGTGCCAGGACATCCGCGACATGGAGTTCGCCGGCGAGTTCGACCTCGCCGTGAACCTCTTCAGCTCGATCGGCTATTTTTCGGACGACGAGGACCGGATGGTGCTCGACCGCTTCTGGCGCGCGCTGCGACCGGGCGGCGTGTTCGTGCTCGACACGCGCAACCGGGATCAGCTCGTGCGCTCGCTGCCGCCGGAAGAGCGGCAGCGCTTCGACGACTGGACGCTCCGCATCGAGCACTCGTTCGACGCCACCACCAGCCGCTGGCGCGCCCGCTGGTCGCGGCTGGCCCTCGGCTCGACCGCCGGCGGCGTGCTCATCGGCGAGAGCGACATCCGTCTGTACTCGGCGCACGAGCTGGCGGCCATGCTGCGGCCCGAGCGGTGGAGTCATCTCGACTTCTATGGCGCCCTCGACGGCACGCCGTTCTCCCTCGACGCGCCGCGGCTCGTGATCGTCGCCCGGAAGTAATGAGCACCCGCAACGATTCGCCGACCGTCGAGCCCCGGAGCCCTGCGCAGGGGCTCCGACGGCAAACATAAAGGAGATCGCCTGGATGCCCGACCGTCCGCTCGTCGTCCTCGCGGGGCCGATCCACGCCGAGGGCCGCGCCAACCTCGAGCGCGAGGCCCGCGTCATCCAGTGCGACGAGGAGACCGAGGCGCCGTTCGTGAAGGTGGCCGCGGACGCCGACGGCATCCTCTTCCGGGCGAAGCCACGCTGCACGGCCTCGCTCATGAGCGCGTGCAAGCGGCTCAAGGTGGTGGGCCGGCACGGCGTGGGCCTCGACACCGTCGACCTGCCCGCCGCCACGCGCCTGGGCGTGGCCGTCGTGCACGCGCCGGGCTCGAACTCGCAGGCGGTGGCCGAGCATGCGCTGATGCTGATGCTCATGTGCGCCAAGCGCGCGCGGCAGATCGACCGCTGGACGCGCGAGGGCGACTGGCAGGCCCGCCGCGGCGGCAACATCGAGCTCGACGGCAAGACGCTCGGGATCGTGGGCGTGGGCAACATCGGACGGCGCGTGGCGAAATTCGCGGCCGCCCTCGGCATGCGCGTGCTCGGCTACGATCCGTACGTGCCGGCCGACGAGCTGAGGCGCCGGGGTGTCGAGCCGCAGCCGAGCCTCGAGGCGCTGCTGCCCCAGGTCGATTTTCTCAGCTGCCACACGCCGCTCACCGACGAGACCCGCGCGATGATCAACGCCAAGACGCTCGCGCTCATGAAGAAGGGCGCCATCTTCGTCAACACGTCGCGTGGTCCTGTGCAGCAGGAGCGCGCGCTGTTCGAGGCGCTCACCCGCGGGGACCTGGCGGCGGCGGGACTCGACGTCTTCGAGGAGGAGCCGACGTCGGCCGACAATCCGCTGCTGAACCTGGACAACGTCGTCGTGTCCTCCCACGTGGCCGGCGTCACCGCCGAGGCGCACGTCACCGCCTCGCTGCAGGTCACGAGCGAGATGCTGCGCGTGCTCCGGGGCGAGCGGCCACACGTCCTCGCCAATCCGGACGTCTGGCCCCGCGTGGGAATCAGGTAGAATCCCCTCGATGGCGATCGACACGCGACATCCGCGGGAGATCCGAGCCGACATCCGACGCGGCAAGCTCCCCGGCGTGACGGCCGGACTCGGGCAGGGCTACGTGCAGGCGAATCTGGCCGTGCTGCCCAGAGATCACGCGTACGACTTCCTGCTCTTCTGCCAGCGCAATCCGCGACCGTGCCCGCTCATCGAGGTGACGGACGTCGGATCACCGGAGCCGGTCGGGGTGGCGCCCGGCGCCGATCTGCGCACGGATCTCCCGCGCTATCGCGTCTACAAGGACGGCGTGCTGGCCGACGAGGTCACCGACGCGACGCCGTACTGGCGCGACGACCTCGTCGCCTTCCTGCTCGGGTGCTCGTTCACCTTCGAGTGGGCGCTGCTCGAGGCGGGCATCGACCTCTGGCACGTCAAGCACGGCAAGAACGTCGCGATGTGGCGGACCTGGATCGAGTGCCGGCCCGCCGGGGCGTTTCACGGCCCCATGGTGGTCTCGATGCGGCCCATCCCCGCCACGCAGCTCTCGAAGGCGGTGACGGCGAGCGCGCGCTTTCCCAACGCCCACGGCGCCCCGATCCACGTCGGGGATCCCTCGCTCATCGGCATCAAGGACGTCACCAGGCCCGACTGGGGCGATGCCCAGCCCTTCGGCCCTGGCGACGTGCCCGTGTTCTGGGCGTGCGGCGTCACGCCGCAGGCCGTGGCCCTCGCCTCCAAGCCGCCGTTCATGCTGACGCACAGCCCCGGCCACATGTTCATCACCGACGTCCCGAACGCCACGCTGGCTGCCTTCTAGCTTGCGGTTTCTGCCGGCCGGGGACCTCGCCCTCTCCGTCGAGCTCGGTGACGACATCAGCGTGGACGTCAACACACGCGTCCGCGCGCTGGAATTCCTGATCGAGCAGAAGGCGTTGCCGGGCGTGGTGGAGACGGTGCCGACCTATCGCGCGCTGCAGGTGTACTACGACCCGACCGTGGTCGGCTACGAGGCGCTCTGCCGCGCGCTGGCGCCGCTCGTGGAGCAGGCCGGCGCCACGGCCATGCCGCCCGCGCGCGAGGTGGAGCTGCCGTGCTGCTACGGCGACGAGCTCGGCCCCGATCTCGACGTCGCCGCGCGCCGCCTCGAGCTGTCTCCCGAGGAGCTCGTACGCCTGCACGCCGGCGCCGAGTATCTCGTCTACTTCATCGGGTTCACCCCCGGGCTGCCCTACATGACCGGCGCGCCGGCGCGGCTGACGATTCCTCGCCTCGACACACCGCGAGTGAAAGTGCCCGCGGGCAGCGTGGGCATCGGCGGCATCCAGTGCTGCGTCTACTCGGTGGAGAGTCCGGGCGGCTTCTGGCTGCTCGGCCGGACGCCGCTGCGTCTCTACGATCCCGACGCCGCCGAGCCGATCTTGCTCAGGCCCGGTGACCGCGTCCGGTTCCGTCGCGTGAATCGCGCCGAGTTCGACGACATCGCCACGCGCGTGGCCGCCGGCGTCTTCCGGCCGGTGATCCGATGATCCGTGTCCTCGACCCGGGGCCGCAGACGACGGTGCAGGACGGCGGCCGTCGCGGACAGCTTCGCTACGGCATCCCGCCATCGGGTCCCGTCGACGCGCGGTCGTTCACGCTCGCGAACCGGCTCGTCGGCAACGCCGACGGTGCGGCCGGGCTCGAGTTCACCCTCATCGGTCCGCGCCTGCGCGCGGAGGCGCCCTGCGCCATTGCCGTCACCGGTGCCGAGGCGCCGGTGACCGTCAACGACGCGCCGGCCGCGGCGTGGACGACGCTGAGGCTCCGCGCCGGCGATGTCCTCAGGATCGGTCCCGCGCGCGCGGGGGTGCGCGGCTACGTCGCCGTCGCCGGCGGCATCGACGTCCCGACCGTGCTGGGCTCGCGAGCAACCTATCTCCGCGGCCGGCTGGGGGGCCTCGAGGGGCGGGCGTTGCGCCGCGACGACGTGCTGCGGCTCGGCGCGGCGGGCCCGGTGCGCGGTCGCGCGGTCCCGGCGCGGGCGATTCCGGACTGGCGCGCGGAGTCCGTGCTCCGTGTCGTGCTCGGACCGCAGGCCGACCGCTTCACCGACGACGGCATCGGCGCGTTTCTCGGCGGCTCCTACGAGGTACTGCCGCAATCGGACCGGATGGGCGCGCGATTGCAAGGGCCGCGAATCGCCCACGCCCACGGGCACGACATCATCTCGGACGGGATCGCCCTCGGCGCGGTCCAGGTGCCGGGCGACGGCCAGCCGATCGTCCTGCTCGTCGACCGGCAGTCGACGGGCGGCTACACCAAGATCGCCACCGTGTGCTCGTTCGATATTCCCCGCGTGGGCCAGGCCAAGCCCGGTCAGCGCATCCGCTTCACCGCCGTCGACGTCGTCGAAGCCCAGCGGCTGTCGTGCGCCGCCGCCGCCGACGTCGCCAACGTCGAGCTACAGGAGATCGCCTCATGAGCCTGGACAAGGAGCTGGCCGAGTACACCGCGAAGACCTCCCGCTCCCGCGCGCTTCACGAGGAAGCGGTGGGCGTCATGCCCGGCGGCAACAGCCGGACCACGACGTTCTTCGATCCCTACCCGTTCTACTTCCAGCGCGGGCAGGGCGCCCACATCTGGGATGCCGACGGGACGGAGCGGATCGACTTCAACAACAACTACACGAGCCTCGTCATCGGCCACGCGCACCCGGACGTCGTCAAGGCCGTGCAGGCGGTGGCGGAGAACGGGCTGTCGTTCCCGGGACCGACCGAGCACGAGATCCGGCTGGCCGAGATGCTCACCCGGCGAATCCCCTCGCTCGAGAGCGTCCGCTTCACGAACTCCGGGACCGAGGCGACGATGAACGCGGTGCGGCTCGCCCGGGCCTTCACCGGCCGTCCGAAGCTGGCGAAGTTCGAGGGCGCCTTCCACGGCACGCACGACTGGGTCATGGTGAGCGTCACGCCGGATCCGAAGGCGGCCGGCAACCGCAAGCGGCCCAAGCCGGTGGCGTGGTCGTCCGGCATCCCGCCCGCCGTGCTGAAGCACACCGTGGTGCTGCCGTGGAACGATCAGGACGCGTGCGCGGAGATCCTCGCCCGCGAGGGCGAGCACATCGCCGGCCTCATCGTGGATCCGCTGCTCTCCAACGCGGGGCTGGTGCCGCCCGCCGACGGGTTCCTTCCGTTTCTTCGGGAAGAGACCGAGCGTCGGGGCATCGTGCTCATCTTCGACGAGGTGATCTCGTTCCGCGTGGCATGGGGCGGAGCGCAGGAGCGCTTCGGCATTCGCCCCGATCTGACCACGCTCGGCAAGATCATCGGCGGCGGCCTCCCCGTCGGCGCCTTCGGCGGCCGGCGCGACATCATGGATTTCTACGATCCGCGCAAGACGGGTCCGCGCATCAGCCAGGGCGGCACCTTCAACGCGAACCCCGTCACCATGGCCGCCGGCGTGGCGACGCTGAACGCGCTGACGCCCGAGGCGTACACGCGACTCGACGCGCTCGGCGAGCGGCTGCGCGGCGGCATCACGCGGTTGTTCTCCAACACGCGACGCAAGGGACAGGTCACCGGGCTCGGCTCGCTCTTGTGGCTGCACTGGACGACGGAGACGCTGACGGACTATCGCTCGACGCGCCCCAAGGATGCCGAGACGGCGCTGCGGGTCTTCGTGGGTCTCATCAACGAGGGCATCCTGCTCACGCAGCGCGGCCTGGGCGCCTGCTCGCTGGCCATGAGCGACGAGGACGTCGACCGCTTCGTGAACGCCCTGGCCAGAGTGTTGGCCCGGGCCTAGAGCTGGGGAAAAGTTACAGCAGTCAGGCAGCGAGGTGGTCGTGCTCGGTGAGCGCGAGCTCGTCGACCAGCGACGACCAGAGAACGGGCTTGGTGAGCACGGCGTCGGCGCCGGCATCGCGCGCCCGCGTCGTGAAAGGCTCGTCATAGCCCGTGACGACGACGACCCGTGGCCGCCGTCGGGCGGTTCGCAGGGCCTGACGGATGACCATTTCGCCCGAAATGTCGGGCAGACCGAGGTCGGTCAAGAGGACGTCGAAGTCTTCCCGCTCTGCGAGCGCGGCGGCCTCGCGCCCGCTGCCGGTCGCCACCACCTGTGCACCTTCCGCTTCCAGAAGCATTTGAAAGACGTCGCGAATGTCGGTGGCATCCTCGACCAGCAGCACCCGCGGCCCTTGCGACGCGCGCCTCTCTCTCACATCGCGATTCACTAGCAAGAGGGATGCCGGCTCGGGGCCTTGACCACGCCTGAATCGGAATGGTCTACTGAGGCGCTCGTGGGAAGCCCGTTGAAGCGCACCCCGCTCTACGACGCACACGTCAAGGCCGGCGCCCGCATGGTGCCGTTCGGCGGCTGGGAAATGCCCGTGCAGTACGCCGGAATCGTCGAGGAGCATCGAACGGTTCGCAGGTCCGTCGGCCTCTTCGACGTGAGTCACATGGGCGAGTTCGAGGTCGATGGTCCGCAGGCGCTCACCGCGCTGCAGTCGCTCACCACCAACGACGTGTCGGTGCTCGACATCGGCCAGGTGCAGTATTCCGCGCTCTGCTACCCGGACGGTGGCATCGTCGATGACCTGACCGTCTATCGCCTCGGCGCCGAGCGATACATGCTCACCGTCAACGCCGGCAACATCGACAAGGACTGGGAATGGGTGACGACGCACGCGGCCGGCGCGCGCTGGCGCAACGTCTCCGCGGACACCGCGCTCATCGCCGTCCAGGGACCGAAGGCGGAGGCGCTCGCGGGCGAGCTCGCCGAGCGCGACGTGACGGCCATCGGCTATTACCGGTTCGTCCACGGCGCCGTCGGCGGCGTGCGGACACTCATTTCCCGCACCGGGTACACGGGCGAGGACGGCTTCGAGCTCTACGTGGCGGCCGCCGACGCCGCGCGCCTGTGGAAGGCGCTGCTGGAGTCGGGGCGAGCGCACGGCGTCGCGCCGATCGGACTGGGGGCGCGTGACACGCTGAGGCTCGAGATGCGCTACGCGCTCTACGGTAACGACATCGACGCGACCACCAACCCGCTCGAAGCCGGGCTCGCCTGGATCGTCAAGCCGGCGAAGGGCGCGTTCATCGGGCGCGACGCGATCGAGAAGGTTCGCGCGGCGGGGCCGGCGCGACGGCTCGTCGGCCTCGAGATGGCCGAGCGCGCGGTGGCGCGCCACGGCTATCCCGTGGTTCACGGCGGCGCGCCCATCGGCATCGTCACCTCGGGGTCCTACGGCCCGTCCGTCGATCGCTACATCGCGCTGGCCTACGTTGCCGCCGCCCACGCCGCTGTCGGCACCGAGGTCGGCGTGGAGATCCGCGGCCAGGCGAAGCCGGCGCGCGTCGTGAAGACGCCGTTCCATCCGTCACGGACCAAGAGATAACGCGTTCGGAGGACAGCTGCCCATGGCGAACGTTCCGGCAGAGCTCAAGTACACGAAGGAGCACGAGTGGGCCAAGCGCGAGGGTGACCGCATCCGCGTCGGCATCACGGAATACGCGCAGGAGCAGCTCGGCGACGTCGTCTTCGTCGAGCTGCCGAAGGTCGGCGCCAAGGTGACGGCCCATCAGGCGTTCGGCGTGGTGGAGTCGGTGAAGGCGGTCTCCGACCTGTTCGCGCCCATGTCCGGCGAGGTGGTCGAGAGCAATGCCGAGCTGCCGCCGAAGCCGGAGACCGTCAACAAGGACCCGTACGGCAAGGGTTGGATGATCGTCGTGAAGCCGTCGGATGGCGGTGAGTGGGATCGGCTGCTGTCGGCGCAGCAGTATCAGCAGCTCATCGCGGAGGCCGCCCACTGATGGCGTCGCGTTACATCGCCAACACGCCGGCCGAGCAGCGCGAGATGCTGAAGACCATCGGCGCGGCGTCGATCGAGGATCTGCTCGTGAAGATCCCGCCCAAGGCGCGGCTCTCGCGCCCGCTGTCGCTGCCGCCGGCGCTGGCCGAGGCGGACCTCGTGCGCCACATGCGGGCGCTGGCCGCCACCAACGCCGACGCCGACCGCTTCGCGTGCTTCGTCGGCGCGGGCTCCTATGACCATTACGTGCCGAGCCCCATCAATCACCTGATCTCGCGCGGCGAGTTCTTCACGGCCTACACGCCCTACCAGCCCGAAGCCAGCCAGGGCACCCTGCGCACGATCTACGAATACCAGACGATGATCGCCGAGCTCACCGGCATGGACGTCGCCAACGCCTCGATCTACGACGGCGCCTCGTCGCTGGCGGAGGCGGCGCTGATGGCGCACGCCGCGACGGACCGCCGCGAGGTCGTGCTGGCTCACGGCGTCAACCCGCTCTACCGCCGGGTGGTCGCCACGTACTGCGACGGCGCGGGCATCCGGCTGCGCGACGTGGCCGCGCCCGACGGCGCGCTCGACCTCGAGGCCGCGAAGAAGCTCGTCACGGCCAGGACGGCCGCCCTGGTCATCCAGTCCCCGAACTTCTACGGCATCCTCGAGGACGTCGCGGCCGCCGCCGAGCTGGCCCACGCGGCGGGAGCGCTGCTGGTGGTGGTGGCCGACCCCGTGAACCTCGGCGTGCTCGAGGGACCCGGTCGACTCGGCGCCGACATCGTGGTCGGCGAGGGTCAGGGACTCGGCGTGCCGATGTCGTTCGGCGGCCCGAATCTCGGCGTCTTCGCCGCCAAGGCCGCCCTCGTGCGCCGCATGCCCGGACGTCTGGTCGGCGCCACCGTGGATCGGGATGGCGCGCGGGGCTTCGTGCTGACGCTGCAGACGCGCGAGCAGCACATCCGCCGCGCCAAGGCGACCTCGAACATCTGCACGAACGTCGCGCTGTGCGCGCTCATGGCCACCATCTACCTGGCCACCCTCGGCAAGCAGGGTCTCCAGCGCGTGGGCGAGCTGTCGACGGCCAAGGCCCACTACGCGGCCGAGCAGCTGACCCGGATCCCCGGCGTGTCCCTCCGGTTCGCGCAGCCGTTCTTCAAGGAGTTCACGCTGCGGCTGCCGAAGTCGCCGACGACGGTCGTCGCGAGGCTGGCCAAGCGGCGCATTCTGCCCGGCGTCCCGCTCAGGACCTACGACCGGACGCTCGCCGACTCGCTGCTGGTGGCCGTGACGGAGCAGCGGACGAAAGAAGAGATCGATGCCTTCGCCGCCGCGCTCGCCGAGGTCGTGAAATGAGCGGGGCGAATGCGTACGACAAGCTGGTCTTCGAGCTGTCGTCACCGGGGCGCGTTGGCTTTTCGCTGCCCGAGAGCGACGTGCCCGCGAAGCCCGCGGCCGAGCTGCTGCCGAAGAAGCACCTGCGCGGCGCGGCGGCGGCGCTGCCGGAGGTCTCGGAGTTCGACGTGGTACGGCACTACTCGCGCCTGTCGCGGATGAACTACGGCGTCGACACCCACTTCTATCCGCTGGGCTCGTGCACGATGAAGTACAACCCGAAGCTCAACGAGGACATGGCGCGCCTGCCGGGCTTCGCGCGCCTCCACCCGCTCGTCCGGGACGAGGATGCGCAGGGCGCCCTCAGGCTGATGCACGACCTCGCGCAGATGCTGGCGGAGATCGCCGGCATGGACGCCGTCTCGCTCCAGCCGGCGGCCGGCGCCCAGGGCGAGTTCGCCGGCGTGCTGATGATCCGCGCCTACCACCAGTCGCGCGGCGAGAAGCGCACGAAGGTCCTCATCCCGGACTCGGCGCACGGCACCAATCCGGCCTCGACCGCCCTCGCCGGGTACGAGGTGGTGGAGGTGAAATCGCTGCCGAACGGCGAGGTGGACGTCGAGGCCCTGGCGCGCGAGGTCGGGCCCGACGTGGCGGCCTTCATGATCACGGTGCCGAACACGCTCGGGATGTTCGAGCCGCGGATCATGGAGATCACCGAGATCTGTCACGCCAGGGGCGTGCAGGTGTACATGGACGGCGCCAATCTCAACGCGATCCTCGGCATCACCCGGCCGGGCGACCTCGGCTTCGACGTCTGCCACTTCAACCTGCACAAGACCTTCACGACCCCGCACGGCGGCGGCGGGCCGGGCGCCGGCCCGGTGGGAATCAAGGCGCACCTCGAGCCGTTCCTGCCGGCGCCGGTCGTCGTCAAGGACGGCGACGCCTACGCCCGCGACTGGAAGCGCCCGCAGTCGATCGGCAAGCTCCAGGCCTTCTGGGGCAACTTCGGGATGCTCGTGCGCGCCTACACCTACATCAGGACCATGGGCGGCGACGGACTTCGCAGCGTCTCCGACAACGCCGTGCTCAACGCCAACTACATCATGAAGCGGCTCGAGGCCGACTACGACGTCTCCGTGCCGGGGCCCTGCATGCACGAGTGCGTCATGTCGGCGCGCCGCCAGAAGATGCAAGGCGTGACGGCGACCGACATCGCCAAGCGGCTGCTCGACCTCGGCTTCTATGCGCCGTCGACCTACTTCCCGCTCATCGTCGAGGAGGCGCTCATGATCGAGCCGACGGAGACGGAATCGAAGGAGACGCTCGACGCCTTCTGCGACGCCATGATCCGCATCGCCCGCGAGACCGAGCGCGAGCCGGCCGTGATCCACGACGCCCCGGTCACCACGCCCGTTCGACGCCTCGACCAGACCCGCGCCGCTCGCGAGCCCGACCTCACGTGGAGCCCGAAAAGCTAGGCGCCTGGCGACTCATCGTTACGGAGCCTTGTGATGGCGCCACCAACATGGCCATCGACGAGGCGATGTGGCGGGGGCGGCAGGCGGGGACCTCGCCGCCGACCGTTCGCTTCTTCGCCTGGGCGCCTCCGACCGTCTCCCTCGGCTATGGCCAGCCGCTCGATCGACACGTCGATGCGGCCGCGTGCCATCGTCTCGGGGTGGGCGTCGTGCGCCGGCCGACAGGCGGCAGCGCGATCTACCACGACGGTCCCGAGCGCGAGCTGACCTACAGCGTGGCGGCCACCGCCGAGGACCTCGGCGTCTCGGGCGATCTCCTCGATACCTATCGGTGGATCGGCCGCGCCCTCGTCCGCGGGCTGCATGCGCTCGGCGCGCGAGCGGAGATGATCCCGACCGGCCGTGGCCTCGGGCGCGACCCCGCCTTCTGCTTCGCGCGAACCGGTGCGTACGAGATCGAGATCGGTGGCAAGAAGGTGGTCGGCAGCGCCCAGCGCCGGCAGGGAACGTCGTTCCTCCAGCACGGCGCCGTGCTGCTCGGCGTCGACGAGCCGCGGCTGCGTGCGCTCTTTCCCACCACGCACGCGCCGCTGTCCAGCATGACGACGCTGGAGGCGGCCACGGGCCGCCGCCCGACGTTCGAGGAGGTGGCCACCGCGCTCCGGGATGCCTTCGAGGCGGAGCACCGGCTCGCTCTCGTGCCCGGTGGGTTGACGGATGCCGAAGCGGCGCACGTCGAGCGCCTCGCGCGCGATCGTTACGGACGCGACGCGTTCCTGACGGCGGCCGGGCATCAATACCCGGCGGCCGGGCATAAATGAGCCGCGAGTATCCCGACCATCCGCGCGTCGGCGTGGGCGCCATCGTCCTCCACGAAGGCCGCGTGCTGCTGGTCAAGCGTGGCCGCGCCCCGGGCCTGGGGCTGTGGAGCGTCCCGGGGGGTCTCGTCGACCTCGGGGAGAGCACCGTGGACGCCGCTCGCCGTGAGGTCGAGGAAGAGTGCGGTCTGAAGGTTCGCATCGCCGGTCTGGTCGGGATCCTCGACCGGGTCACGCGCGATGCCGAGGGTCGCGTCCGCTATCATTGGGTGCTGATCGATTACCTCGCGTTTCCGGAGTCGAACGACACGATCACGGCCGGCAGCGACGCGGCGGAGGTGCGCTGGGTGACGATTGACGAGGTGGAGCGGCTGCCGATCACCGAAGGCCTGGTGGACATGATCCGGCGCGCGGCGGGGCTGAGCAGCGGAGGCGGCGCATGAAGGTCACGGTCACGGTGGCCCCGCTCGCGTCGGTCGAGGCCGACGCGCTGGTCGTGGGGCTCTATGCCGAGGAGTCGAAGCTTCGCGACGCCGTCGCGAAGCTCGACAAAGCGATTGGCGGGCAGCTTGGTGAGGTGCTCACCGCCGAGCGGTTCCAGGGCAAGCCCGCGCAGGCGACCTATGTCCATACCGGCGGCCGTCTGCCGGCGCGCCGCCTCGTCGTCGTCGGCCTCGGCAAGCGGGCCGATGTCACGCTCGAGACCGTGCGCCGTGCCGCCTCGGCCGGAGTCCGACGCGCGCGCGAGCTCGGCGCGCGGATCGTGGCCATCGAGACGCTCGGGGAGCGACTTCCCGCCGCCGGCCGCGCGCACGCCGTCACCGAGGGCGCCATGCTCGGGTCGTACACCTTCGATCGGTACAAGCGCGAGAAGGCCGACAAGCGCGTGGAAGAGCTGCGCGTGGTGGAGAGCGACGGTCGCCGCCGGCGCGAGGCGACGGAGGGCGCCCGGACAGGCGAGATATTCGCGGAGGCGACCTGCTTTGCCCGGGATCTGATCAACAGCCCAGCGAACGAGGTGCATCCGACGTACCTGGCGAAGGTCGCCGCTCAGATCGCCAGGGAGGCGAAGCTCGCCGTCAAGGTGCTCGACCGGGCGGAGTGCGAGAAGCTCGGCATGGGCGCCTTCCTCGGCGTCGCCGCCGGCAGCGATCAGCCGCCGAAGTTCATCCATCTCACCTACGCGCCCGCCGGCAAGCGGCGCCGGCGCGTGGCCGTGATCGGCAAGGGCATCACCTTCGACTCCGGAGGGCTCGACCTGAAGACCGCCGAAGGGATGCTCCGCATGAAGGACGACATGTCCGGCGCGGCGGCCGTGCTGGCCATCATGCGCGCCCTGCCGACGCTGAAGCCCTCGTTCGAGGTGCACGGGCTCATCGCCGCCGCCGAGAACATGCCCTCGGGCTCGGCCATTCGTCCCGGCGACGTGCTGCGTGCGATGAATGGGACCACGATCGAGGTCGGCAACACCGATGCCGAGGGCCGGCTGACGTTGGCCGACGCGATCTGCTACGCCGGCGAGAAGCTCGAGGCCGACGAGATCATCGACATGGCCACGCTGACCGGCGCCTGCGTGGTCGCCCTCGGTCCCCTCTGCTCCGGGCTGCTGAGCAACGACGAGCCGCTGGCCAGGCGCCTCCTGGCGGCCGCCGAGCACGCCGGCGAGCGAGTCTGGCAGCTGCCGCTGATCGACGAGTATCGCGAGCACCTCAAGAGCGACGTGGCCGACCTGAACAATGTCGGCCCCCGAGGGGGCGGCGCCATCACGGCCGGCCTCTTCCTCAAGGAGTTCGCCGGCGAGCGGCCGTGGGCGCATTTGGACATCGCCGGCCCCGCCTTCGTCGAGAAGGACGTGCCGCTGGGGCCCAAGGGCGCGACCGGGGCCGCCGTGCGCACGATCCTCACGTATCTCACCACGGGGCGATGACCGCCGGCGTCGACCTCCACTCGCACACGACCGCATCGGATGGAACGCTCTCACCGCCCGAGCTCGTGCGCGCGGCGGTGAAGCGGGGTGTGCGTGTGCTGGCGATCACCGATCATGATTCGACCGAGGGCCTGGCCACCGCGCGTGCAGAGGCGGCGCGGCATCCGCCACTGACGATCGTGCCCGGCCTCGAGATCAACTGCGACGTGCCGGGCGCGGAAGTGCACGTGCTCGGCTACTACGTCGACGACGCGGCCGAGTGGTTCCAGGACTTCCTGCGCGCGCAGCGGGCCGAGCGCGTCGCCCGCGTGCACCGCATCGCCGCCCGCCTGGCCGAGCTGGGGATGCCGATCGATCCCGCCGAGGTCTTCGCGCTCGTGCAGGAAGGGTCGGCGGGCCGGCCGCACATCGCACAGGTCATGGTGCAGCGCGGGTACGTCCGATCGGTGCCGGAGGCGTTCGACCGGTGGCTGCACGCCAACGGCCCCGCCAATGTCCCGCGGCGGCGGCTGACGCCGGAGGACGCCATCGCCATCATCCGGCGGGCGGGCGGCGTTCCGGTCTTCGCCCACCCGGGTCTGGCCGGCCGCGACGAGCTCTTGCCCGCCATGATCGCGGCCGGGCTGATGGGAATCGAGGCGTACTACGCGGAGCATTCGGCGGCGCAGACTGCGCACTACAAGGACCTCTGCCGGCAGCATGGCCTCGTCGCCACCGGCGGCTCCGACTATCACGGCGAGCGCAGCGGACGGACGAATCCGCTCGGTCATCCGCCGGTCCCGATGAGCGTCTACGATGAGCTGAGAGCGGCGGCCGAACGCGTCAAGACGCGACCGGAGTGAACGTGCAGATCTTCGGGTTCGACGACTGTCAGGACACGCGCAAGGCGCGGCGGTTCTTTTCCGAGCGACGGATCGCCGTCCACTACGTCGACCTGGACGAGCGCCCCGCGTCGAAAGGCGAGCTGCGGCGCTTCGCCGATCGCTTCGGCGCCGCCGCCCTGATCGACAAGGACGGCCCCCGGTACAAGGCCATGGGGCTGCGCGTGGCGCTCGACTCGCCGGCGCGCTTGCTCGAGCGCGCGCTGACGGAGCCCCGCCTGCTGCGCACGCCGCTGGCGCGCAGCGGAGGCAAGGTGACGATCGGCCTGGCGCCGGGCGAGTGGCAGGCGTGGGTCGACGCGGCGAAGACCGGGTAGTGCAGGCGCTCGACGGTCTCACCGTCCTCGACTGCGCGACGTACGTGGCCGCGCCGTTCTGCTGCACGCTGCTGGGCGAGTTCGGCGCGACCGTCATCAAGATCGAGCAGCCCGGCGTCGGCGACGACCTGCGACGGCTGGGCCGGCGCGCCGCCGAGGGCCGGCCGGACTGGTGGCTGGTGGAGTCGCGCAACAAGAAGTCGATCACGTGCAACCTGCGCGCGCCGGAAGGCCAGGCGCTGGTCAAGCGCCTGGTCGCCTCCGCCGATGTCCTCGCCGAGAACTTCCGGCCCGGGACGATGGAGCGGTGGGGCCTCGGCTGGGACGACCTCTCGGCGGTGAACCGCAGCCTGGTGATGGTGCGCATCTCCGCCTTCGGACAGACGGGGCCGGCGCGCGAGCGGCCCGGCTTCGGCCGCATCGCGGCCGCCGTGAGCGGCGCGGCCTACCTGTCCGGCCATCCCGATCGCCCGCCGGTGAGCCCCGGGACGCCGACGATTCCGGACTATCTCGCCGGCGTCTTCGGCGCTTTCGGCGCGCTCACCGCGCTTCGCCATCGCGACCGCAGCGGCCAGGGGCAGGTCGTCGACGTCGGGCTCTACGAGCCGATGCTGCGCATGCTCGATGAGCTGATCCCGGTGTACGGCGCCACGGGTTACGTCCGCGAGCGCATCGGCTCCGGCACCGAGTACGTCGTTCCGCACAACCACTACCAGGCGCACGACGGCGCGTGGATCGCGATCGCGTGCACCAACGACCGGATGTTCGCGCGCCTGGCCACGAAGGCGATGGGCGAGCCGGCGCTCGTCGAGCGCTATCCCACCATGACGGCGCGCCTCGAGCGCCGTCACGAGGTCGATGGCGCGGTGGCGCGCTGGGTGGCGGGCCTCGCCGCCGCCGACGCGCTGGCCCGGCTGGACGCGGCCGGGGTTCCGTGCTCACTGGTCGCGAGCGTGCGCGACATCTTCGAGGATGCGCAGATCCGGGCGCGGCGGAACGTGGAGGAGATCGCCAGCCCGTTCGGCGGTCTGCTGCACATGGCCGGCATCGTGCCGCGCCTGACCGTCACTCCGGGCGCGGTGCGGCACGCCGGCCCGCTGTCCGTTGGCGAGCACAACGAGGAGATCTATTGCGGCCGGCTCGGTCTCACCCGACGCGAGCTGGCGGAGCTGAGCGCCCGGGGCGTTGTCTAGCGTGAAGGTGGTCAGGACCTGACCGCTGGTCGCGCCGGCTGGCTACGACGCGACCGACGGGCCGCCATGACGCGCCGAGCAGCCCAGCTGAAACAGGCAGTTCGATGCGAGGTCGGCCGGGCACGTTCGTTGCTCTTGTTCGAGCGCCCACATGAGCCACGGATCGATCCTGATCGTCGACGACGAGCCGGCCATGGCCGCGATGCTCGAGGATCACCTGATCGCCCACGAATACAAGGTCGACGTCGCGCTCCATGGCGGCGACGCGGTGATGCTCGCGTCGCTGGAGCGCCCGGATGCGGTCATCCTCGACCTCATGCTGCCCGAGATGAGCGGCGAGCACATCTTTCATGAGCTGCGCGCGCTCGACCGGTCGATCGCCATCGTCCTGCTGACCGGAATGGCGGACGAGACCGTCGCGCGAGCGTTGCTCCGTGCGGGCGCCTTCGACTATCTTCGCAAGCCGCCCGATTTCGAGCGGCTCCACGCCGCCATCGCGCTCGCCGTGGCCGCGGGCCGCGAGAAGGCCCGGCCGGGGGCGGTGGTGCCGTTCACGTCGGACCGGCGCAGACCGCCGGACCTCCCGGGCCCGGCGCCTGAGACCACCGGGGCGGATTTCCTGCGCCGGCCCTTCCACCAGTAGGAAAAGCGTTTCATAGATCACGGAGACCCCTCAGTATATCTACCTACTTTTGTAAGTCCGCCTGGCGCCGGGCGGCTGGTACCCTGCTTGCTATGGCTTCCCGCGTCGAACGGTTCGGATATCCCGACTTCACAGGCAAGACGATCCTGGTCGTCGACGATCATCAGGACAGCCTGGATTTCATGAGCGAGCTGCTGGGGTTCTGTGGCGCCAGCGTGCCGACCGCCTGGTCGACCGCACACGCGCGGACCTGGCTCGATTCCCGGATTCCGTCGCTCATCGTCTGCGATTTCCAGCTGCCGCGCGAGACGGGCGTCGACTTCATCCGCTGGCTCCGGCAGCTGCCCGACGAGCGCGCGATGATTCCGGCGGTGGCGGTGACGGCGTACCCCGAGGATTTTCTGCGCCAGCACGACGACGCGCTCGCCTTCGACGCCTACTTCGTGAAGCCGATCGAGGCGCCGCGCTTCCTGCGCACCCTCGACTCCATCCTCTCGCGTCCACCGACGCCGCGCCGACTCCGTTCCGCCTGACGGCGGCGGCCCTCTGTCGCGCCCACGCGCTCACGCGCGCGGCGCCGAGATGTTCCGGCAGCGCGTCTCGCTCACCAGCGTGGCCGCCGCGGCGGCGCCGACCGCGATGGCCAGACACACGGTGAAGAGCGCACGATACGCGTCCGCGGAATAGACACGCGCGCCCTGCACGGCCAGGCCCTGCCACCGAGCGTCGAGCACGACGCCGCTCACGAGCTGAACGAGACCGAACGCGAGAAAGATCGGCAGATTGCAGAAGCCGATGGCGAGGCCGACGCGCGCGGAGTCGTTCACCTCGCGGACACACGCGAAGACGAGCGCCAGGCCGCCGCCGGCCACACCCATCACCAGCAAGAAGGGCGCGAGCCAGGTCGCCCGCAGTTGCCCGCCACCGGTCGCGGCGAGCACCAGCCAGCAGAGCGCATATGCCGCGCCGAAGACGGCGAACGGCCGGCGCCGTCGCCGCCATCGATCGGAGAGCCACCCCGCGAGAGGCGAGCCGATGGCGACCCCGAGCCCGAGCATGGCGACCAGCGAGGCGGCCTGCACGCGGCGGAATCCATAGACTTGCGTCAGCCACGCCACGCCCCAGAGTCCTTGAAGCGTGACGACGGTGGCGAACATGCCGGCAGCCGCGAGCACCGGCGGCCAGCTCCTCGCGTTCGCGACGACCGCGCGCACGCCGGCGAGCGAACCACGCAGCCCTTCGCCACCGCGCGCGGGTGCGGCGGTCCCGGGTCGATCGCGAACGACGAGGAGGACGACGAGCGCGAGGAGGAGCGTGACGCTGCCGATGAGGACGAAGGTCTCGCGCCAGCCGGCGGCCTCGACGAGCATCGCCAGCGGCATCGAGGCGGCGAGACCGCCGACGTTGCCGACGGTCTGCGTCCATCCCGCCGCCGTGGCGAACTCATCCGGTCGAAGCCAGGCGGCGATGAGGCTGAGCCAGGCGATGAGCACGACCGAGGCGCCGACACCCATCAGCAGGCGTCCGCCCACGGCCACGCCGAAGGTCGGCGCGAGCCCGAACAGCGCCGTGCCGAACGCCATCGCAACGCCGCCGGCGGCCAGCGTCCATCGCGGCCCCACGCCGTCGGCGAGGCTGCCCGCCACCAGCGCCATGGCCGCGAACACGTAGGGATAGACGGCGGCCAGCAACGCGAGCGATGCCGCGGTGATCCCGAACGCCCGCATCAGATCGGCCGCCACCACGGCCGGCGCCACGCGATGGAAATACGAGAAGAAGTAGAGCGCGGCCGGCAGCGCGACGACCAGCAGCCGCACGGTCCCCCGCGTCACGTCGTGTACGCGGGAAAGACGCGCCGCACGACCGCGATCGGATTGACGCCGAGCAGACCGCTCACCAGCCGCCGCGCGGCGCCGCGTACCGTCACGAAGGTGATGGCCGCCGTGGCCAGCAGCCGGCCGCTCTCGTCCCAGGCGCCCACGCGCGTCTCCCGGTACCGCCCGTCCTCCGCGCGCGGACGGACGGCGCCGCGCTCGCCCCTGATGTGGACGGCGGCGCCGCCGGCGGCCGCGTCGTGGAGCGTGACGCGAAGCTCCGTTGTCATGCCCGACTCCCCCGTCGCGAGCGCGCCGAGCCAGAAGGCGGCCTCGTCGAGCAGCGTGGTGAGCGCGACGGTGGCCAGCCGGCCGTCGGATGTGATGAAGCGCGCGTCCGGCTTCCAGGTGCCGCCCACCGCGTGGGCGTCGAAGGCGAGCCGTGCGCGCAGGCCGATCGGATTGTCGACGCCGCACGCGAAGCACGTGCGCGACACCGGCAGCGGCACGTCGCCGGCGGCCGACCCGCCGGGGAGGTCCGCCGGTTGCGTCATGTGCACCTGACCCTCGACCAGCACGGTGGCCGCGCCGTCGAGCACCCGGCACGCGACTCCGGGCGCGGAGCGCGTGACGGCGAGCGTCAACGGAGCGCCGAGCGGCACGCGACGGCGATAGTGGGCGGCGATCTCGCGCGGCCCCGGCCGCTCGGCGACCGCGTCGAAGACGGCCAGGAGCGTCCCGCCGTGCGCCGTGTCCGGAAGTCCCTGGAAGGACGCGTCGAGCGTCAGCGTGAGGTCGTCGGCGGCGCCGCTGACGGCGGCGCGCAGCAATGCGTCGGTGGTCGGCATGCGATAATCGCGCGGTGTCGCCGCCCATTCTCGCACACCGCGACTTCGTGCGGGCGACGGTCATCAACTTCACGTTCTTCCTCGGCTTCAACGCGTTCGTCCTGCTGCCGCTTCACGTCCAGGATCTCGGCGGCACCGAGATCGAGATCGGCGTCGTGGTGGGCCTCTACAGCGCCGTCGGCATCGTCACCCAGCCGCTCATCGGCGCGTGGGTCGACGCCCTCGGCCGCCGGCTGTTCATGCTGGCGGGGACCGTGCTCGTGCTGAGCGCCGCCGTGCTGGCCGCGCTCTTCGACTCGATCGCCGTCCTCGCCTCGGTGCGAGTGCTGCAGGGATTCGGATTCTCCGCGTACTTCGTGGCGATGTTCTCGTACGTGGTCGATCTCGTGCCGCCGTCGCAGCGCGGCTGGGCGCTCGGGATCTACGGGGTCTCCGGATTCGTGGCCACCGCGTTCGCGCCGCTCGCCGGCGAGATGATCGTGCGCCGCGCCGGCTTCAGGCCGCTCTTCGCCGCCTCGGCGGCGCTGGCCCTCGTGCCGCTGATCCTCATCTCGCGGCTTCCGGAGACGCGCGCGACGGGCGCGGCGGCGCTGCCGGCGCCGGGCTGGCTGCGCGCCGGTCTGGAGGACGTGCTCCAGCGCCACATGGTCGTCACCTTCTATTTCGGGCTGGGCTCCGGCACGATCTTCGCGTTCCTGCCCACGTTCGCGCAGAGCCTGGCCGTGGCCGGGCTGTCGCTCTTCTACACGGCCTACGCCGCCGCGGCCATCGCCGTGCGCATCTTCAGCGGCCGGCTGATCG
This sequence comes from Candidatus Rokuibacteriota bacterium, assembly GCA_044869815.1. GTDB lineage: Bacteria > Methylomirabilota > Methylomirabilia > Rokubacteriales > CSP1-6 > AR12. Next base: position 8,169 of record JBIOXS010000027.1, on the reverse strand, counting down.
ACACGCGTGGCCGGCGAGCCGTCATCATTCCGTCGATGTTCCTGCAGATGCTGGGGCCGGCGCTGCTGGCCGTGGTCGGCTACACGGTGAGCCGCACCAGTCCGGTGCCGGTGGTGCCGATTCTCTTCGCGGCGGGTCTCGTCTCCGGCGCGGCCCACGGCTTTCTCTATCCCGGTCTGGCCGCGCTGGTGACGGACCTCACGCCGGCCGCGCGCCGTGCCACCGCGGTCGGCGTGTTCAGCTCGATGTTCCTGCTCGGCCAGACAGCGGGCGCCGTCGTGTTCGGCGCCGTGGCGCACGCGCTCGGCTACGCCTCGATGTGGACCGTGCTCACCATGCTGCTGCTCATCGGCTCGGCGCTGTCGATGGGACTGGCGCGCGTGCCCGCGCGCTGAGCATCCGGGCGCTATACTGACCGGGCCATGTCGACGCTCGAAGGCGACGACCTCCGCTGGGCGCTGCAGCGCCGCATCGAGGACGTGTTCGCGAAGCTGGGCGAGAAGTTCGGCGACCTCACCGGGCGCGTCGAGACGGACATCCGCCCGAGCGTCTCCTTCGACGACATCGGCGGGCTGCGACAGGCGAAGGCCACGCTGAAGGGCTTCGCCTACGCGCTCACGCAGCCCGAGCTCTATCACACGTGGGGGATCACGCCGCCCAAGGGCGTGCTCCTCTACGGACCGCCCGGCACGGGAAAGTCGAAGCTCGCGCGGGCGCTGGCCACCGCCTCGCAGGCGATCTTCTACCACATCAAGCTCCTCAACCTGACGTCGAAGTTCGGCGCCAACACCGGCGAGCTGCTGCAGGAGATCCTCCGGATCGCCATCGCCGAGGGCCGCGGCGTGCTGTTCCTCGACGAGGCGGAGGCGCTCTCGCTCGAGCACCTGCTGCCGCCGCCGCAGGCCCGCGAGGCGAGCGCACGGCTGGTGGCCACGCTCTGCGAGCGCCTCGATGGCGTCGCCACCACCGCGCGGATCCTCGTGGTCGCGTCGACCAGCCGCACCGACGCGCTCGACTCCGCGCTGGTGGCGCCGGGGCGGCTGGATCACCTCGTCGAGGTCCCGTTGCCGGACGCCGACGAGCAGCGGGAGATCCTTGAGCTGCTCGCCTCGCGCACCGAGCGCGACGCCGGGCGCAAGCTGTTCGAGCCGCTCGACTACCGCAAGCTCTTGCCGCTCATGGGCGGCATGAGCGGCGCCGACATCACGGAGATCATCCGGCGGGCGCTCGAGATGAAGGTGCGGCAGGTGGCCGAGGGCGGGACGGCGGGCACCGTGACCACCGACGACCTCCTGGACGCGGTGGATCGCTACAAGCGGGTACGGAGCGTGGTGGAGAAGATCCGCTACGGCCAGTACCTGTGATCGCGTCGACGAAGATCCGCGTCCGTTACAAGGACACGGATTGCATGAAGGTCGTCTACTACGGCAACTACCTGACCTACTTCGAGGTCGCGCGCGTGGAATTCCTGCGCCAGCAGGGCCATGCCATGTCCGAGGTGGACCAGAAGGTCCGCATGCCGGTGGTGGAGGCGACCGTCCGCTACCACAAGCCGGCCGTGCTCGACGACCTGCTCGAGGCGCGGTGCTGGATCGCCGAGCGCAAGCGGGCCAGCTTCCGGTTCGGCTACGAGCTGCTGAACGAGCAGGGCGAGCGCGTCGCCACCGGCGACACGCTGCACGCCTGCTGGGACCCGTCGAGCAACAGGATGATCGGCGTCCCCGACTGGCTGGCTCGGATAATGCCGGTTGTTCCGTCCGGGGCCTAGCGGTATAGTTATCAGCCGTTCGCCGAGACTATGATCGAAGTCCAGAATCTCACGAAGCATTACGGTCCCGTCACGGCCATCCAGGACGTGTCTTTCCGCGTCGCGCCCGGGGAGATCGTCGGCTTTCTCGGGCCCAACGGCGCCGGCAAGTCGACCACCATGCGGATTCTCTCGTGCTTCATGCCCGCCAGCGGCGGGACCGCCCGCGTCGCGGGCTACGACGTGTTCCGCGAGTCGATGGAGGTGCGCAAGCGCATCGGCTACCTGCCGGAGAGCGTGCCGCTCTACAACGAAATGCGGGTGGCGTCCTATCTGGACTTCGTCGCCGAGGTGAAGGGCATCGGCCGCGCCGAGCGGCGCCGTCGGGTCGCCGACACGCTGGACCGATGCCTGATCGCCGACGTGCAGAACCGGCTCATCGGCACCCTCTCGAAGGGCTACCGTCAGCGCGTCGGCCTCGCCCAGGCCATCGTGAGCGACCCGCACGTGCTCGTCCTGGACGAGCCGACCATCGGCCTCGATCCGCGTCAGATCGCCGAGATCCGCGCGCTCATCAAGTCGCTCGCCGGCGAGCACACGGTGATCCTCTCGACGCACATCCTCCCCGAGGTCTCGATGGTGTGTAACTCGGTGGTCATCATCAACAAGGGCACCATCGTGGCCCAGGGGCCCATCGACATGCTCGTCGAGCAGTTCTTCCCGTCTTCACGCGTGGAGGTCGAGCTCGCCAAGCCCGATCCCTCCGCGCGGGAGGCCATGCGGTCCATCCCGGGCGTGGTCGGCGTCACCGAGGTCGGCGGCGACGGCGCCGGGCGCTACGTGGTCGAATCCGCGCGCGGACGCGACGTGCGGGCGGAGATCTTCCAGCTGGCGGCGGACCAGCACTGGAGCCTGCGCGAGCTGCGGCGGGTGGGCATGACGCTCGAGGAGGTCTTCATACGCATCGTGGCCGGCGAGGAGCCGACGCCACGGGCTGCCGTCGAGGTGGCGGCGGAGCCGCAGCCATGAGGGTGTGGCCCATCTTCAAGAAGGAGATGCGCATCTTCTTCACCTCCGTCGTGGCGTACGTCATCCTCGCCATCTTCCTGCTCGTGATGGGCTGGTTCTTCTCGCAGATCTTCCAGTACTACGCCCAGGCCACCGTGCGGGCGGGCATGTCACCGATGATGGGGCAGCAGGACCTCAACACCACCGACGGCATCCTGCGCCCGCTCTTCTCGAACATCGCCGTCATCCTGCTGCTTTCGCTCATGCCGCTCCTGACCATGCGGCTGTTCGCCGAGGAGCGACGGAGCGGGACGATCGAGCTGCTGCTGACCTATCCGGTCCGCGACGGCGCCGTCCTGCTGGGGAAGTATGCGGCGGCACTCGCGTTCTACGGCATCCTGCTCGTGCTCACGCTCCTCTATCCGCTCATGCTCTTCTACATGGGCGCCCGCGTGGAGTGGGGCGCGGTCCTCACGGGGTACGTCGGCCTCTTCCTCATGGGCTCGGCCTTCCTGGCCGTCGGCCTCTTCGCCTCGTCGCTGACGGAGAACCAGATCGTGGCCGCCGTGACCACCTTCGGGATCCTGCTGATGTTCTGGGTCGTCGGCTGGGGCGCCGACGCCGCCGGCGGCGCGTGGTGGGGCAAGCTGCTCCAGCATCTGTCGATCACCGATCATTTCGACAGCTTCGGCAAGGGTGTGTTCGAGACGAAGGACATCATCTACTACGTCAACTTCACGCTCCTCGCGCTGTTCCTGACGCTGCGCTCGCTCGAGACGCGCCGGTGGAAGGGCTAGGCCGATGCAGCGCGTGAGCGACTGGACGTTCTACGTCGGGCTGGTCTGTCTGGCCGCGGCCGTGGTGCAGCAGTTCGCGCTGCCGGCCTACGGCCGGTTCTGGTGGCCGCTGGTGGCGGCCGGGATCGTGCTGGTCGTCCTCTCCGCGCTGCCGCGCCTGGCCGACGCGCGCCGCTCGCTCGGCGCCCGCACCGTGCGCTACGGCCTGCAATCCGCGCTGTCGATCGCGCTCGTGATCGGGCTCATCGGGTTCGTGGAGGCGCTGTCGGTTCGGCACAGCAAGCGCTTCGACCTCACCGAGACCAAGCGCCACAGCCTGTCGCCCCAGACCATCAACCTCCTGAAGGGGCTGAAGACCGACGTCAACGCCGTCGGGTTCTTCCGCGCCGACCAGCCCGGCAAGCGCGTGGCCGAGGATCTCTTCAAGCAGTACGCGGGGTACTCGGGCGGCAAGTTCACGTGGAAGGTCGTGGATCCGGATCGGGACCCGACGCTGGCGCGGCGCTACGGCGTGGAGTCCTACGGCACCATCGTGCTCGAGACGAAGAACCGCTCCGAGAAGATCAACGACGCCGAGGAGGAGAAGCTCACCAACGGGCTCGTCAAGCTGACGCGCGAGGGCAAGCGCGTCGTCTACGTGCTGCAGGGACACGGTGAGCACGAGCTGGGCAACAGCGAGCGCCAGGGATTCTCGGAGGCCAAGGGCGCGCTCGAGCGCGCCAACTACGAGGTCAAGCCGCTGGCTCTCGCCCGCGAGGGCAAGATCGCCGACGACGCCGCCGTCGTCATCGTGGCGGGACCGCGGACGGAGCTGTTCGCGCCGGAGCTCGACGCCCTCGACGGCTACCTCGGCCGCGGCGGCAAGGTCCTCGCGATGGTGGACCCGCCGTTCCCGCAGCGCGTCCAGGACGCGAGCATGAAGAAGCTGTTGACGCGCTGGGGCGTGACGCTGGGCGACAATCTCATCGTCGAGCTGAGCCCGATCGGCCGGCTGTTCGGGATCGGCCCCGAGGTGCCGATCATCCAGCAGTACGACCCGCACCCGATCACGCGGGATCTCGCCGGCATCACCACCCTGTTTCCGATCACACGCTCGCTCGACATGACAAAGCCGGCGCCGGCGGGAGTCAACGTCACCCCGCTCGCCCGAACGAGCCCGGATTCCTGGGGTGAGACCGACCGGCAGGCGCTGGAGCAGGGGAGCGCCAAGCCGGATCCTCAGGACCCGAAGGGCCCGCTGACCGTGGCCGTGGTGGCGACCAAGGACAAGACGCGACTCGTCGTCTACGGCACGTCGAACCTCGCCACCAACCAGTTCCTGAACCTGCAAGGCAACCGGGATTTCTTCCTGAACACGGTGTCGTGGCTCGCCGAGGAAGAGGATCAGATCTCGGTTCGACCGAAGGACTCCCGCCAGAACCCGATCTTCCTGAGCGCGCGCCAGGGCCAGCTGGTGTTCTTGCTGCCGGTGGTGGTGCTCCCGGGGCTCGTGGCGGCGGGCGGTGTGATCGCGCTGGTCCGTCGCCGCTCCGCGAAGTAGCCGCCGATGCGCTGGCAGACCTCGGCCGTGCTCGCGGTGCTCCTCGTCCTCGTGGGCGGCTTCTATTACGTCTACGAGGTGCGCTGGGCCCCCGAGCGTGAGAAGGCGGAGACGCGCAAGGGCCGCGTGTTCAGCGCCGAGCCGGCGGACGTCACGGCGCTCGAGCTCAAGCGTCCCGACGACACGGTGACGCTGAAGCGCGAGGCCGACGTCTGGCGGCTCACGACGCCGCTCGCGGCGCGCGGCAACAAGGGGACCGTCGACGAGACGCTCACCACGATCCTCACCGCCAGGATGGACCGGGAAATCGACGCCAAGCCGGCCTCGCTCGCCGACTTCGGCCTGGAGAAGCCGGCCGCCCAGGTGGCCGTCACGCTGAAGGACGGCAAGCAGGTCGGAATCGACCTCGGCGCGAAGTCGCCGACCGGCGTGTGGGTCTACGCCCGCGAGCAGGGCAAGCCGGCCGTCTTCGTGCTCTCCGACAGCGTCCTTCGCGAAGCGACGCGGCCCGTGGCCGACTTCCGCGACCGGACGATCCTGACGTTCGAGCGCCGTGAGGTCACCGGCGTCGACATCGTCACCGATACGGACAGCATGGTCGTGGAGTCCGCCGGCGACAAGTGGCGGATCACGCGACCGGTGGCGCTTCCCGCGGACACCACGGAGATGAACGACCTGCTCGACAAGCTCGCGACGGCGAAGGTGAAAGAGTTCGTGGCCGAGGCGCCCCGCTCACGCCAGGCCTACGGGCTGGAGCGGCCGGTGCGGGTCAGCGTGCACACGGGCAAGGACAAGGACCGCGCCACCCGCACGCTGCTGGTCGGACGCACCGACGGCGAGAAGAAGGGCGTCTACGCCATGCGCGAGGGCGAGGCGAGCGTGCTGCTGCTGCCCGAGGAGATCGGCAAGCTGGTGCCGCGCAATGTCGCCGCCATTCGCAACAAGCAGCTCGTCGACTTCGAGCGCGATCGGATCGTGCGCGTGGACGTCGAGAGCCCGAAGGGCGCCGTCACCCTGGTGCGGGAGAAGGACCGCTGGGCCATCACGGCGCCCGAGGCCCTGCCGGCCGACCAGGTCGAGGCGGGCTCGCTGCTCACCCGGCTCCGCGAGCTGCGCGCCCAGGCGTTCCTGAGCGATGATGCCTCCGCCATCCCGCGTTACCTGCCGAAGCCGAGCGTCAAGCTGACCCTGACCGAGCAAGGCGGGTCCCCGACGACGGTGCTCCTGGCGCCGTCGGCCGACCGCCGCGGCGGTCAGCCGAGCGCGTATGCCGCCGTTGCCGACAAGGGCCCGGTCGTCCTGGTGGAGGGCAAAGCCCTCGACGATCTCGGTCGCTCGGTGAACGACCTGCGCGATCACGCGCTGTTCTCGGGCGTCGAGCCCAAGGATATCAAGCGCCTCCGCGTGCGGGTCGGAGGCCAGACGGCCGTGCTCGAGCGCAGCGGCGAGACCGACTGGAAGCTGCTCGAGCCGACCAGGGGTGCGGCCAAGGCGTCGCGCGTGGAGGACGTCCTCTTCGCCGTCCGCTCGCTGCGCTGGAAGGACATCGTGTCACCACGCGGCGAGGACGCTGCCAGGTTCGGCCTCGATGCGCCTTCGATGGAGGTCGTGCTCCTCAAAGGGGATGGCGCCGAGCTGGCCCGGCTGACTGTCGGAAAACGTGACGGTGACCGGGCCTACGTCCGGACCGGGGCCACCCCGACGATCTACGCCATCGACGCGCGCACCCTCGGCCCGGAGCCGAAGATCCCCGATGACTTCAAGGGCTGATGCCCGATGACTTCAAGGACCGAGGCCGTGATACATTCGCGCCCCATGACCCGCGAGATCTTCGTGGTGGCGCGCGACCGCCCCGATCTCTATCGCTACTTGAGCGAGACGTTCGCCGAAGCCGGCAACGTCGACGTCATCCTCGACCGGCGCACCAGCGACCGCGCCGGCCGGTTGGACGAGCGCCGCGCGCGCCCGAAGGTCGAGGAAGAGCTCCGCTCGGTCGGCTACGCCTTCATCACGCTGCCGTAGCCGCGCCGCCGGCGCATGAGCCGCGCGCTGGAGCTCGTCATCTTCGACTGCGACGGCGTGCTCGTCGATAGCGAACGGCTCGCCGTCCGCATCGACGTCCAGGTTCTCGCGAAGCTCGGCTGGGTCGTCACCGAGGCCGACGTCATCGCGCGCTTCGTGGGCCTCTCGGACAAATCGATCAAGGCCGAGATCGAAGCACATCTCGGTCGTCTTCTGCCCGACGACTGGGAGCAGGAGTTCGAGTCGCTCTATCGCGCCGCGTTCGCGGCCGAGCTCAAGCCCGTGCCGGGCGTGATCGAAGCACTCGACCAGATCGCGCTCCCCACGTGCGTCGCCTCGAGCGGCAGCCACGACAAGATGCGGTTCACGCTCGGTCTGACCGGCCTCTACGAGCGCTTCGCCGGCCGCATCTTCAGCGCGTTCGAGGTCGCGCGCGGAAAGCCGGCGCCCGATCTCTTCCTCTATGCCGCCGAGCGCATGGGCGCCGAGCCGGCGGCGTGCGCGGTCGTGGAGGACAGCCGCTACGGCATCGAGGCGGCGCGGGCGGCCGGGATGCGCGCCTTCGGGTTCGCCGGCGGGCTCACGCCGGCGGCGCGTCTGAAGGCGCCGGGGAGCGTCGTGTTCCGCGACATGCGGGAGCTGCCGGGGCTCTTGGCGGGCTCGGGAGAGCAATCACCGGCGTGAAGTCGGCCGGCCGTCACGAGATCTCCGGAGCGCACGCGACGGGCGCGAGCCGGTGGCGCGCTGCGGATCGCTGGGGTAGCATGAAACGCCGTGAGCGATTCGGAGATCTATCTGAAGCAGCTCGAGCTCGGCCCGATGCAGAACTTCGTCTATCTCATCGGCGATGCTCAGGCGCGGGAGTGCGTGGTGGTCGACCCGGCCTGGGAGATCGACACGATCGTCGAGACCGCCCAGGCGGACGACGTGCGCATCGTCGGCGCGCTCGTGACGCACACGCATCAGGACCATGTCGGCGGCAGCCTCGCCTCGTGGGGCATGCCGGGTCGCATCCCTGGGGTCGAGGAGCTGCTGGGCAAGGTCAAGGCGAAGGT
>JBIOXS010000026.1:0-10243 GCA_044869815.1 Candidatus Rokuibacteriota bacterium | reverse complement strand
GCAGCGCGGCGAGGACCAGGCGCGCGCCCGTCCTCGCCGCCGTGTCCCGCGGGACTATTGCGGTTTCACCAGGAAGTGCGACCGCCGGTTCTTGGCCCAGCACCCTTCGGACTTCTCCGTGCACGTCGGCCGCTCTTCGCCGTAGCTGATGATGGTGATGCGGTTGGCCTGGATGCCCTGCGAGACGAGGTAGTTCATGGTCGACTTCGCGCGCCGCTCGCCGAGCGCCAGGTTGTACTCGTTGGTGCCCCGCTCGTCGGCGTGACCCTCGATGAGCACGAGATGCTTCGGATTCGACTTCAGCCACGCCGCGTTGGCGTCGAGCGTCCGCGTGTCGGCGGGACGGATGTCGTACTTGTCGAAGTCGAAATAGATGTCCTGCAGCTCGGGGACGGCTCTGAAGTCCGGCACCGGCGGTCTCGCCGTTTGCGACGGCGCCGGCGTCGGCGTCGGCGTGGCCGTCGGGCCGCTCGGCTGTGCCATCGACGGGCCGGAGGGCGTCGAGGTCGTGCTCGGCTGGCTGGAGCCTGGTGCCATCGTGGTCGCCGTGCCCGTCGGAGCGGGGGCCGCGGCCTGGGTGGTCGCCGGACGCTTGGCGCACCCGCTGCCAACCGCGGCCAGAACGAGCAACGATGTCACGACGAAAAACGAACCGCGCGTAGCCATGACGCCTCCTTTTGATCTGCTGCTGAGTGGCCGCTGCAACGCCTGAAACTGTATCACGGTAACCGCGGCGACCACGAGGGGCTTGTCGCCTCCGCGGCGCCGGTCGTGATGACCGTTTGCGCGCTCCCGTCGATGAGCATGGCCATGATCTGCCAGCGACCGTTGCGATTCGACTGGAATGCCAGATGGCGACCGCTCGGCGCCCAGGTGGAGCCCTGGTTGTCGCCGGCGCCGCCGGTGAGACGGCGCGGATTGGAGCCGTCCACGTTGATCAGCCAGATGTCATGCGGACCCTGGCGCGCGGTGTAGGCGATCGCGTCACCCTTCGGTGACCAGCGCGGCTGCGTATGGAAGCCGCCCGACGTGAGCTGCCGCACGCTCGTGCCCTCGGCATCCATCACGTACAGATTCGGGCTGCCCGTGCGATCCGAGATGAACGCGAGCTGCCGTCCGGTCGGCGCCCACGTCGGCTCCGTATCGATGCCGGCGTGACGCGTCAGCCGCCGCATCGTTCCCGTCGCCAGCGTCAGCACGTAGATCTCGGGGTTGCCGTCCTTCGACAGCGTCATGGCCAGGCTCTTGCCGTCCGGGCTGAAGGACGGCGCCGTGTTGATGCCGACGAAGGCGGCCAGCGTCTGCTCCGGGCGTCGCTCGAAGGGAAACGCGCGGTAGAGATCCGGGTAGCCCTGCTTGTACGAGGTGTAGGCGAGCGATCGCGCGTCGGGGCTCCAGACCGGCGTGAGATTGATCGAGCCGTTCTTCGTGAGCGGCATCGGCGTCGCGCCGTCGTAGTCGGCGACGACGATCTCCTTGGCGCCCCGTGGCCCCGCGACATACGCGATCTTCGTGTCGGCGACGCCGGGCTCGCCGGTGAACTGCAGCACGACCTCGTCGGCGATCTTGTGGGCCAGGCGCCGGCCCTGCGCCGGCGGGACGTCGAACTTCTTCGTCGTGATGAGCTTGTACTCGGGCGAGGTCAGATCGTACAGACGCATCTCGCCGTCGAGACGGTCGGGCCGGATCGTCAGCAGGCCGTGGAGCGCGGCGTGCGCGCCGGCGGCGGCGAACTCCTTCCATGACTGCTGGAGCGCGGCCGGGTTGTTCGGTGGGATGGCGCCCGTGGCGGCCACCACGCTGAAGAGACCGGAGAAGGTGAGGTCGGCGCCTGTGATCGAGGCCACCTGCTTGCCGGCGCCCTGGGTGTCGGCGCCGGCCACCACGGTGAACTCCGGAACCGCGATGTTGAGCTTCCGGGTGCCGCCGCCGGTGACGTTGAGGAAGACGTCGACGCCCTGTGCGGAGAGCGGCGGCAGCGACCCGGGCGCGACCAGAAAGACGACGAGCAGCAGCATGACGACCGCGGCGCAACGCTGGAACGGCACAGTTTACCCTCGCTCGGCGCTGAAGTTGAAGCCGAGATGCACGCGCAGCGTCTGCCCGGAGAACTCGGCGGGCAGCGGCGGGAACGGATTGGCTTCGGTGATCGCGCGCAACGCGGCCTGATCGTAGTAGGGGTTGCCGGAGCTCTTTTCGATGGCCAGCCGGCTCACCTGGCCTTCACGGCCGATCTCGAAGACGGCGACCGGTTGCTGTCCCGGCAGCGCCTTGCCGGCCCAGCGCTCGGTGACTTTGGCCTGCACGCGACTCAGGTACCAGGCGAACGGAAAATCGGACACGTTGAGCGTCATCGCCCCCGACCCCTGCGGCGACCCGTCGTGCCGGCCGAGCGGCACCGGTGGCGGTGGGGGCGCCACGCGCGCGACCTCCGTGGTCGGCCGTTCGGGCGGCGCCGGCGGCGTCTTGGCCGTGCTCGCCATCGCCGGCAGCTCCTTGTCGCCGGCCTTCGGCAGCGCGGGGGCGCGCGTCGGCAGCGCGCGGTCGGGCAGAGCGGCCGCATCCCGCGCGCGCGGCGGCATCTCGCGCGATGCCTGACGCGCCGGCAGCTCGGCGGGGCGGGTCGGCGCCGGGCGCGTGACTTCCTCGGCGCGCGGCGGCAGGGCCGCTGGTGGCGGTGGCGGCGCCGGCGGCGCCGGCGTCTCGACGCGTCCTTGTGGCGAGCCCACCGCCGCCACGGCGGGGACGAGGTTCACCACATACGTCTTCGGCTTCTCACTGGCCCAGTACCCAGCCGTCAGCACGACGCCGGCCGCGAGCGAGCCGTGAAGCAACGCCGAGAAGATCGTGGCGGTGACCGGCAGGCGGTGCTTGCGGAGGGCAGGCCCGCTCGGCAGTCTCATCCGGAGCGTCGCCATGGCGATGCTCACCTCAGCGCTCGCGGGTCGGCTCGGTGACCATGCCGAGGCGCTCGATGCCGGCGCGCCGGACCATGTCCATGGTCTCGACGACGGCGCCGTACGAGAGGCCGGCATCGGCCTTGAGGTAGAGCGTCTTGTCGGTGCGAGTGCGGAACGCGTCGCGCAGCGTGCCTTCGAGGCCACCCGGCGCGACGCGCTTCTCGTTGAGGAAGAGCGCGCGGTCCTTGGTGACCGTCAGCACCATGCGCTCCTCGACCGCGGTCGGCTTGGCGGAGGCGCGGGGAAGGTTGACGTCGATGCCGCGGTACATCATCGGCGCCGTGAGCATGAAGATCAGGAGCAGCACCAGCACCACGTCGACGAGGGGAACGATGTTGATCTCTGCCAGCGTGGCGCCGATGCGGCGCCCGCCACCACCGCCGGAGGGTGCGGCGTTAAATGCCATCTTTGGCCGGGCGCGTGAGCTTGGGTGCCGGTCGGCTCAACATGTTGAGCAGATCGAGTGTGAAGCCCTCCATCTCCGTCGCCCAGTGCTTCACGCGGTTCACGAAGTAGTTGTAGCCGATGACGGCCGGGATGGCGGCCCCGAGGCCGGCCGCGGTGGCGATGAGCGCCTCCGAGATGCCGGGTGCCACGACGGCCAGGCTCGCCGAGCCCTGCGCGCCGATGCCGTGGAACGCCGACATCACGCCCCACACGGTGCCGAAGAGCCCGATGAACGGACACGCGCTCGCGGTCGTGGCGAGGAACGGCAGGTAGCGCTCGAGTTGCGCGACCTCCAGTCCGGCCTGCCGGCGCATGGCGCGGTCCACCGCGGTCAGGCGATCACCGCCGCCGTCATCCGTGTCGTCGAGGCCATGGTCGAGCGCCTCGGGGATGCCGGATAGCTCCTGATAGGCGGCGACGTAGAGCTGCGCGAGCGGACTGTCGCGGAACTTCTTCGCCACCGGCGCCACCGCGGACAGGCGCCGTGCTTCGCGGAAGACTTTCAGGAAGGCGACGGTCCGTGAGCGGACGCGGCGCAGTTGCCACCACTTCTCGACGATGAGCGCCCAGCTGATGATCGAAAAGATCGCCAGGATCGCGAGAACGAGCTTGGCGACCGGTCCTGCGCTCCAGATCAGATCGAGAACGCCGGCGGTCAGGGTGTCAGGGGAGTTCGCCAAGGGGGCTCCTTAGTTTGCTTCGATCATACGGACGGCGCCGCAGGGTGTCAACATTTTGGCCCGAAAAATTGAGTCTTTTCGTTGACTTCCCGCGCCCGTCGCCCGTATAACGAAGACGTGCTCGGCGCCCTGCTCGTCGCCCTCGTCGCCCTCACCCTGGTCGGCGGCGCCCTGGCGGCGGATTCGCGAATGGCCGTGGATGCCTTCCTCCAGCGGCTCGGCACGGTTAGCATCAGCAGCCTCGTGGTCGATCAGACGCTGACGCTCTACGATCCGACCGGACGGCAGGCGAAGTCCACGGGCGAGCAGAGGATCTATGTGAAGCTGCCACGCCGGCAGCGCCTCGAGCAGATCATCGACGGCCAGCGCGAGGTGCGCTTGACCGTCGACGATCGCGCCTGGGTGCGGCGTGCCGACGGCCGCACGTATGAAGTCCCGCCGCCGGATCAGCAGCGCGACCGCACGCACCTGCTCGTACCGTTGCGACGCAGCGGCGCCGATCTCCTCACGGAGTGGACTGCCCTCGGGGTGCGTGCCGACGTGAGCTACGACATCAAGGTTGCCGGACGGGCCATCACGGTGATCGGCGCTGCGCCCGGCCAGCGCGCGGTGCCCCAGGTGTGGCTCGACGGCGAGCGCGGCGTCGTCCGCTTCGTCGCCCGCGAACGGTTGCCGAAGGGCGACGGCCTCGTGGACCTCAGCTTCTCCGAGCATCGACGCCTCGCCGGGGCGTTTGCGTTCCCCTATCGGCAGGAGGCGTTTGTCGACGGCAAGCTCGTGCTCCTCGTCGTCGTGCGCTCGGCGGCCGTCGACACGAATCCCGACGACGCGCTCTTCGATCCCGATGCCCTGAGGCGCGGGCGCTGACGGGACGCCTCGCGGTGCGCCCGGGCCACCGCTCGTGACGGGATTCAGCCTCCGTCCGATCCGTGCCGGCGAGGTCCACGCGGTTCGCTGGCTCGTCCAGCTCTACATCTACGATCTCGGCGGCGCGTACTGGGACGTGGAGCCGAACGGCGTCTTCGCCCCCGCCGCCTGGCATCGGCGGTTCTGGACCGGTCGCGGGCGCCATCTGTTCGTGCTGCGCGTGGGCGGCCGGCTGGCGGGGTTCGCCCTCGTGCGCGACCGCGCGCACTACGCCGGCCGGGCCGCGCGCGAGATCAGCGAGTTCTTCGTGTTGCGCAAGTACCGGCGGCGCGGCGTCGGAACCCGCGCCGCCCTGGCCCTCTTCCGGCGCTTCCCGGGTCGCTGGGAGCTCGCCGAGCTGACGTGGAACGTGGTGGCGCAGCGGTTCTGGCGACGCATCATCCGGCGCGTGGCCGCCGGCGGCTTCACGGAGCGGCGGCGCCGCCACGACGACCTCGTCTTCGTCGTCCAGCACTTCGACACCGCGTCGTCGGCGCCTCGCCGTGCGCGGGCCTTGCGCGGTCGAAGGCGGTCGGCGTGAAACGGTGGCGCTCCGCCACCCGAGGGCTGCGCCGGCGCCTGAAGTCTCGCGGCGCAGCGCTGCTGACGACGGCCGGCGGCGTCGTGCGCCTCTTCGGGTGGCTCTACGTCGCCGTGCTGGTACCCGCATTGGTCATTGCCGGCTATCTGGTCATCCGCGACGTCGCCGCGGGCGCCGACGTCGCGCGCTCGCTGCACCTCGTCCCGCTCGCCCTGATCTGGCCCGTCGCCGCCATCGCCGTGCGCAGCGAGCGCGCGCTGGCGCTCGGCTTCCCGGCGAACGCGCTGGTGCTGGTCGGCTCGGTGGGGCTCGTCCTGCTCGGCTGGACCGTGCTCGTTCGCGCGGTCCGCAACGTCTGGCGCGCGTCGCGCTAACGTCTCCGCGCGCCGGACACCGACGCGTCGCCGGCGATCCAGAACCGGAGCGGCAGGTCCACCGAGCGCGTGATGCCCACGCGAGGGCCGCACGCGACCGTGAATGACGGCGCCGCGTCGGCGGCAAGAATGACGAGCCGGCCGGCGGTGAGGTCGGCGCCGTTGTCACGAAGCGTGATCCCGAGCGCGCGGGTGAGGTTTCCGGGGCCGCTCGCGAGGCGCGACGAGGGCGGAGCGCCCCGTCGGCGGACCATGGTCGCGATGCCCTCGAGCGGCGCCAGCGCGCGGATCAAGACGCAGCCGGGCTGGCCGGCGGGATTGGTGATCGCGTTCAGACAGTAGTGGATGCCGTAGTTGACGTACACGTAGGCGTGGCCGCCCTCGCCGTAGAAGAGCGTGTGGCTGCCCGGCCGGAACGCCGCATGCGAGGCCGCGTCTTCGGGCCCGAGATACGCCTCCGTCTCCACGATGCGGCCGGTGGTGACCGTACGGCCGTGCCGCGAGACGAGCGTGCAGCCGAGGAGATCACGGGCGACCGCCGGCGCCGGTCGCAGGTAGAAGGTCCGGGGCAGCGGGTCAGCCGCGGGCGAGCCGATCTTCCACGAGGCGCTTCAGCGACGCGAAGTCGAAGGCCGTCGCCTGTCGGCTCGGCGCGGTCGCCTCGGTCTTCAGTCCCGTCTCGCTCAGGATGACGCAGAAGGCCTGCGCGGGATCGACCTCCTTCGCCGCCAGCATCTTCGTGAGCACGGCCAGCGTGGCCACCCCGGTCGGGCCGGCCCACACGCCTTCGGCGCGTGCGAGCGTGCGCTGGGCGGCGAGGATCTCGTCGTCCTCGGCGTCGCCGGCGGCGCCACCGCCCTCGCGCAGCAGCCGCAGCACCCACTCGCCCTTGCGGCCCGGATTTCCCGCCGCGAGGCCCTCGGCGACCGTGTAGCCGATCTTGAGCGCTTCCAGCGCGCTGCCCGTGCGAGCGGCGCGGGCGATGGCGTTGGCTCGCGTCGCCTGGGCGGCGATCATCGTCGGCACGCGCGCGATCCAGCCGGCGTCGCGCATCTCCCGGAACCCGCGCGCGGCCGCGATGAACGTCTCGCCGACGGCCACCGGCGCCACCACCACGTCCGGCGGTGCCCAGCTGCTTTGCTCGGCGATCTCGTAGGCGATCGTCTTCTTGCCCTCGTGCTTGTAGGCGTTGCGCGAGGCGCCGCAGTCGAAGAACAGCCGCGACTCGACGAGCCGGTCCCAGTGGGAGATCAGGTCATCGTAGACGCCCTGGTAGAGCACGAGGTCCGTCGCGGTGGCGGCCATGTGCAGGAGCTTCGGCACCGACGCGCGCTCGTAGGCGAAGATCAGCGAGCGCAGTCCGGCGCGCGCCGAGTACGCCGCGATCGACGAGCCGGCGTTGCCGCTCGACACGACCGAGGTCGCCTTGAATCCGAACTGCAGCGCGGCGGCCACGGCGGTGGCCGACGAGCGGTCCTTCACGGTGCCGGTCGGATTCGGTCCTTCGAACTTCAGCGTCAGCCGGCGCACACCGAGGCTCCGCGCCAGCCGCGGCGCCTCGAGAAGCGGTGTGCCGCCTTCTCCCAGCGTGACCCGGTGCCGCGCCTCGGCGATGGGGAGGACGGCGGCGTAGCGCCAGAGCCCATGGCCGGACAGCACGGCCGGACCGCGGCGCCGGAGCGTCTCGACGTCGTAGCGGAGCTCGAGGAGGCCGTGGCACTTGTCGCACTCGAGCCGATAGCCGAGCGCGTGGGTGGTGCCGCAGTCGATGCAGGTGAGATCTTGCGCGAGCGAAGCCCCCGTCATGCCCGGAGCACGTCGAGCATGGCGTCCAGGCGATGGCGGAGCGTGTGCTCGGCGAGCGCCCGCCGGCGGGCGTTCTCGCCGATCGCGCGCGCCTCGTCGGGATGGGCGAGGTAATGGTCGATGTGCCGGCGCAGCTCCCCCAGGTCGCGGTACGTGAGGACTTCCTCGCCGGCCTTGAACAGATGGCCGACGTCGTCCTTGGCATCCACGAGCTGACAGGCGCCGGCTGCGGCGAGCTCGAAGGTGCGCGTGTTGACGCCGACGATGTCGTTCATCGGGTGGTGGTGGTTCAGCGACAACGTCGAGCCGGCGTAGACGGAGAGCTTGTCGCGCCCGTACACGGGGCCGCCGGCCACCATGCGCCGGATCACCGGATCCGTCGACCGCCACCATCCCTGGCCCCACAGCCGCACGGGGTAGTCGGCCAGCTCGCGAACGAATCGCTCGCGGTAGTCGTAGCGACTGCCGACGAAGGACAGCGGCGAGGCGAAGCGACGGTCGTCCTCCGCCGTCAACGCCACCGGGTGGTGCAGCGACGGGACGCAGTACATCGGCAGGTAGTGCAGGTTGCGCAGGCCCACCTGCTGGAGGCTGGCCATGGCGTACCGCTCCTTGGTGAAGAAGACGTCGTACGCCTCGATGGACTCGAACGGGATCATCCAGAGCGGGTTGTCGGGGAAGAAGTTCACGAACCGGGTGTCGAGGCGCGTCTTCACGCGCCGGATGAGGCCCGGCGTCACGGGCCCGCCCTTGATGACGAGGACGATGGCGGGCTGCCAGGCCAGGCAGGCGCGCTCCAGCCGGCGAAGGATCCATAGCTGGTAGGCGCGCTTCGTCGCGCGGTTCTTGTAGAGGACGTTGTCGCGACGGTAGGCGAGCAGCCTGACCTCGTGGCCCATCGCCGTGAGCTCGTCGGCGAAATCGACCCCCATGAGGCCGGCTCCCTGGAACGGCAGCACGATGAGCCAGCGCACGGATCGTAGCGTAGCACAGGGCGCCGGCGCTATGATGATCGCTCGGATGGCGGCGCGCGCGCTTTCACGGCTTGTCCCGTCGGTGATCGTGTTCGCCACGCTGCTCGGCCTCTGGCAGCTGGCCGGGCCCGTGCTCGGCGTGCGGGAGTATCTGCTGCCCGGACCGGCGGCGGTCCTGCGCGCCGCCGTCGGCGGCGCCGTGCCGTGGCACACGCACCTGTGGGTGACCACGCTCGAGATCGTCGCGGGCTTCGCGCTGGCCGGCGCCGCCGGCGTCGCCCTCGGCATCGCCGTCGCCTGGTCGGCGCTGACGGCGCGCGCGTTGCTGCCGTTCCTGGTCTTCGTCAACACGCTGCCGAAGGTGGCGGTGGCGCCGCTCTTCCTGCTCTGGCTGGGCTACGGAATCGTTCCCAACGCGCTCATCGCCGCGCTCATCGGGTTCTTCCCCGTCGTCATCAACACCGCGGTGGGGCTCACGCAGATCGACGACGAGCTGCTGGACCTCGGGCGCGTCTTCGGCGCGCCGACGTGGAAGGTGTTCCTGACCATCCGCCTGCCCAATGCGCTGCCCTACGTGCTGTCGGCGCTCAAGGTGACGGCCACTGCGGCCGTGGTGGGGGCCGTCGTCGGCGAGTTCGTCGCCTCGCAGGCGGGGCTCGGCATGGTCATCGTCAACGCCCAGACCAACCTCAACACGCCCGTGGCGTTCGCCGCGCTGCTGTGGATCTCGGTGGTCGGCCTCCTCCTCTACGGAGCGGTCGGCCTCGCCGCGCGGTGGTGGGCGCCGTGGGCCGACACCGTGTGAGGAGGCCGACCATGATGCCTCGTCTCCTGCTGGCGCCGGCGCTGCTCGCGCTCGCGCTTCTCGCCCAGTCGACGGCCGCCCAGACGCCCCAGAAGCTCGTGTTCGCGCTGAACTGGTTCGCGGTCGGCGATCACGCGGCCTACTGGGTCGCCCTCGACAAGGGCTACTACAAGGCGCGCGGGCTCGATGTCGAGCTGCAGAACTCCAAGGGATCGGGCGATTCCATCGCGAAGGTCGATACCCACCGCGCCGATCTCGGCCTCGCCGACGCGATCGTCGTCATCCCCCGCATCGCGCAGGGCGCCAAGCTCAAGATCGTCGGCGCCGTCTTCGACAACACGCCGCTGAACATCTGGACGCGGAAAGACACCGGCATCACGAAGCCGAAGGACCTCGAGGGCAAGCTGCTGGCGGCGCCGCCGGGCGATTCACAGCGGCAGCTGTTCCCCGCCTTCGCCAAGGTGAACGGCATCGACGCGACGAAGGTCCGGTGGCTCACCATCGAGCCTGCCGCGAAGTTCGTCGCGCTGGCCGAGAAGCGCGCGGACGCCGTGCCCGACTACACGACGGGACAGCCGTTCTGGGAGAAGGCGGTCGGCAAGGAGAACCTGGTGCGCCTGCCCTGGCACCAGTACGGCTTCGACACGTATTCCATGTCGATCATGACGAGCGAGAAGATGCTCGCCGAGCGGTCGCAGACGGTGCGGGACTTCCTCGCCGCCTCCTACATGGGCTGGCGCGACGTGATGG
>JBIOXS010000025.1:0-27080 GCA_044869815.1 Candidatus Rokuibacteriota bacterium | reverse complement strand
AGCTCGGCGGCGTCGGCGTTCAGGCCGACGTGACGCGGGCGACCGACGTCGCACGCATGGTCGAGGAGCCATACCGACGCTGGGGGCGCCTCGACGTGCTCTTCAACAACGCCGGTGTCATCCGCGTGCAGCCGATGCTCGACGTCACCGAGGCGGAGTGGGACCGCGTGATGGCCGTCAATCTCAAGGCCGTGTTCTTCGTGCTGCAGGCGGTGGCGCGCCGGATGAAGGCACAGCCGCCCATCCCGGGCTCCGAGGTGTGTGGCAAGCTGATCCAGACCGCCTCGATCGCCGGCTACCGGGGCGGCAATCACCTGATGACCCCGTACTCGGCGACGAAGGCCGGAGTCATCAGCCTCACGCGCTCGGCGGCGCAGGCGCTCGCGCCCGACCGGATCACGTCGAACTGCGTCTGTCCCGGCGCCGTCGACACCGCGATGTGGGAGCAGATCGACGGCGAGCTGGCCGCGCTGCACGGCTGGGCGCCCCGCGACGCGTGGAAGAAACGCATCGCCGGCATCCCCCTGGGACGTCCGGAGAAAGCCGAGGACGTCGCCGGCGTCGTCGCCTTCCTGGCCGGGCCGGACTCCGATTACATGACGGGCCAGGCGATCAAGGTGGACGGCGGCCTGGTGATGGGCGACTAGATGGAGGTGGCGATGACGCCGACGCTGGTCGACGCTGTCGCCTACGTCCTCGCGTGGGCCGTCATGATGGCGGCCATGATGCTGCCGAGCGCGCTGCCGATGATCGGTCTCTATGCCGGGACTCAGAAAGCCGCGAGCGTTCCGGCAAGGACCGTCTCCGTCGCGCTCTTCACCTTCGTGTATCTCGCGCTGTGGACCCTCACCGGCGTGCCCGTCTACGCCGCGAGCCTGGCGCTGATGGCCGTCACCGTCGACACGCTGGCGTACGTCGTGGCCGGCGTGCTCGTGATCGCCGGCCTCTTCCAGCTCACACCGCTCAAGCAGATGTGCCTGCGCCATTGCCGCAGCCCCATCGGATTTCTGCTCGGCCACTGGCGCACGGGGTGGGCCGGCGCGCTTGCCATGGGCTGGGCCCACGCCGTCTACTGTCTCGGCTGCTGCTGGGCGCTGATGCTCGTGCTCGTGGTGGCGGGCGCCATGGGCCTGCCGTGGGTGCTGCTGATCGCGTGTACCGTGGCTGCCGAAAAACTTCTGCCGCGTGGCGAATGGGTCGCGCGGCTCACCGGCGTGGCGCTGCTGCTCCTGGGCGTGGCCGTCGCCGTTCGACCGGCGCTGGCCACCGCGTTGCGGAGCAGCGGCGGCTCGATGTAGGGGACGCTCGGACAGAACGGAGGAGATCATGGCCACCGTACAATGGCAGATCAGCGGCGATTACTTCGAGGCGTGCAGCTGCGATTCGGTGTGCCCATGTCCCACGTCGGGGCTGGCGGCCCGCCCGACGAAGGGGTCGTGTGACGCCGGCCTCGTCTTCCACGTGGAGCGCGGGCAGTACGGAAGCGCCAAGCTCGACGGACTGAGCTTCGCCGTTCTGCTCCACACGCCCGGTCCGATGATCCAGGGCAACTGGACGGTGGGCGTGATCGTGGACGAGCGCGCCTCGGCACCCCAGCGCGAGGCGCTCACGGCGATCGCGAGCGGGCAGGGTGGCGGACCGATGGCCGCGCTGGGACCGCTGGTCGGGCGCTTCGCCGGCGCCGAGGCGAAGCCGATCCGGCTGGAGGGCAAGGGGATGAAGCGCTCCGTCTCGATCCCCGGTGTGCTCGACCTCGCCGTCGAAGGCATCGCCGGCGCGAAGCAGGAGGAGCCGATGTACCTCGACAACGTCGGGCACCCTGCCGCGAGCCGCCTGGCGCTGGCGAAAGCGACGCGCAGCCACATGCACGCGTTCGGCATCGACTGGGACGAGACGTCAGGCCGCAACAACGGCCACTTCGCCCCGTTCGCCTGGCGGAGTTAGCTCCTCACGCGAACTTCGGCATGACCTCCTTCGCGAACCAGCCGAGCTGCTCGAGCATGACGGCCTGCGGCGTCCCCATGCTGATGCTCATGTTGACGTACTCGAGCCCCGGGTAGCGCGACTCGAGATCTTTCAGGTACGCGACGAGCTCCTCCGGCGGCCCCGCGAACCACGCGCCGGTCTTCATGTAGTGCTCCACGGTCGGCACGCCCGCCGCGCCCCAGCCGCCGCGCCGCGACGAGGCCTCGACCTGCGCGGGCGTGATCCCGGGGACGAAGCCGAGCGGGCCGAACATCTTCACGTGCTCTTCGTAGAACGGCGTGATCTCGCGGATGGCGCGCTCGCGCGTCTCGGCGAGATGGAAGAAGATGCCGAGGCAGAGGTCTTGACCGGGCTCCAGCTTCTTGCCGATGCGGGCGGCCGCCTCGCGATACTGGAGGATCGGTCCTTCGGCCATGGTGGCCGCGCCGCCGCCGATGACACCCTTGATGCCGTGACGGACCATGAAGTCGAGCGCACGGGGCTTGGCGCTGACGATCGGCTGCCAGCATTCGAGGCGGTGCACCGGACGCGGAACGAGCGTGATCTCCTTCAGCTCGTACCCGCGGTATGGCACATTGGGCGGCAGCGTGTAGTGCTTGCCCTGGTGCGCGAACGATTCCTGATGAAACGCCTTCAGGATGATCTCCACCTGCTCCTCGAACAGCTCACGGTTCGCCTCGGCGTCGAGCATGGGCGCGCCGAAGGTCTCCACCTCGCGGGTGTGGTAGCCGCGGCCGACGCCGAAGATCACCCGGCCGCGCGTGAGGATGTCGGCGGTAGCGAAGTCCTCGGCGAGGCGCAGCGGATGCCACATCGGCGTGATGTTGAAGCCACAGCCGATGCGGATCTGCTCGGTGATGTGGGCGAGGTGCACGGCCGACATGAGCACGTTGGGCAGGCATTCGTAGCCCTCGTGCTGGAAGTGATGCTCCGCGAGCCAGATCGCATAGTAGCCGAGCTCGTCCATGCGCCGGGCCACGGCGTCCGTCTTGTCGAAGACGCTCGCGAGCTGCGCGTTGGTGTAGCGACGCTCGTTGGCCGGCGTGGCCAGCTGACCCATGTCGGGGAGATCGATGTGGCCGGGATAGACGGTGGCGAACTTCGTGATCATCAGACGCTCCTTGTCGTGCGCTGGGCCTGGGCGTCGCGGATCGCGCGCCACACGCGCGCGGGCGTGAACGGCATGTCGAGATGGCGGATGCCGAGCGGCGCCAGCGCGTCGTTGACGGCATTGACGAGGGCGGGCAGCGCGCCGACGGTGCCCGCCTCGCCGACGCCCTTGGCGCCGAGCGGATTCACCCTCGTCGGTACCTCGTGCGAGTCGACCTCGAACAGCGGCACGTCCTCGGCCCGTGGGATCGCGTAGTCCATGAAGGAGCCGGCCAGGAGCTGGCCCGTCTCGGCGTCGTAGCGGAGATCCTCGCACAACGCCTGGCCGAGCCCCTGCACGACGCCGCCGTGAATCTGGCCCTTGACCAGCATCGGGTTGACCATGCGGCCGACATCGTCGACCACGGTGTGCCGCACGATCCGCACGCCGCCCGTCTCCTCGTCGATCTCCACCTCGCATACCTGGCAGCCGTTCGGGAAGGTCACCGCAGGCGGCGTGAAGGCGGCCGTCTCGCTGAAGCCCGGCTCGAGCCCCGGCGGCAGCTGCCTCGGCTGATAGGCGGCACGCGCGACGTCGGCGAAGGCCAGGCCCTTGTCGGTGCCGGTCACGGTGAACCGACTGTCGCGGTACACGACGTCCTCCGGCGCCGCCTCCAGCATGCGGGCGGCGATACGCCGGCCGCGCTCGACGATCTTGTCACCGGCGCGTACGACGGCGGAGCCGCCGACGCTGAGGGCGCCGGAGCCGCCGTTGCCGCGCCCGGCGCCGAGCGCATCGCTATCGCCCCACAGCACCTCGATCCGTCCGGGCGGGATGCCGAGACGCTCGCTCACGATCTGGGCGAAGGCGGTCTCGTTGCCCTGTCCCATGGAGGTCGAGCCGGTCAGCACCGTGACCGAGCCGTCGGGATTCACGCGGATCTCCGCCGTGTCGGGATTCAGCGCGGTGTACGGGCCTCCCGCGACCTCGATGGCATTGGCGACGCCGAGCCCGCGCAGCCGGCCGCGCGTGCGCGCCTCTGCCCGGCGCTTCTCGAAGCCCGCGTGGTCGGCGCGCGCGAGGGCCAGATCCATTCCGCGGGCGAACTCACCCGAGTCGTAGGTGAAGACGAGGCCGGTCTTGAACGGCATCGCGGAGGCCGGAATCAGGTTGCGCCGGCGCAGCGCGATCGGATCCTGGCCCAGCTCGCGCGCGGCGAGGTCGATCACGCGCTCGATGGCATACGTCGCTTCAGGGCGGCCGGCGCCGCGATAGGGACCGGTCGGCGTGGTGTGGGTGAAGACGCCGGTGGTCAGGTGATGGATCGCCGGCGTGGTGTAGACGCCGGCCACGCCCCCGATGTTGTTCGTCCCCGGTCCCGCGCTGCGCTGGGTGAGATAGGCGCCGACGTTCAGCGTGACGGCGACGCGGAGCGCGAGAAAGGCGCCGTCGGCGTCGAGCGCGAGCTCGACGCGGGAGACGTTGTCGCGCCCGTGCTCGTCGGTGACGAACCCCTCGCGCCGGTCCGAGGTCCATTTCACCGGCCGCCCGAACCGCTTCGACGCCCACAGCACGAGCGCCATCTCGGGATAGAGGCCGCTGCGCATCCCGAAGCTCCCGCCGACATCGCCGGTGACGACGCGGACGCGACTCTGCGGCACGCGGAGCACGTCGGCCAGCAGCGTCCGGGTGCCGTGCGGGGCCTGGATGCCGGTGTACAGTGTGTAGCGTCCGGAGCGCCGGTCGTAGTCGCCGACGGCGCTCCGCGGCTCGAGAGGGGCCGCCGCCACGCGGGACACGACGAAGTCGAGGCGCGTCACGTGCGCCGCACGCTCGAAGGCGCGTGTCACCGCCTCCCGCGAGCCGCTCTCCGAGACGAAGGCGATATTCTCCGGCGCCTCGTCCCAAACGAGCGGCGCGTCCGCCCGCGCGGCCTCGGCCGTGGCCGCGACGGCGGGCAACGGGGCATACTCCACGGCGACCCGTTCGGCGGCGTCGACGGCGCCTTCGCGCGTCTCGGCCACGACGAGCGCGATCGGATCGCCGACGTGACGGACACGTTCGCGCGCCAGCGCGGGGCGCGGCGTCGCGAACGCCGGCGCACCGTCGCGCCGCTTGCGCGTGCGATCGGTCGGCAAGTCCCCGACACCATCGGCCGCGAGATCGGCCGTGGTGAGCACCGCGCGGACCTCGGGCATCGACACGGCGGCGCGGCCGTCCACCCCGACGATACGGGCGTGGGCGTGTGGCGAGCGAACGAGCACCGCGTGCAGCTGGCGCGGCAGGCTGACGTCGTCGGAGTAGCGGCCAAGGCCCTGGACCAGGCGGGGATCCTCGAGCCGCCGGACCGACTGGCCGATCGCAAACTTCTCGACGACGATCGACTCAGCCACGCCGGGTCGAGCCGGGGTAGAGTACGGACATGAAGAAGGCTGCCGTGCTGGCGGTCGCCGTCCTCGTCACGACCTCGACGGCCACCGCGCAGGACGAGCGCGCCGCGCTGGCCCGCGTGCGGCTCACGACGGACCCGGGCGTTCCCGTCGGCTGCACTCGCATCGGCCTCGTCCGTGACGACTCGATCAAGGACCTGCGCCGCAAGGTCGTCAAGGCCGGCGGAGACACGGCGCTCCTGTCCTTTCCGGCCGACGATCTGGCGAGAATCGACGCCCAGGTCTTCCGCTGTCCGCCGCACGCGCCGTCCTCGCCCATCCCGCCGCCGCCACCCGGCCCACCGCCACCTCCGCCACCGTCGCGCTAGGCGCGCTCAGGCCGGCGCAAAGATCCCGGTGGTGCCCTCGACGCCCGGCCTGGACATCGGCGCGCCGTTCGCGGCACCGGCGAAGGCGCGGTCACGCTGGAGCACCGGCATCACGCGGTCGGCGAAGAGGCGCATGTTGCGCTCCGCCTGCTCGTGCGGCATGCCGCCGAACGCGAACTCCGTGACGAGATGGTCGACGCCGGTCAGGCGCTGCCGCTCGGCGACCTGCTGCAGGCATTCGTCGGGCGTGCCGACGATCTGGATCTTCACGTAGAACTCCGTCGCCCTCTTGCGGAAGCTCTCGTCCTTCATCTTCGAGTACGTCTTCGCCATGCCGCCGTAGAACTCGTAGCCCTTCACGCCGGCCAGGTGGCCGTCGGAGAAGTGGTAGTGGTTGTCGATCGAGTCCCACTTCCGGGACAGATAGGTCACCGCGCGCTCGTGGGCCTCCCCGCGGCTCTCGGCGACCGAGATGTTCGTCAGGATGATCGGCGGCCGTGGCGTGTGCCCGACGCTGGCCGCGATCTCACGGTAGCGCTGGATGTCCTCGGCCGCCTTGGACCACTCGTTCTGCATGACCACGAGGACGCCGAAGCCGAGCCGGGCCATGATGTCCGCGGACTCGGGGCTGACCGACGACGCGTAGAAGCGGCGCTCCGGGTGCGAGATGGGACGAGGGCGGATGGAGGTGCGCGGGATCTTGTAGAACTCACCGTCCCACTCGAACGCCTCCTCGGTGAGCGCCTTCACCACGATCCTGGCCGCCTCCACGAACCGCGGCCGCGCCTCTTCCATCGGAATGCGGAAGCCCGCGTACTCGACGGTGGCGGCCCCGCGACCGAAGCCGAAGAGACAGCGCCCGCCGCACATGATGTCGAGCAGCGCGAGTCGGCGAGATCGCCGAGCGCCATGTGCTCGGCGAGGACGGAGGCGTCCGAGCGCCCCTCCTTGGTCAGCATGTTGAGCGCGATTCCAACCTTCATTCCGGCGGACTATAGCCCCGGCGCCCGCCCTTGTCACGCGGTTGCGCCGCCGTGCGCCGTGTGGTGAACTCCCGGCATGCCGGCCTTTCGCTTCACCCTCCGCGATCTGCCGCCCGAAGCCGAGAGCCTGCGGCAGGAGGTTCGCCAGTTCCTCGAGGCGCAGTTCCGCGGCGCCGCGCCCGTGAAGCGCGCGAAGTCCTGGGGCGGCTTCGATCGGGAGTTCTCGCGTCGCGTGGGCGCGCGCGGCTGGATCGGCATGACGTGGCCGAAGAAGTACGGCGGCCACGAGCGCAGCTATCTCGAGCGCTACGTCGTGCTGGAGGAGATGCTGGCCGCCGGCGCACCGGTGAGCGCGCACTGGGTCGCCGACCGTCAGAGCGGGCCGCTGCTGCTCCGCTTCGGCACGGAAGCGCAGCGCGAGAAAATCCTGCCCGGCATCGTGCGCGGCGAGCTCGCGTTCGCGATCGGCATGAGCGAGCCGGACTCGGGCTCCGATCTCGCGTCCATCCGCACGCGGGCGGCCAGGGTCGACGGCGGCTATCTCGTCAACGGCACCAAGGTGTGGACGAGCAACGCGCACCTGAGCGACTATCTCATCGCGCTGTTCCGCACGCAGGTCGTCCCCGACAAGAAGCACGAGGGGCTCACCCAGTTCCTGGTCGATCTGCGCAACACCAAGGGCATCACCATCCGGCCGATCGTGGACCTCGCCGGCAAGCACCACTTCAACGAGGTGAACTTCACCGACGCCTACATTCCCGACGAGGCGCGCGTCGGCAACGAGGGCGACGGCTGGAAGCAGGTCACGGCCGAGCTCGGCTACGAGCGCAGCGGCCCCGAGCGGTACCTGTCGAGCATCGCGCTGATCCGCGAGCTGGTGCGCGAGGTGGGAGCGCGGCCCGACGCGCGCGGCGCCGAGGCTGTCGGCCGCATGGTGGCGAGCCTGGCCACGCTCCGGCAGATGTCGACGTCGGTGGCGGGGATGCTCCAGGCCGGCGAGAACACGTATCTCGAGGCGGCGGCCGTCAAGGACGTCGGCACGACCTTCGAGCAATCGATTCCCGAGCTCACCCATGCGCTGCTCGACACGGAGCCCACCATCGACAGCGGCTCCGACCTCCAGCAGGTTCTCGGCTACATCACGCAGACGGCGCCCTCGTTCTCCCTGCGCGGCGGCACGCGAGAGATTCTGCGCGGCATCATCGCGCGGGGACTCGGTTTACGATGACCGAGCTCGGCTCGCTGCTCGCGGACACTGTCGCCCGACTCTTCGGCGCCCTCGCGACCAAGGAGCTGATCGAGTCGGCGGAGAAGGCCGCCTGGCCCGAGAAGCTCTGGCGCGCGCTCGAGGAAGGCGGCCTCACGCTCCCGCTCGTGCCGGAGGCGGCCGGCGGCGCCGGCGGCACCTGGCTCGACGCCCACGTCGTGGTCCGTGCCTCCGGCCGGCACACGGCGCCGGTCCCGCTGGCCGAGACCATCGTCGCCGGCTGGCTGCTCTCCCGCGCAGGTCTGGAGGTGCCGTTCGGGCCACTGACTCTGGCGCCGGTCCACGGCACGGAGACGCTCGCGCTCGCCCGCCACGGCGACGGCGTGACGGTGCGCGGCACGGCCACGCGCGTGCCGTGGGGCCGCCACGCCGGGCACGTCGTCACCGTCGCCGATGTCGATGGTCGTCCCACGGTCGCGCTGGTCGCCGCCAGCGGCGCACGGATCACCGAGGGCGCGAATCTCGCGCGCGAGCCGCGCGACACGCTCGTCTTCGATGGCGCGCCGGTCCTGGCTTCGGCGCCGGCGGCGGTGGCGCCGGACGCGATCCGCCTCTACGGCGCGATGGCGCGCGCCGCGCAGATGGCCGGCGCCCTCGACGCGTGTCTCGACCAGGCCGTGCGCTACGCGACGGAGCGCAAGCAGTTCGGCCGGCCCATCGGCAGCTTCCAGGCGATCCAGCAGAACCTCGCCGTCCTCGCCGGTCACGTCGCCGCCGCCGGTATCGCCGCGGAGTCGGCGTTCCGGGCCGCCGACCGGGGCGACGCGCGCTTCGAGATCGCGGTGGCCAAGGTCCGCGTCGGCGAGGCGGCCGGCGTCGGCGCCGGCATCGCGCACCAGACCCACGGGGCGATCGGCTTCACCTACGAGCACGCGCTCCACTTCGCCACGCGCCGGCTCTGGTCGTGGCGCGCGGAGTTCGGCAGCGAGAGCGCGTGGGCGCGCGAGCTCGGCGAGACGGTCGCCGCCCGCGGCGCCGACGCCCTCTGGCCCGACCTCACCACCCGCTGAGAGCAGTTCCGCGCCATCCTACTTCGAGGAGGAGGCCTCGGAGGGGGCCGTCAAGGCTCCCTCCGAGGCGGAGCCTATGGCGATGCCGCTCAGGATCAGACCCATCGCGGCCAGCACGTCCGCCGTCGGCAGCTCCTGAAGCCACACGGCCGCCACCACGATGCTGAAGACCGGCGTCGCCAGCAGACCGAGCGAGGTCGTGATCGCGGGCAGATGGCGACTCGCCGTCGCGACCGCCCAGTACGCGAGCGCGGTCCCGGGGACGCCGGCGTAGAGCAGCATCCCGACCAGCGGCGCGTCGAGCTCGAAGGCGGGCGGGCCGGCCAGCAGGTACGCCAGCGGCGCCAGCATCGCTGTCGCCAGCAGCGTTTCCCATGGCAGCAGATCGAACGGCGTGGACCGCCAGCGGTGACCGCGGATGTGCAGGATGCTCGCCGCCCACAGCAGCGCGGCGGCGAGGATGGCGAGGTTGCCGGCCACGGCGCCGCGCTGCGTCCAGTCGAACGCGAGCGGATTGAAGAGCACGACCAGACCCGTCAGGCCGAGCAGGACGCCGACCGTCCGTCGCGCGGTGAGGCGCTCGCCGAGGAACAGCGCGGCGCCGGGAACGACCCACAGCGGCGTGGTGTACGCGAGGACGACCGATCTGCCCGTGGGGACCGTCTGTAGCCCGACGCTCGAGAGCACGCCGAACCCGATCATGTGCAGCAGCGCGATGCTGACGAGGACGGGCAGATCCTGTCGCGGCGGCAGAGCCAGCCGCCGCTGCACGGCGGCCAGAACGAAGAGCGCGACGCCGCCGATGGCCGTGCGCACCGCGACCGCCCAGACCGGCGGCACGCTGCCGAGAATGACCTTGTTGATCGGCCAGGTGAGCCCCCACGCCAGCACGACCGTCGCGAGCAAGATGGCGCCGAGGCGTCGCGCGTCGCCGCGGCGCTGATCGCTCAGGGCGTCCAGGGATCGAGTTCCGTGGCCCGGGCCGCCGCCGCGGCGCGCCGCATCGAGCTCGCCGCCAGCGGCAGGATCAGCATCAGGGCGCCGACCGCGTTCAGCATGCCGAAGCCCCAGAGACCGAGGATGACGCCGCCGACCGCACTGCCGACGAAACCCATCGCGCCCATGCAGAGGTCGGCGAGGCCCTGGATCGACGTGCGGTCGTCGGGCGAGAGCGCGTCGGTGAGCAGGGCGCTGGCGGAGACGAACGCGAGGTTCCAGCCGATGCCATTCAGGAACAGTCCCGCGATCACGAGGCCGCCGGCGCTGCCGGGGACGAGGCCGGCCAGGCCGCAGGCGACCATCAAGATGATCCCACCGACGCCGATCATGGGCAGCCGACCGAACCGATCGCTGAGCCAGCCCGACAGCGGCGAGGACACGTACATTCCCGCGAGATGGAGCGAGGTCGCCACGCCGATCGTCCCCACCGGATGGCCCTGATCGTGGAGATAGAGCGTCGAGGTCGACGTGGTGCCGATCATCACGAGCTGACCGATCATCAGCACGATGAACGCCAGCGCCACCCGCGGCTCGCGCACGATCTCGGCGACCGGACGGCGCCGGGCCGAGCCGCCGGGCGCGACGTGCGGGGGCTCGCGAAGGCGCGCGATGGCGAGCGGATCGGGCCGAAGCAGGACGTGCGTCAGCGCGGCGGCGACAGCGTAGCCGGCCAGACTGATGAGAAACGGGCTCGCCACGGCCGCCACGCCGAGCACCGAGCCCGCGCGTACGGCGGAATCCATCAGGTTCGGTCCGATGATCGAGCCGACCGTGGAGCCCCACACGATGAGGCCCATCGCCCGACCGCGCTGAGGGCCGAGGCTGATGTCGGCGGCCGCGTAGCGCGCGAGCATGTTCGACGCGTTGGCGACGCCGAAGAGCGCCATGCCGACGAGAAAGAGCGGGAAGCTCCGCTGCAGCACGGCGAGCATGCCGAGCCCGGCGCCTCCGACGGCGAGCGCGTAGCCGAGCGTGAGCCCCGGCCGGCGGCCCACGCGGTCCATCAGGCGCGCGAGCGGCCAGCTCGCGAGCGCGCCGCCGAGAGCGCCGACGGCGACGGGCAGGCCGGACCAGGTGTTGGTGCCCGTGATGGCGGCCGCCATGATGCTGCCGACGGCCAGGCTCATCGTGAAGCCGGTGCTCGCGGAGACCTGAGCCGCGAAAAGCGTCGCCATCAGCGCGCGGCGGCGGTCGAGCGGCGAGGTCATGAGCTCCATACTAGCGGAGTCCGCGCGTGCCGAATCCGAGCACGGCGGCTCCGGCGAGGGCGACGGCGGCATAGACGACGAAGGCGCCGGGCAGGCTCACCGCGGCGAGCGCGCCCGTCAAGAGCGGACTGGCGGCCGTCCCGATCTGCACGCCGAGCGCGAGCCAGCCGAAGGCGGCCGCCCGCGTCTCCCCGGGCACGAGGGTGGCGCCGAGCGTGTAGGCGAGCGTGATCGCGCCGCCGAGCGTCAGCCCGACGAGCGCGCGCAGGACGAGCAGCGCGGGCCAGCCGTGCACGAGGGCCATGGCCGCGCAGAGCGGGCCACCGACGGCGAGCGCGAGCATCAACAGACGCGCCGGGGAAATGTCACGTGACAGCCGCGCCACGACGTTCGCCGAGACCGTGGCCGCCACCGCCGCCACCGAGATGATCAGTCCCGACGTGGCGGCGATCGCGTGAATTCCCGCGAGCGCGGCGACCTGCAGCGGAATCAGCAGCGCCAGGCCGCGATCGACGAACTGTGCGGCCATGAGGAGCAGCAGCACGACGCCGAAGTGCCGGTGCCCGAAGATGTCGCGCAGCGGCAGCCGTGGAGGCGGACGATGCGCCGCGCCCGGCGCCGCCGCGTCCACCTCCTCGAAGAGGAAGATCAGTGTGCCGAGGGCGAGCGCGCACATCGCGGCGGTGACGAAGAAGGCGTAACGGATCCCGAAGTGCGAGGCGACGTAGCCGCCGGCGGCCGGCCCGACGGCCGCGCTGAGGAGCTGCGCGGACTGCACCATGCCGATGGCCGTCGGCACCTTGTCGCGTGGCGCCGAGACGCTGGCCGCGGCCATGGCCATCGGCGTGAAGCCCGCGAAGAGTCCCTGCAGCACGCGCGCGGCCAGCAGCTGCTCGACGGACGTCACCACGCCCATGGCGGCGATGATGACGGTGAATCCGGCGAGCGAGCGGATGAGCATCAGCTTGCGGCCGTACCGATCGGCCAGTCGCCCGAAGATCGGCGCCAGGAGGCCGGAGATCGCGGGCGTCACGGCGGCCAGGACGCCCGACCAGAGCGCGATGCGCCGGGCGTCGAGTACGCCGAGCTCGTGGACGTAGAGGGGCAAGAACGGCGAGAAGAACTGAAACCCGACGAAGGCGACGAAGACGATCAGCGTCAACGCCCAGATGTTCCGCGCCCAGGGATGGCCGGGCGTGGTGGCGGGCCGGATGGCGTCGGTCATGAGGGCCGGATCCGATGATACGCGCGCGTATACTGCTGGGCCATGATCGCCGCCGCCGGCCGGGAGCGCGATGACCAGGCGTGAGCGCGTGCTGTCGGCGCTGCGCGGCGATCCCGTCGATCGCGTGCCGCTGAGCTTCTGGCTGCACAACTTCGTCGCCGAGAACTCCGCCGAGGGACTGGCCGCGGAGACGGCGCGGCTGGCGCGGACCTTCGACTGGGACTACCTGAAGCCGCAGTCACGCGCGCAGGGCTTCGCGGAGATGTGGGGCCTCACGTATCGCGCCTCCACCGACCGCGCCCGCGAGTTCGTGGTGACGCACACGCCGCTCGCCGACGCGGGCGACGTCGCGCGGCTCACCCCGGTCGATCCACGGCGCCGCGCGCTCGGGGAGCAGCTGGAAGCGTTGCGGCTCATCCGCGCCGGCGTGGGCGCCGACCTCCCCATCATCTGGACCGTGTTCGCGCCGATGATGATCATGCCGTACCTGTTGCGCGGCGGCCGCGAGCAGGCGCTGGCGCTCTGCCGCGCCGAGCCCAAGGCCATGGAAGCCGGGCTGGGCGCCATCGCGGAGACGCTCGCGGCGTATGCACGGGCCTGTCTCGACGCCGGCGCCGATGGTCTCTTCTACGCGACCAACGTCGCCCGCGCCGATGGCCTCACCGCGAGCGAGTGCCGCCGCTTCCAGCGACCCTTCGATCTGCGCGTGCTCGAGGCGGCCGCGCAGGCGCGCTTCAACGTGCTCCACATCTGTGGCCCGGGCGTTCATTTCGACGCGTTCGCCGACTATCCCGTCGCCGCCTTCAGCTGGGCGCTCGCGGCCGGCAATCCGTCGCTGGCGGAGGGACATCGGCGCACGGGGCGAGCGGTCGTCGGCGGACTGCCGGCCAAGCCGGAGATCGTGACCATGAGCGGGCAGGCGCTGGCCGGGCGCGTCCGCCGGGCCATCGATGAGATGAACGGACGATCGCTGCTGCTCGGCCCGGACTGCTCGATCAACCCCGACACGCCGGAAGCGCTGCTCCACGCCGCCGGCGCGGCAGTGCGTGGCTAGCGGCCGCCGCGGTTTCTGACGTAGCCGAACGCGCGGTCGCGCGCGGTCGCGCGGCGCTCGCGCTGGCCGACGGGGCCGTAGCCGCCGCCGCCTGGCGTGCGGACGAGGACGCGGTCGCCGCGCGCCAGGACGTGCTGCGTGCGGTTGTCGATGCGGCGGCCGTTGATCCGGACGTCGCCGAGGCCCCCCGGCGCGCCGCCGCCGAGCCCCGGCGCCGGAAACTTCGTCCGCTCGGCCATGAAGCTCGCCACGATCGGCCGCTCGGACTCGCTCTCGATGAGGATGTCCTGGCCGAGCCCGCCGCGGAAGCGCCCGGCGCCGCCCGAGTCCGGGCGCATGCGCTTGTAGTGAAAGAAGACCGGACTGTTGCGCTCGGCGACCTCCACCGGCGTCGACGAGATGTTGCTCGGCCACGAGAGCACGTGCTCGCCATCCTTCAGTGGCGTGGCTCCCATGCCGCCGTTGAAGAACAGCACGGCCGTGTAGGGCCGTCCGTCGTCGCGCGTGCCCGACTGGGTCACCGCCCACAGCGGCGAGCCCACGCCCGCCATCACGCGGTCGGGAATCACGCGATGGAGCGCCCCGAGCACGAGCAGGGGCACGTAGTGACCGGTCACGGCGCGGCTCACCACGGCCGCCGGGAAGCGCGGGTTGAGCAGGCAGCCTTCGGGCGCTTTCACGGTGACGGGGCGGTACATGCCTTCGTTGTTGGGCAGCGCGGGCAGCAGCGCGCAGCGCACGGCATAGGCCGTCATCGCGTACGTGTAGGCGAGCACGCAGTTGATGGCCCGCGGCTGCTGCGGTGACGAGCCCGTGTAATCGGCCACGATCTCGTCACCCGCGATGCGCAGCGCGACCTTGAAGTCGAACGGCGTGTCCGTGCCGTCGGTCCGGAAGGCGTAGCGATAGGTCCCGTCCGGCACGGCGCGGATCGCCGCCCGCATGGCGCGCTCGGAGCGGCCGAAGATCTCGTCGCCGAGCTCGGTGAGCGAGGCCAGCGCGTAGTCGTCCAGCAGCGCCGTCACGCGCCGCTCCATCAGCTCGTTGGCGCTGGCCTGCGCCCAGATGTCGCCGATCGTCTGCTCGGGCGTGCGGACGTTGGCACGGATCAGGCTCACGAGCGTGGCGTCGACGCGGCCCGCGTCCACGAGCTTGGCGAGCGGGATGTGGAGCCCTTCCTCGAAGATCTCCCGCGCCTCGATGGCGCGGATGCGGCCGCCGATATCGGGCATGTGCGAGGTCGTCGCCGAGAACGCCACCAGGCGGCCGTCGAAGAAGATCGGCTTCACCAGCGAGACGTCGCTCATGTGCCCGGTGCCCATCCACGCGTCGTTGGTGATGAGCACGTCACCGGGGCGCATCGCCTCGGCTCCCATCTCGCGCAGGAAGTGGCGCACGGTGGCCGGCAGGGTGCCGATGAAGGACGGGATGCTGCCCGAGTTCTGGGCGAGCGCGTATCCGCGCGCGTCGGTGAGCACGCAGGCGAAGTCGTTCGCCTCGTTGGACAGCGTCGAGAACGAGGTGCGCACGATGGCCTTGGCCGCCTCGTCGACGATCGAGATGATCCGGGTCCACAGCACCTCGAGGGTGACGGCGTCCAGGCGCGGGCTCATGCGAGGGTCACGATGAGGTTGCCGGACGTCGCCATCCGGGCGCTCGCCCCGGGCGCGATGACGAGCGTCGAGCCTTCTTCCTCGACCACCGCGGGGCCGGATAGTTTCACGCCCGGTCCCAGCCGCGCGCGGTCGAAGACTGACGTGTCGACGTAATCGCGCGGCTCGGGAAAGAACACACGGCGCGTCCCCTTGAGCGCGCTGCCGCGGCCCCCGACCGCCCGCGCGTGCACCTCGGCCCCGGCCACCGGCGCGCGGACGGCCACCCGGATGTTGATGAACTCGATCGGCACCGGCGGCGGGGTGAGGGCGAACTTCTCGCGGTACGCGGCCTCGAACGCCTCGGCCAGCCGCGCGCGCGTGGCCTCGCCGTCCGCGTAGGGGCCATCGGGGAGAGCGACGACCAGATCGAACCCCTGGCCGGCGAAGCGTCCGTCCGCCAGCCGGCGGACGGTGGCGGTCTCGAGCTTGAGGCCGCTCTCGGCGATGACGTCGCGCGCTTCCTCCTCGAGTCGGCGGAACGCCGTCTCGAGGGTGCCGCCCGTCTTCGCGTCCAGGCGGATGCCGACGGTCGCCACGCGGTCGACGCGCGCCGGGGCCACGAGCAATCCGAGCGCCGAGGCCACGCCCGCCGCCGGCGGGCAGACGACCTGGCGGATTCCGAGCTTGCGCGCGACGCCCGCGGCGTGGACGGGACCGGCCCCGCCTGTGCAGAGCAGCGCGTAGCGGCGCGGGTCGCGGCCGCGCTCGGCGATGTGGACGCGCGCGGCACCGGCCATCGTCTCGTTCACCACGTCGTGGATGCCCCACGCCGCCTCCGTGAGCGAGAGCTTCGCGCGGGCGGCGACGGCCTCGAGCGCACGCCGCGCGGCCGCCATGTCGACCCGCACCGCGCCGCCGGCGAAGTACTCCGGGTTGAGATAGCCGAGCAGGAAGTCCGCGTCGGTGACCGTCGCCTCGCGGCCACCGAGGCCGTAGGCGGCCGGACCCGGCTCCGATCCCGCGCTGCGCGGCCCGACCTTCAGCAGACCGAGCTCGTCCACGTGGGCGATCGAGCCGCCGCCGGCGCCGATCTCGATGAGCTCGATCGTCGAGATCCGGATGGGCAGGCCGCTGCCTTCGAGGAACCGCTTCTGCCGTGCCGCCTCGAAGGCGTAGGCGGTGAGCGGCTCGCCATCGTCCACCAGACTGAGCTTGGCGGTGGTGCCGCCCATGTCGAAGGCGAGCAGATTGCCGTGGCTGTCCTCCCGCCCGAAAAAGGCGGCCGCCAGCGCGCCGGCCGCCGGCCCGGACTCGAGCATCTGCACGGGCGTGCGCGCCGCTTCGGCCAGATGCGTGAGGCCGCCGCTCGAGAGCATCAGCACGAGCGGCGCCGGGATGCGCAGCGACTCGAGGCGTCGCGCCATTGCCTGGAGATACTGGTGCGCGAGCGGCTTGATGTAGGCATTGGCGACGGTGGTCGAGGCGCGCTCGAACTCGCGGATCTCGGGCGCCACCTCGTGCGAGGTGGTGACGGCGACGCCCGGATGACGTCGCGCGATCAGGGCGGCGGCCTGCGCCTCGTGCCGCGGATTCGCGTAGGCGTGCAGGAACACGACGGCGATGGACGTCACGCCCTTGCCGACCAGACGCTGCGCGCAGCGGGCGACGTCGCCCGCCACCAGCCGGCGCGCCACCGCGCCGTCCGCGCGCGTGCGCTCGGCGACCTCGAGCCGCAGGTCG
This sequence comes from Candidatus Rokuibacteriota bacterium, assembly GCA_044869815.1. Classification (GTDB taxonomy): domain Bacteria; phylum Methylomirabilota; class Methylomirabilia; order Rokubacteriales; family CSP1-6; genus AR12. The sequence goes on along the minus strand of JBIOXS010000025.1, from coordinate 10,165 downwards.
CGCGAGACGAGCGGCTCGGGCTTCGCGATGTTCAGGTCGTACAGCTCGAACTTCCGCTCGCGGCCGATCTCCAGCGTGTCGCCGAAGCCGGCGGTGGTGATCAGGCCCGTGCGGGCGCCCGTGCGCTCGATGAGGGCGTTGGTGAAGAGCGTGGTGGCGTGGACGACACGCGTGAAGGCGGCCGGGTCGAGCGCCTCGCGCGCGAGCAGCGCCGCCACGCCGGCAGCCACTCCGCGCGCCGGATCGTCGTGCGTGGTGAGGACCTTGCGGTTCAGCTGGAGCCCGCGGTCGTGGTCGTACACGACGATATCGGTGAACGTGCCACCGATATCGATGCCGAGCGCGTACGTCACGGCTTCTTGAGCTTCAGGTCTTCGAAGGGTGCCGAGTACGCGAAGCCGGGAATGAGGTTGGCGCCGCTCTCCTCGACGCGGGGTCCCACCCCCCAGATGAACGCGAGCTCGTAGATGGGCACGTGCATGACGTGCTCGGTCACCACTTCTCAACGACAGCCGACGGCGCGCCGTCGTAGAGGTGGCAGGCGACCCGGCGATCCGCGTGCCACCGCAGCGTGGGCTCGTCGGTGGCGCAGCGGGCCATCGCGCTCGGGCAGCGCGGATGGAACCGACAGCCCGACGGCGGCGCGAGCGGGCTCGGGACCTCGCCCGGCAGCACCATCTCGTCGCCCGCCTCGTCCGGGTGTGACGGCAGCGCGGCCGCGAAGAGCGCCTGCGTGTAGGGATGCTTCGGCATGCGGGCGACGGCGGCGGCGGGGCCGATCTCGACGATCTTGCCGAGGTACATAACGGCGATGGTGTGACTCATGTGGGCGACCGCCGCCAGATCGTGAGCGATGAAGAGATAGGAGACACCGAGCTGCTGCTGCAGGTCGCGGAGGAGGTTCAAGATCTGCGCGCGGATCGACACGTCGAGCGCGGACACGGGCTCGTCGAGCACGATGAGCTTGGGAGAGACGGCGAGCGCGCGCGCGATGGCGATGCGCTGGCGCTGGCCGCCGGAGAACTCGTGGGGAAACAGCGTGGCCGCACGGGCGGGGAGGCCCACGAAGTCGAGCAGCTCGGTGACGCGGCCATCGACGGTGCCGCGATCGAGCGCCTCGTGGGTCACCAGCGGCTCGGCCACGATGGCGCCGACACGCATGCGTGGATTGAGCGACGCGTAGGGATCCTGGAACACGGCCTGCACCGACCGGCGATACCGACGGACGCCCTCGCTGTCGAGCGTGCCGAGCGGCTGGCCGTCGAATTCCACGGAGCCCTCGGTCGGCGTTTCCAGGCAGAGCACGAGCTTGGCCGTGGTCGTCTTGCCGCAGCCGGACTCGCCCACGACGCCGAGCGTCTGCCCCGGCATGATCTCGAACGACACACCGTCGACGGCACGCACGACGACGCCGCCGCGATTGAACATGCTGCGGCCGACCGGGAAATGCTTGCGGAGATCGCGGGCCTGCAGCAGGGCCGTGGTCATGGCACGTGCAGCCAGCAGCGCGCCGTGTGCGACGCGGCCACCGTGACCGATTCCGGCGCCTGCTTCTGGCAGCGCTCGAGCATCTGCGGACAGCGCGGGTGGAACGCGCAGCCCGCCGGCGGCGCCGACGGATCGGGCGGCTGCCCTTCGATGGCGGGCAGACGGGCGTGCGTGTCGTCGGTGAGGCGCGGAACGGAATCGAGGAGGGCCCGCGTGTAGGGATGCGCGGGCTTGTTGAAGATGTCGCGGATCGGTCCCGCTTCCACCATCCGCCCGGCGTACATCACCGCCACCGAGTCGCACATCTTGGCCACGATGCCGAGATTGTGCGTGATGAAGATCATCGCGAGGTCATGGTCCTTCTGGAGGTCGCGTAACAGGCTCAGGTACTGCGCCTGGATGGTCAGGTCGAGGCTCGTCGTCGGCTCGTCGGCGATGAGCAGCTGCGGTTCGCACGCCACCGCGATGGCCCCCACGATCCGCTGGCGCATGCCGCCCGACATCTGGTGGGGGAACTCCTTCATGCGGCTCGCCGGCGCCGAGATGCGGACCGCCTCCAGGAGCGTCCTGGCGCGGCGCCAGGACGCCGTCCGCGAGGCGCCCTCGTGGACGCGCAGCGACTCCGCGATCTGGTCGCCGATCGTGAAGAGCGGATTGAGCGAGGCCATGGGGTCCTGCAGGATCATGGCGATGCGCTTGCCGCGGATGTGCCGCATCTCGCGTGGCGACTTCTTCAGCAGGTCTTCACCGTCGAAGCGGATCTCGCCGCCGATGATGCGGGCGGCCGGCGGCAAGAGGCGCATGATCGACAGCGCCAGCGTCGACTTGCCGGAGCCGGACTCGCCCACGATGCCGAGCGTCTTGCCGCGCTCGAGAGCCAGCGACACGTCGTCGACCGCACGCGTCACCCGCGTGCCGCGCGCGCTCTCGTAGTACGTCGACAGCCCGCGCAGCTCGAGGAGCGCCTCGGTCACGCGGCGCTCAGAGCTGCCGGAGCTGGGGATCGAGCTTGACCCGCAGCCAGTCGCCGAGGAGGTTCGCGGCCAGCACCAGGAACATGATGCAGAGCCCAGGAAGGACCGTGAGCCACCAGTAGCCGGCCATGAGCCCGCGCTTGCCGTCGGCCAGCATCAGACCCCACGCCGGCTTCGGCGGTGGCACGCCGACGCCCAGGAACGACAGCGCGGCCTCGGTCACGACCACCACCCCCAGCATCAGCGTGGCCAGCACGATGGCGGAGTTGAGGACGTTGGGCAGGATGTGCCGGCGCATGATGGTCAGCCGCGAGCAGCCCGCGATGATGGCCAGCCGCACGAACTCCCGCTCCTTCAGCGAGAGGACCTCGCCGCGGATGACGCGCGCGTAGCGCGTCCAGTAGACGGAGGCGAGCACGATGATGATGTTCATCTCGCTCGGCCCCATCACCGCTGCCAGGAAGATGGCGAACGTCAGCGCGGGCAGCGCCAGCCACGTGTCGGTCAGCCGCATGATCACCTCGTCCACCCAGCCCCCGAGGTACCCCGCGGTGATGCCGAGGGTGACGCCGAGGAGGCCGGCCACGACGACGGCGGTGAATCCCACCACGAGCGAGACGCGGGCGCCGAACAGCAGCCGCGACAGCACGTCGCGCCCGAGATGATCGGTGCCGAGCAGATGCGTGGCGCTGCCTCCGGCCTGCCACGCCGGCGGCCGGAACCGCAGCCCGAGCGAGCCCACCTCCGGGTTGTGCGGCGCCAGCACGTCGGCGCCGAGGGCGATCAGCACCATCACGGCGATGATGGCGAGCGGGACAACCGGGTAGCTCGACAGCCGCGGGGTGGCGCGGCGGGGGACCTCGGCGAGGACGACGGCGGTGCTAGCGTTCATACCGGATCCTCGGGTCGATCAGTCCATAGAGGACGTCGACGAGCAGGTTGACGAACACGATCATGCTGCCCCCGAGCAGCACGGTGGCCTGCACGATCGGAAAGTCGCGGAAGGCGATGCCCTCGTAGAGCAGCCGGCCGATGCCCGGCCAGGCGAACACGGTCTCCACGACCACGGCGACGTTGATCATGATGACCAGGTTGATACCGGCCAGGGTGAGCACGGGGATGAGCGCGTTCTTCAGCGCGTGCTTGGCGATCACGCGCTGCTCCGGCAAGCCCTTCAGCCGGGCGAGCTTCACGTACTCCGCGCCGAGGACGTCGAGCATCGAGGACCGCGTGAGCCGCATGTGGGAGGCGGCGAAGTACCAGCCGAGGGCGAACGCCGGCATCAGCACGTGGAGCGCGGTGCCCGAGCCCGACGACGGCAGCCAGCCCAGGTAGACCGAGAAGAAGAGGATGAGCACGAGGCCGATCCAGAACGACGGCAGCGACAGGCCGAGGAGCGCGAAGACGCGGCCGGCGCGATCGAGCCAGCTGTTGACGCGTACGGCGGCCAGGATGCCGGTGGGGATGCCGATCAGCAGCGAGAACGACATGGCCACCGCCGCCAGCAGCAGCGAGTTCGGCAGCCGCGACAGGTAGAGCTCGAGCACGGGCGTGCGGTAGTAGAACGACTGGCCGAAGTCGCCGCGCACGAGCCCGTCCACGAACTTCGCGTACTGCACGACGAGCGGCCGGTCGAGCCCGAACCGCTCCCGCACGGCGTCGACGTCGGCCTTGCTGGCGCCCGGCTCGACGAGGAGCAACGCGGGATCGCCGGTGAGGCGGACGAACACGAAGATGGTGACCGACAGCAGCGTGAGCGACACGATCGCGTAGCCGAGCCGACGAAGGACGAAACGCTTCATGGGTACCGGAGTATACCTCCTGCCAGGAATCCGCTCCCGCGTGCGAGCGCGAAGTATAAACTACCGGCGATGATCGGTGCCTCGCCGAAGAACAAGGATGCCCGGCGCCTGCTCCTCGGCGGCGGGCGCTATGTCGACGACCTCAGCCGGCCGGGGTGCGCGCATCTCGGCGTCGTCCGCAGCGAGCACGCCCATGCGCGGATCCTCCGCGTGCACGGCGCCGGAGCGAAGTCCATGCCCGGGGTGCTGGCGGTCTGGACGGCCGCCGATCTGCCCGAGGCGCAGCGGCCGCTGACGAGCGCGTCGACGGGCGCCCACGCCGACCGGCCGTTCGTGGCGCCGATCCTCGTCACCGAGCGCGCGCGCTACGTCGGCGAGCCGGTGGCGGTGGTGGTGGCCGAGACGCCCTACGTGCTCGCCGATGCGCTGGCGGCGGTCACCGTCGAGTACGAGCCGCTGCCGCCGATCGTCGGCGACGAAGCGGCGCGCGCGTCGTCGGCACGCGTCCATGACGCCTGGCCCGACAACGTCGGCGTGCGGGTCGGGGGCGCCGTCGGCGACGTCGACCAGGCCCTCGAGGCGCCCGGGCTGACCGTCGTCCGCGAGCGGTTTCGCCATCAACGGCTCGCCGCGGCGCCGATCGAGACGCGCGGCGTCCTCGCCCAGCTCGACCCGGAATCCGGCGTGCTCACGGTGTGGGGCTCGATCCAGAGCCCCTACAGCCAGCGCGACGTCATCGCCCGCGTCCTCGAGGTGCCGGTGGAGCGCGTGCGGGTGGTGGTCCCCGACGTCGGCGGCGCCTTCGGTCCGAAAGGACAGGTGTACGCCGACGAAGTGCTCGTGGCGCTGGCCGCCCGGCGGCTCGGCCGGCCGGTGAAGTGGATCGAGGGGCGCCGCGAGGACTTCGCGGGCGCGGGCCACGACCGTGCGCAGTCGCACCAGGCGCGCATCGCCTTCGAGCCCGACGGCACCATCGCCATGCTCGACGACGTCTTCCTCGCCGACGTCGGCGCCTATCCGATGGCCGGCAATGGCCTCACGGCGAACACGGTCAACCACATGCCCGGGCCGTACCGCGTGCCGCACTATCGCGCGCGCGGCGAGAGCGTCGTCACCACCACCATGTGGAACGCCGCCTATCGGGCGGCTGGCCGCCCCGAGGCGAATTTCGTGATGGAGCGCCTGATGGATCTCGGCGCGCGGCGGCTCGGCCTCGACCCGGCCGACATCCGCCGCCGCAATCTCGTGCGCGCAGCGGAGATGCCGTACCGTCCCGGCCTCACCTACAAGGACGGCGTGCCGGTGGCCTACGACCCCGCCGATTTCCCGGCCGCCTTCGAGCGCATGCTCGATCGCTTCGGCTACGCGGAGTGGCGCAAGCGGCAGCAGGGCACCGCGGGATCATCGCGACCGATCGGCGTCGGCATCGCGTGCTACGCCCAGGGCACCGGCCTGGGACCGTTCGAGGGCGCGACGGTGCGGGTCGATCCGCGCGGCAAGGTCTTCGTGCTCGTCGGTGTGGCCGCGCAAGGGCAGGCGCACTCCACCACGCTCGCCCAGATCGCCGCCGACAGGCTCGGCGCGGAACTGGACGACGTCACCGTCCTCGGGGGCGACACGACGCTCCTGCCCTACGGCATGGGCACGGGCGGCAGCCGCGTCACCGTCAATACCGGCCCGGCCGTCGCGAGGGCGGCCACCGAGGTCCGCGAGCGGGCCGCCATCGTGGCCGCGGAGATCTTCGAGTGCGATCCCAGGGACGTTCGCCTCGAGGGCGGCCGCGCGTTCGTGGCCGGCGTGCCGGATCGCTCGCTGCCGCTCGGTCGCCTCGCCCAGGCCGCCGTCCGCTCCAAGGCCCTCGCGCCACGCGGCGAGCCCGGCCTCAACGCGTGCACGTGGTTCTATCCCGACACCGTCACCTGGGCGTTCGGCGGCCAGGCGTGCGCGGTGGAGGTCGACGTCGAGAGCTGCCACGTGCGGCTGTTGCGCCACGTCGTGCTCCATGATCCCGGCCGCGCCATCAATCCGGCCGTCGTGGAGGGGCAGCTCCAGGGCGGCGCCGCGCAGGCCATCGGGGCCGCATTGATGGAAGAGGTCGTCTACGACACGCAGGGTCAGCTGCTCAGCGGCAGCCTGATGGATTACGCGATCCCGAAGGCGTCGGATCTGCCGTGGCTCGAGGTGGCGCTCGACGAGCATCCCTCCGTCGTCAACCCGCTCGGCGCCAAAGGGGTGGGCGAGAGCGGCTGCATCGCGGGCGCCAGCGCGGTCGCCAACGCCATCGAGGATGCCCTCGCCGATCGCGGCGTGATCGTGCGCGAGCTGCCGATCACGCCGGCACGGCTCTTCGCGTTGCTGCGCGGCGCTGACTAGCGCTCGGTCGTCTGCAGCAGCTCGAAGAGGCGCGCGCTCGTGATCGGCACGCGATCGATCGAGACGCCGCGGTCGGACAGCGCGTCCTCGACGGCATTCGCGATGGCCGCCGCCGGCGCGATCACACCGCTCTCGCCCACCCCCTTGATCCCGAGCTCGTTCACGGTGGAGGCGAAGTCCAGGTGTGCGACGTCGAGGCCGGGGAGATCGTCGGCGCGCGGCAGCGGGTAGTCCATGAGGGTGCCGGTGAGGAGCTGGCCGGCGTCATCGTGCAGCAGCGCCTCGCCGAGCGCGCTGCCGACGCCCTGCGCGATGCCGCCATGCACCTGCCCCTCGACGATCATGGGATTGATCGGACGCCCGCAGTCGTGGACGGCGGCGTAGCGCGAGACACGTACCTCGCACGTCTCCACGTCGACTTCGACGACCGCGGCGTGCGCGCCGAACGCCCACGTCACGCTCTCCGGATAAAAGAACGCGCACGCGGAGAGTCCGGGGCTGCCGACGGACGCGAGCGCCTTGCTGCGGACGGCGGCGCGCGCGACGTCGCCGAGGGCCAGACCGCGGCCGGGCACGCCGCGAACGGAGACGCGCCCGCCGGCGATCACGATGTCGTCGGCGGCGCACTCGAGCTGCTCGGCGGCCACGAGGCGGGCGCGCCGCGCCACCTCGGCTGCGCTGCGCGCGACGGCGGGCCCGGCCACCGCCGCCACGCGGCTGGCGATGGTCCCCATGCCGAAACCGACCAGGCTCGTGTCGCCGCCGACCACGACGACGTCGGCGAGCGGCACGCCGAGGTGATCGGCGCAGATCTGCGCCAGCGTGGTCTCGTGCGCCTGGCCCTGGGCCGAGACGCCGAGGTGGACGTAGACGGTGCCGCTGGGGTCGACGCGCACGTCGGCGCCCTCGAAGGGACCGAGCCCGGTGCCTTCGACGTACGCCGACAATCCCACGCCGAGCGGGCGGCGGCCGCCGCGCCGGCTCGTCGCCTCCTTTCGCCAGCGTCCGTAGTCGACCAGCGTCAGCAGGCGCTCGAAACCGGCCACGTAGTCGGCGGGATCGTAGGCGATGGCCCCGCCGTCACGGTAGGCGAGCCCCGTGCGGTACGGCATCTCGCTCGCACGGACGAGATTGAAGCGGCGGAGATCGGCGGGGTCCATACCGATCCGGCGCGCCGCGCGGTCGAGGAGTCGATCCACGACGAAGGCCGCTTCCGGACGTCCGGCGCCACGATAGGCGGCGCTGAACGTCTTGTGCGTGACGATGTTCTGTCCCTCGCCGCGGAAGCTCGGGACGCGGTAGGGTCCGGGCATGTGATTGATGGTGTTCAGCGTGATCGCCTCGCCGAGAGTCGGATACGCGCCGTGATCGCGTGTGAATCGGGTCTCGAGCGCCACGATCGTGCCATCGCGGCGCACGCCGAGCCGCGCGCGATGCTCCTGGTCGCGGTCGCCGGCCGCGGTGAGCAGGTGCTCGTGGCGTGTCTCCACCCACTTCACCGGCCGCCCCAGATATCGCGCGACCGCCGGGACCAGCACGTCCTCGGGGTACACGTGCCCCTTCACGCCGAACCCGCCACCGACGTCCGGCGTCCGCACGCGCACCCGCTCCTCGGGCAGCCCCAGGATGCTCGCGATCGCCGTCCGCACGGCGAACGGCACCTGCGTCGAGGACCACACTTCGAGCCTCCCGCTGACGGGATCGGGCCAGGCCACCACACCGCGCGTCTCGAGCGGCATTCCGGCCATGCGAGGATAGAGGAAGCGTCCTTCGACCACGACCTCCGCCCCGGCGAAGCCGCCCGCGACGTCGCCGATGCTGCCGACGCAGGTGCCGCCGAGGTTCGCGGGCCATTCGGCGTGGACGCGCGGAGCGCCGGCGCGGAGGGCGGCCGCGACCGTCGTGGCCGCAGGGAGCGCCTCGTAGTCGACGACCACGCGACCGGCGGCATCGGCCGCGCGATACGGGCTGTCGGCGACGACGACGGCCACCGCCTCGCCCACATGGCGCACGACCCGCCCCGCGAGCACGGGATGGACGTACGCCGGAATTCCAGCGGCGGGAACGAGCGGCGGTACCGAGCCGGCGCACTCCGGAAGATCCTCCAACGTCAGCACGGCTACGACCCCGTCGCCTCCTCGCGCCATCTCGCGCGCGACGTTCCGGACATGCGCATGGGCGTGGACGCTGCGGACGATCGCCAGATGCAGGAGCGCCGGCACGACGAGATCGTCGAGATAGCGGGCGCGGCCGGTAAGGAGCCGTCCATCCTCGCGCCGCTTGACCGAGGTGCCGACGAGCCCGCCCGCCGGCGCCGACGTCATCGAGGCGCGGAGAGATGCGCGGCGCGCTGCGACTGCAGTCGCTCGTCCACGTAGGTCATGAGATCGGGCTGCGCCTTGCCCAGCATCACCTGCAGATACGCGGGTTCGAGCCCGACGTTCTCGAAGCCGTGGATGACGTTCGCGGGAGCGGATACGCAGTCCCACTCACCGAGGACGGCGTCGACCCGCTCACCCCGACCGTCCTCGAAGAAGACGCGCACCTTGCCGCGCAGGATGAAGAAGACCTCTTCGACCTCGTGCGTGTGCGGCGCATTGCCCTGGCCGGGCGGGACGAACATGACGCTGAGAGTGAAATGCTGAGCGGGGATGACGCTCGCATCCGTCTTTCCCGACGCGCCGGAGCCGATGAATCGGTGCTGCGCCCGACGGTAGCCCTCGACGCGGGCGTCGGCGAACGCGTCCCAATCGCCCTGGCGGTCCACGAAGCGCGCCACCTGGCGGGTGAGCAGCTCCCGAAGCGGGCTGTCGGCCATGACGGTCGTCCTCCTGGTCGGACGCTAGTCTACGTCGGTCGGCGTGTCGCCGCTTCGAGGCGCCCCATGGCGCAACGGAAATACTCTCCATGGGTCCCCAGCGCCCCCCGGTGACCGCCACTACGCAAGCCGACCGTGGTCATCCCGTCGCCCCGGACGATGCTCCAGCATCTTCCAGCGAGTGATCGATCCGAAGACGAAGGCATACGCGATCACGCACAGGGCACTCTTCACGACGAACGCGAGGACGGTGTGCTCGGCGACGACGTGGCCCGCGAAGAACAGCAGCGGGGCGATACCGGCGCCGGCGACGAGTCCGGGCGCGACCGCCGCCCACAACTCTCGCCAGCCGACACCGAGCTCGTTGCGGTAGAAGGGGTAATAGAGAGCGTATTGCACGGTGTAGGCGGCGGTGACGACGGCCGCCGCCCCCACGATGCCGCCGTACACGAGCGCCGGATAGAGCAACGCGATCTCCAGGACGGCGACGACGAAGTTCGTTCGGAACATCACGCCCGGCTTGCCGAGCGCCATGATGACGCTGCCGAGCGGCTCCAAGACGACCCGCGAGATTCCGTACAAGCACAGGACGCGGAGCGCGTCGAGAGCCGGCAGCCACTTCGCCGTTCCGCGACCGAGCAGCACGACGAGCAACTCGGGGGCGACGAAGAACAGCGTGACATTGGCCAGGATACCGACGGCGCTGATGT
>JBIOXS010000024.1:0-47180 GCA_044869815.1 Candidatus Rokuibacteriota bacterium | reverse complement strand
AGATGGTCGCGTAATCGCGCCGCAGGGCGGCCTCGTCGAGGCCTTCCTGGTTGCGCGCCAGCGCCCGGCGTAGCGCCGTCTCGAAGCAGCAGTCGATCCACACCGCCGCGTCGTAGCGCGCTCGCAGCCGCCGCCGCATTGAATCGGATCGCCGCCGGCGCATGCCATGGATCGAGGTTCACCACCGCCGCTCGCACGCCGCGGCGCACGCCGCCGGGCGCGGCGGACGTGCGTGGCCACGAGATCGGCGACCCGCTCCATCATCGCTCCTCCACCTGGAAGACGTGGCCGTCAGGATCGCGCGCGAGAAAGGCGCGGAGGAAGCCGAGCTCACGCCGGGGTGGCATGACCACGGCCGGCGAGAGCATCGCGCAGGCCGTGCCGCGCAGAGCGCGCGCTGCGCCGGCCGCGTCGGTCGTGTGCAACGACGTCTGCCAGTGCGCGAGATCGTTGGCGCGGGCATCCGCCGGCGCCTGCCGGCCGTCGCGCGGCGTCAGATACTCGAGGAATTCGATTCCCGGTCCCGCCGGCGCGCGCAGCGTGGTGATGCGCAGGCGGGCGCCGAAGACGTTGTTCAGCCGCTCCTGCTCCGCGCCCCAGTTCTCGCTCTCGCCGGCCACGACGAGGCCGAGCGCGTCGCGGTAGCACGCCAGGCTTCGCGCGGTGTCGCCGACCACGATCGCGGTGTGATCGATCCCGAGGAAGAGCCGCCCGTCGGCGCGGCGCCAGCGCGGATCACCCTTGCCCGGCGGGAACGACAGGATCTCGAGCGGGTGGCCGTCGGGATCCTTGAAGTAGAAGGCGCGGATGCCGCCCGCGGCGGGATTCCAGTCGGGCAGCCGTTGCGGCGCCGGTGAGGCGTGCTCCACGCGATGCTCCCGCAGCCGCGCGTAGGCACGGTCGATGTCGCTCACCACGATGGCGACGTGCTGGAACCAGCGGTCGTGGCTGCGGGAGTCGGCGGGGATCGGCCGTCCCCGCGGTGTGAGGTACTCCATGAGATCGAGCATCTCGTCACCGAGGCGCAGGCGGACCACACGCAGCCGCAGCCCGAAGACGCCCTGCAAGCGCTCGTAGTCCTCCCCGGTCACCTCCGTGTCGGACACCCGCTCGAAGCCGAGCACGCGCGCATAGAACTCCGTCGACCGCTCGACGTTCGAAACGGTCATGCCGATGGAGCCCACCGCGCTGATCGGAGCGCCGCCGCCGGTGGCGGCGCCGTCGATGCCGAGGACGCAGGCGAGCGTGAGCGCGACGACGAGGCGGCGCATGCCTAACCGAGTCGGCGCGCGAGGTGGTCGCCGACGCGCAGGGCATTGGCCATGATGGTCAGCGCCGGATTGACGGCGGCACTGGAGGGGAAGAACGAGGCGTCGACGACGTAGAGGTTGTCGACCTCGTGGGCGCGGCAGTCCGCGTTCAGCGCCGAGGTCGCGGGATCGTGGCCGAACCGTACGGTCCCATTCTGGTGGGCGACGCCGGCCAGCGGGATGCGCTGCCCCAGGTAGAGGTTGCGGGCAAAGAGGCCCTCGTGGCAGTCGTGGCCGTGCACGCCGCAGCGCGACTGGCGTTTCATCGCGTCCTTGAGCTTGGCGATCAGCCGGGCGTGCGCCTCCTCGTTGTTCGGCCGGTAGGCGAGCACGATGTTGCCCTGACGGTCGAGCGTCACGCGATTGTCGGGATCGGGCAGGTCCTCGGAGGTCAGCCAGAAGTCGAGCGAGTGGCGAGCCATGAGCTCGAGCGTCCAGCCGGGTGCGATGGCCGGCGCGCCGGCGCGGAGCGTCTCGCCGTCGAGCTTGCCTACGAACGAGATGTGACCCATGGGGAACGGCCAGTCGGCGGCGCCGAGGTAGAAGTCGTTCACGGCCAGCGTCTTCTGGAAGATCGTGGGATTCGGGCACTTCGAGAGCGCCATGAGCACGGAGTTCACGTGCCCCATGTAGTGACGTCCGATCACGCCCGAGCCGTTGGCGAGGCCGCGAGGATGGCGCTCGCTCGCCGACCGGAGCAGCAGCGCCGCCGAGTTGATGGCGCCGGCCGACACGACCACGACGTCCGCGGCATAATCCTCGGCGGCGCCGTCGCGGCGAACGATCACGCGCGTCACCTCGCGGCCCGACGTGCTCGTCTCCAGGCGCTCGACGTAGGCGCCCGTGAGCAGGGTGGCGTTGGGATGCGCCAGCGCGGGATCGACGCACACCACCTGCGCGTCCGACTTGGCGCCGACGAGACACGGGTGGCCGTCACAGGTGGCGCACCGGATGCACGCGCTGCGCTGCGGATCGCGCTCGTTCAGCATGATGCCGAGCGGCACGTGGAAGGGACGTAGCCCCTGGCGCGCGAAATCGTCGGCGAGCTGCTGGATGCGCGGCTCGTGGCTGACAGGCGGATGCGGGTAGGGCTCGCTCGCCGGCGGCTCGGTGGGATCCGCGCCCCGCTGCCCGTGGACCTGGTAGAGCCGTTCGGCGCGCGAGTAATAGGGCTCGAGCTCGTCGTAGCCGATGGGCCAGGCGGGCGAGACGCCGCCGTGATGCTTCAGCTCGCCGAAGTCCTGGCGGCGCATACGGAACAGGGCGGCGCCGTAGAACTTGGTGTTGCCGCCCACCCAGTAGTTGGTATGCGGGTGCAGCTCGCCTCCCGCGCCGTCGCGCCACGTCTCCGTCGTGTTGTACCGGCCCTGCCGATTCACGGCGCGCGTGGACCAGTTCTCACGCTCGCGAGGGACGTAGCCTCCGCGCTCGAGCAGGAGGATCCTTTTGCCTGTCGGCGCGAGCGCGTGAAACAGGGTGCCGCCGCCCGCGCCCGAGCCGATGATGATCACGTCGTACCGGTTCGACATGGAGTCGCCTCCTGGGGCGCTCAGCGCCCGCGCAGCTCGGCGTGCCGGCAGCGGAAGATGCACCGACTCACCGTATCGTGGTGGAGCTTGGCGCAGTACACGGCGCGGGCGTCGCCGCCGCGCGCATAGACCTCGGCCGCCGCCAGCATCCCGAGCGGTGGCGCGACGACGTAGATCCAGAAGGCGGTCCAGGCGCCGGCCGGGACCGCCGAGGCAAAGCTGCGCGCCGGGTTCATGCTCATGCCGGAGATCGGCGCCTCGACCGTGATGTAGAGCGCCACCAGCGCGCCGGCGGCGAGGCCGGTGAAGCGCGCGAGCGAGGCCCGGTTCGAGACGTGCAGCACGACCGTCATGAGCAGGAATGTGATGGCCGTCTCCGCCGCGAAGGCGGCGGCGCGGCCGCCGGCGCCGGGGACGGTGACGACGTAGCGCACGTCGGGATGCGCCAGGGCGGAGCCGACGAGCAGCGCGGCCAGCAAGACGCCCGCGACGCCGCCGACGACCTGCGCACCCGCATAGGCCAGCGCGTCGGGCGTGGCGATCTTGCCGAGGCGCCAGAAGGTCAGCGTCGTCGCCGGATTCAAGTGCGCCCCCGAGCGCCGGCCCCAGGGCGAGTAGATCAGCGCGACCGCGGTCACGCCCATCGCCAGCCCCATGAGCAGCCGCCGCGCGAGGGGATCGGGCAGCGCGTGCACCACGCGCGAGGCCGGATGACCGAGCACGGCGCCGAAGACGCAGGCCGAGACCATGAACAGACCGAGCCCGGCCGCCTCGCTCACGTACTCGGGCCAGTGCGCGCGCGTCACTGGCCGCTCTGCCGGAGAAGCTTGGCCACGAGCCCGGTCCAGCCCGTCTGATGACTGGCGCCGATGCCGGCGCCGTTGTCGCCGTGGAAGTACTCGTAGAAGAGCACGAGGTCCTTCCAGTGGGGATCGCCGGCGAAGCGCTCGACGCCGCCGTGAACGGGCCGCCGTCCATCACCGTCGCGCAGGAAGATCCGGATCAGCCGCCGCGAGAGCTCGCCGGCCGCCTCCCACAGCGTCATCATGCGGCCGGAGCCGGTGGGCAGCTCGACCTTCATCTCGCCGCGATAGAAGTAGTCGAACCGCTGCAGCGCCTCGACGATCAGGAAGTTCATCGGAAACCAGATCGGGCCGCGCCAGTTCGAGTTACCGCCGAAGAGGCCGCTCGACGACTCGGCCGGCTCGTACTCCACGCGGTGCTGCTGGCCATCGACCTCGAGGACGTACGGATGGTCGGCGTGGTAGCGGGACAAGGCGCGGATCCCGAAGGGCGAAAGGAACTCGTTCTCGTCCAGCATGGTCCGCAGCACGCGGGCGAGGCGGTCGGGACCGACGAGGGCCAGCAGGCGGCGGTTCCGCATGTCGTCGAGCGGCTGCGCCGTCACCAGGCGCGCCAGGTCCGGACGGTTCTCGAGGAACCACTGCATGCGGCGCGCGAACCGTGGCACGCGGGCCAGCTGCTCGGGCTCGATCACCTGCGCCGAGAAGAGCGGCACCAGCCCCACCAGCGAGCGCACTTTCATGGGACGTCCGCCCTGGGGCGTATGCAGCACGTCGTAGAAGAAGCCGTCGGCGTCGTCCCACAGATCGATGCCGTCGCCGCCCATGCCGCTCATCGCCTCGGCGATGCGCAGGAAATGCTCGAAGAACTTCGACGCCATGTCCTCGTAGGCGGCGTTGTCCTGGGCGAGCTCGAGGGCGATGGTGAGCATGTTGAGCGAGAACATCGCCACCCACGCCGTCCCGTCCGACTGCTCGATGTGGTCGCCGGTGGGCAGTGACGCCGAGCGATCGAAGACGCCGATGTTGTCGAGGCCCAGGAAGCCGCCCTGGAAGATGTTGCGGCCCTCCGGATCCTCGCGGTTCACCCACCACGTGAAGTTGAGCAGGAGCTTCTGGAAAACCCGTTCCAGGAACTCGCGGTCGCCCCGTCCGCGCAGGCGCTTGTCGATCTTGTAGACACGCCAGGCGGCCCAGGCGTGCACGGGCGGGTTGACGTCTCCGAACGCCCACTCGTAGGCCGGGGCCTGCCCGTTCGGGTGCATGTACCACTCGCGCAGGAAGAGGATGAGCTGGTCCTTGGCGAAATCGGGATCGACGAGCGCCATGGGGATCATGTGGAAGGCGAGATCCCAGGCCGCGTACCAGGGGTACTCCCACTTGTCGGGCATCGAGACGACGTCGTCGTTGTAGAGATGGGTCCACTGCGCGTTGCGTCCGTGCCGACGCGTCGCTGCCGGCGGCGGCTGGGTGGGGTCGCCGTCGAGCCAGCGCCGGACGTCGAAGTGGTACCACTGCTTCGTCCACAGCATCCCGGCCAGCGCCTGTCGCATCACGTTGCGCGCGTCGTCCGACAGCCGCGCGGGGATGATGGTGGCCGCGAAGTCGTCGGCCTCCTGGCGGCGTTGCGCGAACGCGCCCTCGAAGCTCGGGCCGAACGGCGCCCCCGCCACCGTGTCGCTCAGGCGCAGCCGGACGGTGGCCGTGCCGCCCGGGGCGAGCGTCAGCCGGTAGTGCGCGGCGGCTTTGGTGCCGCGGCGTGCGGGGTTCACGGCGTCGAGGCGGCCGTGCACCACGTAGTCGTGAAACGCATCCTTCACGTGCGGCGTCTGGTTGGGGACGCCGAAGAGTCGCTCGAGGTTGCTGTCGTTCTCCGTGAAGATCAGCTCGGCGGCGCCCTCGCAGGCGAGCCACCGCCGTCCGAGCGTGGGATGCTCGGCCTGGATGAGCCCGTCACCGCTCGTGGCGAGCGTCGGGCGCACCGCCCCGACGTCCCACGACCACGTGTTGCGGAACCACAGCGTCGGCAGCAGGTGCAGCACGGCCGCCTCCGGCCCGCGATTGGCCACCGTGATCCGGATGAGCACGTCGTCGGCGGCGGCCTTGGCGTACTCCACGGCGACGTCGAAGTAGCGGTCGGCGTCGAAGACGCCGGTGTCGACCAGCTCGAACTCCGGCTGCCGGCGGTCACGACGGCCGTTTTCTTCAACCAGGCGGGCGTACGGATACTCGGCCTGCGGGTACTTGTACAGCGCGCGCATGTACGAGTGGGTGGGCGTGCTGTCGAGGTAGAAGTACTGCTCCTTGACGTCCTCACCGTGATTGCCCTCGGAGCCGGTGAGCCCGAAGAAACGTTCCTTGAGGATCGGATCGCGCCCGTTCCAGAGCGCCAGCGCGAAGCACAACCGCTGATGGTTGTCGGAGATCCCGAGGAGCCCATCCTCGCCCCAGCGATAGGCCCGCGAGCGCGCGTGATCGTGCGGGAAGTAGTCCCAGGCCGTGCCGGACGCCGAGTAGTCCTCGCGGACGGTGGCCCACTGCCGGTCGGACAGGTATGGCCCCCAGCGCCGCCAGTGGACGCGGTGCGCGCGCGCGTCGTCGAGCCGTGCGTGCTCGGCCGTCATCGGTCAGCCGCCCTGCGCGAATTCGGGATACAGCGTCATGCCGCCGTCCACGAAGATCGTCTGGCCGTGGATGTAGTCGGCGTCGTCGGAGGCGAGCCAGGCCACCACACGTCCGATGTCATCCGGCTGTCCGATGCGCCCGTACGGAATGAGCTTCAGCAGCGCCGCCAGCGCCTCCGGCGTCTCCCAGGCGGCCCGGTTGATCGGCGTCTGGATCGCGCCCGGCGCCACCGAGTTGACCCGGATGCGACGCGGCGCCAGCTCCTGGGCGAGTGATTGCATGAAGAGCTTCACGCCGCCCTTCGAGGCGGCGTAGTTCACGTGCCCCGCCCACGGAATGACCTCGTGCACCGAGGAGACGCAGATGATCTTCCCCGTCGCCGCCGAGATGCCCGCGCGGGCGCCGCGTCGGATCATCTCCCGCGCCGCCTCGCGCGCGCAGAGGAACATGCCGGTGAGGTTGACGCCGAGCACGGTGTTCCACTGGGCGAGCGTCATCTCCGTGATCGGCGCGTCCTGCTGCAGCCCCGCATTGTTGACCAGGATGTCGATGGTCCCCAGGCGCGCGATGGCCTTGGCGAACATCTCGCGCACCTCGGACTCGTTGGACACGTCGGCCTGAACGGTGAAGGCCTCGCCTCCGCTCTCGCGGATGCCGGCGACGACGGCCTCCGCGCGCTCCGGGTCGCTGACATAATTGACGACCACGCTGGCGCCGGCGGCGCCGAGCGCGCGCGCCACGCCCGCCCCGATGCCGGAGGCGGCGCCGGTCACCAGAGCGGCCTGTCCCTTCAAGGGCTGGTGCATGTCTTCCTCCTCGCTCGTCCCTTGGACACGGACAATGGTCGCGCCGATACGCGGCCGGCCCAAGCGGAAGCCGCTCAGGACCCTCGGAGGTTCGCGCGCAGGAACCGGCGGAGCCGGCGCTTCATGTCGTCGGGCATCTCGATCCGACCGGCGGCGGCGCCGATCTCGCGGGTCTTCCGGTACGTGGCCAGGTAGGCGCGGCATGGCGCACACTCGGCGAGATGCCGCTCGAGCTCGGCACGCGCGGGCTGGGGCAGGGCGTCATCGAGATAATCGTCGAGTACCGCGATCAAGTCCCGGCACGTCACGCCTGTCTCCTCAGCCCTCGAGCCAGCTGCTCGCGCAGCGCCATGCGCGCGCGGTGAAGACGCGTCTTGACGGCGGCCACCGTGTCGCCGACGATCTCCGCCACGTCCCCGGTCGCGAGCTGCTCGACGTCCTTGAGCACGAGCACCGCGCGGTAATGGTCGGGCAGCCGGTCGATGGCCGCGTCCAGGACACGGCGCGACTCGCCGGCGAGCAGCTCACGCTCGGGGGTGGCCGACCAGTCGGCCAGGAGATACGCGCGGTCGCCCTCGCGGTGGCCGTCGGCGCGGTAGCGCGGCAGCAGCTCGTCCAGCGAGGTCTCGAGCTCATAGCGCTTGCCGCGTCGCTTGTTGAGGCTCAGGTTCGTGGTGATGCGATAGATCCAGCTGCCGAGCGCCGCGCGGCCCTCGAAGCCGGCGCCCTTCTGCACGACCTGCAGGAACACGTCCTGCACGACTTCCTCGGCGTCGGCGCCGTTGCGCGTGATGCCGTACGAGAGGCGATAGACACGGGAGGCATAGCGGCCCATCAGCGCCTCGAGCGCGTCAGCATCACCACCCGCGGCGCGCGCGAGCAGGATACGATCGTCACCGCTCACGCCCGGCAGTCTAGCACCGGCGGAATCCCGGCCGGCGGAGGCGGTGTCCAAACATTCGTGGAGGTGCGCGACATGGTGCTCAAGGAGGAGCTGAAGACGCTCCGCGAACGCCTGGAGGCGAAACGGCCGCCGGAGACCGTCGCCACGATGCATCGCGCGGTCGACGAGTTGCGGGCATCCGGAGCGCCCGGACAGGTGCTGAAGCCCGGGGGCCGGAGCCGCCATCTCGGCTTCGAGATCCTGAGTGACGCCGGCAACGAGGTGGCGGCGCGCTTCGGCCTGCGCTTCGCGCTGCCCGACTATCTGCGCGCGCTCTACGCCACCTTCCCGCTCGATCTCGCCGTCTACAACGGCGACGCCTCGTGGACGCTGCCCATGCCGGCGTGCTTCATCATCGACCAGGAAGGCATCATCCGGTACGCCGAGAGCGATCCCGACTACACGACCCGGCCCGAGCCGGACGACACGCTGGCCGCGCTCCGTGCGCTGCGGCGCCCCTAGGAGGATGAGATGGCCGACGACTTCGAATACGTTTCGCGCACGCGCCTCGTCTACAAGGACGGCGCCCGTCACGCCTATCTCGGTGACGTTCCCGAGCCGGTCGTCTACGGCGTGCAGGGCGCGCTCCGCCAGTACTACGGCGTTCCCGAGGGCCCGCCCGTCGCCTCGACGCTCGATCACATCGTCGCCGGTGTCGCCGGCTGAATGTTCGGCACCCTGCGTGGCGCCCTGGCAGGGCGCAAGATCGCCTTCGACCGCGACCGCTTCACCGCCGCCGCCGCCGGTCGTATCGTCGGCCACGGCAAGACCATCCGCATCCGCTCGATCCACGTGCACTACGAGCTGGCCGTGCCGGCCGAGTCGCTCGAGGCCGCCGAGCGCGCGCTGGCGGCGCATCCTCAAGGCTGCCCCGCGCACGAGAGCGTCAAGGGCGCCATCGAGGTGACGTGGGATGCCACTGTGCGCGCCGGCGATCGCGCGGAGACCTTTCGAGGCTAGGCAGCGACCAGGTGTTCGTCGAGGAGGCCGCGGACCTCCGCGGCGACCTCGAGGGCGGGATCGACGGCGAGCCCGGCCTCGACGGCGGCGGCGAGCGTCCGGCCTGCGCCGAGCGCCTGGCGGAAGGCGAACGTGCCGCCCGGCAGCGCGCCGAACACGACATCCTCCGCGGCGCGCCGGATCTGGAGTCGGACACCACCCGCGTCGAGATCGACGGTGACCGCGGCGGCGGCCGGCTGATTCGCCCGCCAGATGGCGTCGATTGGCCAGCGGGAGGCGAGCAACGTCACCGAGGGCTCGAGGCGCAACACGAGCTCCGGCAGCGCCGACGCGGAGATCGCGGCGAGGCCGCCGGGCGTGAGCCGCGCGACGTCCGGGGCGTGAAGCGCCGCATTCATCGCCCACTCGAGCCTCGCCACGTCGCCGAGCCACGGCAGCTTCGCACACGCCGGAAAGTCCTCGATGAATGCGGGCAGCGTCGCGCCGTAGTCGGTCAGGCATGGTCCGGTCGGCGGATGCGCGCGGATGTAGCGGTCGGCGAGCCAGCCGAAGAAGCGGCGATCCACGAGCTGGCAGACGACGGGGAAGGTCGCCTCGAGGGCGGCCGTCAGGCTCGTGAGGACGTGATGACGATAGATCGCCAGCCGTGCGGGGATATCCAGGCGGTCGCCGACGATCTCGCCGGTGACACCGTGCTCGCCGTCGGCCAGCAGTGCCGCGCGGAACCCCGCCTGCAGCTCACGCAGCGACGACACGATCTCCCCGTCGCGCTTCGAGGCGACGCTCGGCCTTGGCCGCTTCGCCGAGCAAGACGGCCAGTGGCGGCACGTCGGTGTCCCATTCGACCAGCGTCGGCAGCGCGCCGGTCCGCGCGATGGCGCGCTCGTAGAGGCGCCAGACCTGGTCGCGCACGGCCGAGCCGTGATCGTCGATGAGCACGGTCTGGCCGTCGGCGTCGTTCACCGCGTGACCGGCCAGGTGGATCTCGCCGACGGCCGTCGCGTCGAGGTCGTCGATCCAGGCGCCGGCATCGCCGCCGAGGTTCGTGCACGTCACGAACACGTTGTTGACGTCGCACAGCAGGCCGCAGCCCGTGCGGCGCGCCAGCTCGCTCAGGAAGGCCGCCTCGGGGATGGGCGAGTCACGGAAGCGGAGGTAGCCGGCCGGATTTTCGATCAGCAACCGCCGGCCGAGCCGATCCTGGGCGTGTGCCACGTGGCGACACACCAGCTCCAGCGCTTCGTCCGTGTATGGTAGCGGCAGCAAATGGTTCAGGTACGCGCCGTCCTGCACGCTCCACGAGAGATGCTCGGAGACCAGCGCCGGCTCGACGCGCCGGACCAGTTGCCGCAGGCGGTCGAGATGGCCCTCGTCGAGGCCCTCGGCCGTGCCGAGGGACAGGCCCACGCCGTGGAGCGAGATCGGGTAGTCGCGGCGCAGCCGCTCGAGCGCGCGCACCGCGGGGGCCCCGCTCATGTAGTTCTCGGCGTGCACCTCGAGCCACGGGATCGGCGGGAGCGTGGCCGCGATCTCCGCGACGTGAGGCGCGCGCAGCCCGATGCCGCAGCCCGTCGGATGCATGCCGCCCTTGGGACACGGCGAGACGACCGAGCGGTGCGCGCGCCCCGGCGCCGACCCGGGGTGTCCCATCCAACAGATGGATGAGCGTGGCCCGCTCCTGGCATGGGGCCGGGAAGTCACCGGCGATCTGGCGGCGGCCGAGCGCCGCGAATGGCTGTGCGTCAACGGCATCGGCGGCTTCGCATCCGGGACGCTGGCCGGCACCCAGACGCGTCGCTATCACGGCCTGCTCGTCGCCGCCCTGCGTCCGCCGCTGGGGCGCACGCTGCTTGCCGCCGCCGTGCACGACACGCTCGAGTACGCCGGCGCGGAGTGGCCGCTGTTCGTGGCCCGCTGGGCGAGCGGTGCCCTCGGGCCGCAGGGCTTCCGGCTCATCGACGGCTTCCGCCTCGAGGGCACGACGCCGGTGTGGAGGTACGCCGCCGGCGACGCGCTGGTCGAAAAGCGCCTGTGGATGCACCCCGGCGCCAACACGACCTGCGTCCGGTGGCGCGTGCTGCGCGCCTCCGGCCCGGTGAGGCTCGCGGTCAAGAGCCTCGTGAACTATCGCGATTATCACGCGACCACGCGGGGCGGCGACTGGCGCATGGACGTCGCGCGCGTGCAGGACGGCGTGCGCGTCACCGCCTTCGACGGCGCGCGGCCGCTCGAGCTGCTGGCGCGCGGCGCAGAGGTGGAGCCCGCCCACGTCTGGTATCGCGACTTCGACCTGCCGGCCGAGCGCGCCCGTGGCCTCGATCACGTGGAGGATCATCTGCACGCGGCGACCTTCCGCACGGATCTCGCGGCGGAGGAGGAGCTCGTCCTGGTGATCTCGGCGGAGCCGGCGCCAGCACGCGAGGGCGCCGCGGCCTGGCGCGCGCGCGCCGCGCACGACACGGAGACCCTGACGCGCTGGCGGCGCTCGCGACCCGAGGCGGCGGCGTCGCCGCGCTGGATCGAGCAGCTGGTGCTGGCGGCCGATCAGTTCGTGGTGCGCCGCGCCGTAGCCGACGAGCCGGACGGCGCGACGGTGATCGCGGGCTATCACTGGTTCGGCGACTGGGGTCGCGACACGATGATCGCGCTCGCCGGCCTCACGCTCGGGACCGGCCGGCCCGACATCGCGCGCAAGGTGCTGACGACCTTCGCGCGGTTCGTCGACCGCGGCATGCTGCCGAATCGGTTTCCCGATGCCGGCGACGTGCCCGAGTACAACACGGTCGACGCGACCCTCTGGTACGTCGAGGCGATCCGCGCCTATCACGCGGCGACCGGTGACGACGGTCTGGTGAAGGAGCTCTATCCGACGCTCGCGTCCATCGTCCAGTGGCATCGGGACGGCACGCGCTACGGCATCCGGCAGGACCCGGCCGACGGCCTGCTCGCCGCGGGCGAGCCGGGCGTGCAGCTGACCTGGATGGACGCGAAGGTGGGCGACTGGGTCGTCACGCCGCGCATCGGCAAGCCCGTCGAGATCAACGCCCTCTGGTACAGCGCGCTGCGGAGCATGGCCGACTTCGCGCGTCGCCTCCACGAGCCCGCCGAGGAGCTCGAGCGCATGGCCGCTCGCGTGGCGGCGAGCTTCGACCGCTTCTGGAGCCCACGGCACGGCTGGTGCTTCGACGTGATCGATGGGCCGGAGGGCGACGACGCCACGCTGCGGCCGAATCAGATCTTCGCGGTCTCGCTGGCTCACGGCGCGCTGCCGGCCACGCGTCGCCGCGCGGTCGTCGACGCCTGCGCGCGGCATCTGCTCACGCCGTACGGCCTGCGGAGCCTGGCGCCGCTCGATGCCCGCTACACCGGCCGGTACGGCGGCGATCAACGGATGCGCGACGCGTGCTATCACCAGGGTGCGGCCTGGGCCTGGCTGCTGGGCCCCTTCGCGCTGGCACACTTCAACGCCTACGGCGACGCCGCCCGCGCGCGCGAGCTCCTCGCACCACTCGCCGATCATCTCGGTGATCACGGTCTCGGCTCGATCGCCGAGATCTTCGACGGCGACGAACCGTTCCGTCCCGACGGATGCATCGCGCAGGCGTGGAGCGTGGCCGAGACGCTGCGGGCCTGGCAGACGCTCGCCGGCGGTCGCGCCGCATCGTCGCCCGACTCGCCTGTGTCTTAGGGACGTACGCCCGGGCCGCGACGAACGCGGGCTCCGCCGCCGGGGCGGGTCGACAGAGCGAGCCCGCACAATCAGCAGGAGGTCGCATCGTGAAGACATCTCAGCTCCTGATCGCTTCCGCCGTCGCGGCCGCGCTCGCCATGCCGTACACGGTCGGCGCGCAGCCGGCGCCCAAGCCCAAGTACGAGGCCGAGAAGTGCTACGGCGTCGCGAAGGCGGGCAAGAACGACTGTCAGACCGCCAATTCGTCCTGCGCGGGCACCTCGAAGCGCGACAACCAGGGCGACGCCTGGATCTACATCCCTGCCGGCTCGTGCGACAAGCTCGTCGGCGCCAGCAAGCAACCCAAGAAAGCCTGACGGCAAAGGAGCGGGGACCGATGAGCGCACACGTGCTGACGACGATGCCTGCTTCCGGCGTGCGGGGCGCGATCGCCCGGGCCATCGACGCGCTGGGTCGGTTCCCGCTCCCGCTGCTGCAGCTGCTGTTCCGCCTGGCCGTGGCCAGCGTCTTCCTCAAGGCCGGCCTGAACAAGCTCGCCTCGTGGGAGTTCACCGTGCAGCTGTTCGCCGACGAGTACAAGGTGCCGGTGCTGCCGCCGGACGTCGCGGCGGCGATGGCGACGACCTTCGAGCTCGGCTGCTCGATGCTGCTGATCCTCGGCCTCGGCACGCGGCTGGCCGTGCTGCCGCTGCTCGGGATGATCGCCGTCATCCAGACGTTCGTGTACCCCGGCGCCTATTCGGAGCATCTGACATGGGCGTCCATCCTCCTGTTCCTGCTCACCCGCGGCGCCGGACGCTGGTCGCTGGACCACCTGCTCGGACTCGAGCCGTCCACTACGCCCTGAGCCGCGATGCGTGAGCGCGTCGCGTCCGGAGTGCCGACGGCGGTGGCGCTGCGCCCGTGGCAGCGTCTCGCCGTGCGGCTCGCCGCCGTCTTCGTCGTGGTGACGCTCATCACCGTCGGCCTCGTCGGCGTGCTGGTCCACCAGCGGCAGAGCCGCGAGGTCGAGGACACCGTTGGCACCCAGCTGCTCAACATCGCGCGCGTGAGCGCCCTGCTGGTGGAGCCCGCGCTGCATGCGGAGGCGGCGCGGACGCCGCGCGCCGACACAGCGGCCTATCGCCGGATCGTGAAGGCGTTGACCACGATCCAGACGGAGACGCTGCTGACCACGCCCATGCGCACGCTGAGCGACTACGACCGCGTCTCCCGGCGCGCCCGCATCGTCGTCACCACGGCCGACGACGAGCGGCCGGGGGCGCCCTTCATCGTGGCCGCGGAAGCGGCCGACGCGGTGGCGTGGACGTTCGAGGATGGCGTCGCCCGCTACACCCGGATCTACCGCACGCGCGCCGGCGCCCGCATCAGCGCCTTCGCGCCCCTGCCGGCGGCGGATGGTCGTACGGTCGCCGTGCTCGAGGTGGACTATCCGGTGGACTTCTACTTCGATCGGCTGCGCGAGCTGGACACGACCATCCTCCAGGGCATGCTCGCGGGTGGCCTGCTCGCGGTGGCGCTGGCGGTGATCGTCGCCCGGCGGCTCACGCGGCCGGTGGTCGCCCTCACGGGTGCGGCGGCCCGAGTGGCAGGAGGGGACCTCTCGCCGGCGGTGCCGGTCACCTCACGCGACGAGGTCGGCCAGCTGACGGCCGCGTTCAACGCGATGGTGGAAGGCCTCCGGCAGCGCGAGGTCATCCGCAACGCCTTCGGCCGCTACGTGTCGCCGGAGGTCGCCCAGGCCGTTCTCGAATCGCCGGACGGGCTGCGGCTGGGAGGACGCAAGCGCGAGGTCACCGTGCTGATGTCCGACCTGCGCGGCTACACGCGCTTCGCCGAGCACGGGGACCCGAGCGGCGTCATGGAGGTGCTGAACGACTACCTCGGGCGGATGGCCGACATCGTCATCGCCCACGGCGGCACCGTGAACGAGTTCATCGGCGATGCCGTGTTCGCCGTTTTCGGGGCGCCCCTCGAGCATCCGGACCATGCCGAGCGCGCCGCCGCCGCCGCGCTGGCCATGCAGCTGGCGATGGACGAGCTGAACGAGGCCAACGTGGCGCGCGGGCGGCCGCGATTCGAGATGGGCATCGGCATCAACACCGGAGAGGCGGTGGTCGGCAACATCGGCTCGGAGCAGCGGACGAAGTACGCCGTGGTCGGCGCGGCCGTGAATCTCGCCGCCCGCGTCGAGAGCTGCACGGTCGGTGGCCAGGTGCTGCTCTCCGAGTCCACGGTGCGCTATCTCGGACCGCTCGCGGACGTGGCGCCGCCGATCCACGCCGAGCTCAAAGGCCTCGACACCCCGGTCGCGCTGTACGAGCTGCGCGGCCTCGGCGGGCGCTGGGCGCAACGACGCGAGGCGGGGACGGACGCCGGCGTCGCCGTCACGCTGCCGCTGGTGGGCTGGCTCGTCGAGGGCAAGCGGATCCGCGCCGAGGCGTTCACGGGCGAGGTGCGTCGCCTCGGTCGCCGGCACCTCGACGTGGCGACCGCGGCCGCGCTCCCGCCGCTGACGAACGTGCGACTGCGACTGACCTGGGCGGGCTCCGGACGCGCCTCCGGCGACATCTATGGCAAGGCGACCGGCGAGGTCGGCGGGCTACTGCGGATCCGTCTGACCTCGGTGGACCCTGATGACGAAACGTTCCTCGAGGCGGCCCGCGCCACCACGGAGGCGTCATGACAGTCGGGCGCCCGACGCGCATTCTGATCCTCGGCGGCGGCTTCGGCGGCGTGTATACCGCGCTCACCCTCGAGAAGTTGCTCAAGCGCGAGCTCGCCGCCGGCGAGGTCGAGCTGGGGCTGGTGAGCCGCGAGAACTACATCGTCTTCCAGCCCATGCTGCCCGAGGTGATTTCGGGCTCCATCGGCATCACCGACACCATCACGCCGATCCGCCGTCTGTGTCCGAACACGAACCTCTACACCCGGACGATCGAGTCGATCGATGTGAGCCATCGCAGCGTGGTGGCCACGGCGAGCTTCGGCAGCCGCCAGCACCATCTGCACTGGGATCACCTCGTGCTCGCGCTCGGCAACGTCACCTCGTTCGCCGGCCAGCCCGGTCTGGCCGAGTACGCGCTGCCCTTCAAGTACCTCGGCGACGCGCTCACGCTGCGCAACCGGATCATCCACACGCTGGAAGAGGCCGACATCGAGCAAGATCCCGACGTCCGGCGCGCGCTGCTGACGTTCGTCGTCGCCGGCGGCGGCTTCTCCGGGGTCGAGGCGGTGGCCGAACTGAACGACTTCGTGCGGGTGGCGGCGAAGAGCTTCCGCAACATCCGCCCCGCCGAGCTGCGCGTCGTGCTGCTGCACGGCGGCTCGCTCATCCTGCCGGAGCTGCCCGCCTCGCTCGCGGAGTTCGCCCAGCGATTGCTCGCCCGCCGCGGCGTCGAGCTCCGGCTGAACACGCGGCTGGCCGGCGCCACCCTCGACGCGGCACTCCTCGCCGGCGGCGAGCGCATCGCCACCCGCACCCTCGTGAGCACGGTGCCGTCGGCGCCCAACCCGCTCGTATCCGCGCTGCCGCTGAAGATGGAGCGCGGCCGCGTCGTAGTCGACGCCCACCTGGCCGTGCCCGATCACCCCGGCGTCTGGGCGCTCGGCGACTGCGCGGCGGCGCGCGACGCGCGGACAGGCGAGGTCTGCCCGCCCACCGCCCAGCATGCCACGCGGCAGGCGGCATGCCTGGCTCGAAACATCGTGGCCACGCTGCGCGGCGAGCCGCGGCGCGCCTTCGCGTTCACGGCGCTGGGCAAGATGGGCTCGCTCGGCCGCCGCTCGGCGGTGGCCGAGATCTTCGGGATCAAGCTCTCCGGGTTCCTCGCGTGGTGGGTGTGGCGCACGATCTATCTCCTGAAGCTTCCCGGCTTCGACCGCAAGCTCCGCGTCGCCACCGACTGGACGCTGGACCTCGTGCTGCCGCCGGACATCGTGCAGCTGAAGACCGAGCGCTCGCTCGGCGTCCGCCGTGAGTACTTCGAGCCGGGCCAGGCCGTGTTCCAGGAAGGCGACCGCGGCGACTGGCTCTACGTCGTCACCGAGGGCGAGGTGGAGGTCCTCAAGCGGAACGGCAGCGGGGCGCCGACGTCGCTACGGCGTCTGGGCGTCGGCGAGTGCTTCGGCGAGATCGCCCTCGTGAGCGACCGCCCGCGGACGGCGACGGTGCGCGCGGTGACGGCGACCAACGTGCTGGCCGTCGACCGCGAGGCCTTCCAGGCCCTGTTCGCCACGCTGCCTCCGATGCGGCATTTCGTCGAGACGCTCATCGCCGCGCGTGATCGATAGCGGCGCGCATCCCGTCGTCGGCGTGCCGTGTCCAAGTCGTGTGCAGACGCGCGAACCCGACCTCCGTGAGACCGTCCCGGCGTGACGTGCCGCGATGCGATCGACCTGCTCGGTGATTTCCTGGCTCGGGAGATGGGGCCGCGGGACCGCATGCGGCTCAGGCTTCACCTGGCGGGTTGCCGCGCGTGCCGCGCGTATCTCCGCACGTATCGACGGACCGCTCGGCTCGCGGCCCGCGCCGGCGCGGTGGAGATGCCCGACGAGATGAAGCGCCGGCTGCGCGCCTTTCTCCTCGAGAAGCTGTCGGAGAATGGGGAGGGTAGGCGCCGGTAGGATAATGCGGGCATGATCCGAGCTGCGTCGCGATATGACGCCATCATCGTCGGGGCCGGTCACAACGGCCTCGTCACCGCCGCGTATCTCGCGCGTGCCGGCCGCCGCGTCCTCGTCCTCGAGCGTCGCCACGTCGTCGGCGGCGCCTGTGTCACCGAGGAGGCGTTTCCCGGCTTCAAGGTCTCGACGGCCGCTTACGTCAACAGCCTCTTCCGCAAGGAGATCGTTCGGGACCTGCGGCTTGCCGACCATGGCTTCGAGGTCCTGGCCCGTGAGCCGTCCTCGTTCACGCCGTTGCCCGACGGCCGCTCGCTGCTGATGGGTCCGGATGCGGAGCTCACCCGCAAGGAGATCGGCAAGTTCAGCCAGCGCGACGCCGAGCGCTATCAACGCTACGAGGCCATGCTGGAGCGGGTGGCCGATATCATCGAGCCG
Organism: Candidatus Rokuibacteriota bacterium; assembly: GCA_044869815.1. GTDB lineage: Bacteria > Methylomirabilota > Methylomirabilia > Rokubacteriales > CSP1-6 > AR12. The sequence goes on along the minus strand of JBIOXS010000024.1, from coordinate 29,452 downwards.
ACGCTGACGCAGTCGCCGCCCGATCTGCTCCGGCCGCGGCTCGGCGATCTCCGCAAGCTCTTCACGCTCGGACGCGCATTCCGGCGCCTCGGCGCTGGCGCCGGCGAGGCGGTGGAGATCCTCACCGGCGCCGCCCGCACCGTGCTCGATCGGTGGTTCGAGTCCGAAGAGCTCAAGGCGACGCTCGCCACCGACGCGATCATCGGCGCCATGGCGAGCCCCTCGATGCCCGGGACGGCGTACGTGCTCTTCCACCACGTCATGGGCGAGACCGACGGCAAGCGCGGCGTCTGGGGCTACGTGCGCGGGGGCATGGGCGGGCTGACGCAGGCGCTGGCGGCCGCCGCTCGCGCGCACGGAGCCGTGATCCGCTGCGAGGCCGAGGTGACGCGTGTCCTCGTGCGCGATGGACGAGTCACCGGTGTCGCACTGGCGACGGGGGAGGAGTTCAGCGCACCGATCGTCGCCAGCAACGCGGATGCTCGCGTGACGTTCACCCGCCTGCTGGACCGCCGCCAGCTGCCGCCGGACTTCATGACCGCCGTCGACCGGATCAGCTACGACAGCGCGTCGCTCAAGATCAACGTGGCGCTCGCGGAGCTGCCGAGCTTCAGCGCGTTGCCGGGGACGGCGCCGGGACCGCACCACCGGGGAACGATTCACATCTGTCCGGATCAGGACTACATCGAGCGCGCCTACGACGACGCGAAGTATGGCCGGCCGTCGTCACGCCCGGTGCTGGAGTGCACCATCCCATCGGTCGTCGACCCGACGGTGGCGCCGCCCGGCCGGCACCTGATGTCGATCTTCGTGCAGTACGCTCCCTATGCGCTGCGCGAAGGCAGCTGGGACGAGCTCCGCGAGCCGTTCGCGGATCGGTGCTTCGACCTGCTGAACGAGTACGCGCCGAACTTCAAGCGCTCGGTGCTCGCGCGCCAGGTGCTCACGCCGCTGGACCTCGAGCGCGTCTTCAATCTGACCGGCGGCAACATCTTCCAGGGCGCGATGACGCCGAGCCAGCTCTTCTCGCTCCGCCCGGTGCCCGGCTACGCGAGCTACCGGATGCCGATCCGCGGCCTCTACCTCTGCGGCGCCGCCGCCCATCCCGGCGGCGGCGTGATGGGCACGCCGGGACTCAACGCCGCCCGGGCCATCCTCGGCCGCCGCCGCCTGCGCGCGTCTGTTTAGATGGGGGGCCCCGAAATAGCCCCCCAATCCCCCCAACCTTCGGAGCGTCCCGGCGGAGCCGTGACGCTCCTCTACCCCCCGCGTTCGGAGCGCCCCGGCGGAGCCGTGGCGCTCCTCTTGAACGCGCCGCGCTGCTAGCGGCCGGTTGCGCGCTGGGGGACGATCCAGAGGAAGAGCGTGTGGTTGACGCCGCTGACGTCCATTTCCTTCCGCTGGACCGGCTGCCAGTCGCCGAGGTCGTAGTTGTGCGAGACGATCCGGGTGCCCGGCTTCAGCTCGCTCAGCAGCTTCGGACGGAGCCGCATGTTGACGTCGGGCAGCAGATACATGGTGATCACCGTCGCGTCGGCGATCTTGGCCGTGAAGATGTCCTGCTGCTCGAAGCGGACACGATCGGTCACGCCGGCCCGACGCGCGTTCTCGCGCGCCTCGCTCACGCGCTCGGGGTCCAGGTCATAGCCGACGCCGCGCGTCCCGAATCTCCGGGCGGCGGTGATGACGATCCGTCCATCCCCCGAGCCCAGGTCGTACAGCACGTCGTTGCTTCCGACGCGGGCCATGCTGAGCATCTCTTCCACCAGCGACTCGTGTGTCGGGACATAGGGGACGTCGAGCGGCTTCTTCTCGGTCGTGGGCGACTGGGCGGTGGCCACGGCGACGAGGAGCATCAGGGCAACGGTGACGGCGGGGATCAGTCGTCGATGCATGGGCTCTCCTTGTAGACGGCGCCGAGGCCGGTTGAGGTCTGGTCGTAGTCTACCAACGACGGAAAGCTGGATCGCGCCGCCGGCCGCGCCGTTTCACCGATAGGTATGTCATTCGGTGACCATGCGGCGACGCCTCCGACATGACACCGTCAGCGCGCGGACGCGCCGCGCATGCGCGGGCCGCGGTCATCGCTGAGAGGCGGCCAACGGCCGGACCGGCACCACGATTGCTCTACCTTCGCGTGCCGATACTTGCAGGCCCCGGGAAAAAAATTTCCGTGCGCACACGGAGTCATGGAATGCAGGTCGAGCGGACGTCCGCCACCTCGAACCTCGTGGATGTCCTGGACCGCGTGCTCGACAAGGGCATCGTCATCGATGCGTGGGTCCGGGTCTCACTGGTGGGTATCGAGCTGGTGACCGTCGAGGCGCGGGTGGTCGTTGCCTCGATCGCCACCTATCTCGGATACTCCGACGCCCTGGCCGATCTCAAACAGACGGCTGCCCCGCAGCCGGGATATCCGCTCGCCACCGTGGGCAAAAGTTTACCCACGTGGAGCACGGGTTAGCACTGTATAGATAGACGTCGCGGCGTGTCAGCCGCTACTATCGGCGCATGACGGCACTTGCCGCGCGCAAGCCGTCGAGCGATCCGACGCTCGATGGCTGCTCGATTCTCGTCATCGAGGACCACGCGGACTCCCGCGATCTTCTCACCGCGGTGCTCCAATCGCTGCGTGCCCACGTGCTCACTGCCACCACCGTCGAGGAGGCGGAACGGCAGCTCCTCGTCGCCCGCCCGCACGCGATCGTGTGCGACATGCGGCTACCGGACGGCACCGGCCTCGACTTCATCGGCTGGCTGCGCGGGCAATCCAAGCGCCTCCGGACGATTCCGTGTATCGCCATCACCGGCTACGACCGGCACTTTCCTCCGGAGATGGCGAGCGGATTCAATGCCTATATGCGCAAGCCGATCAACCTCGACCGCTTCTGCGCCACCGTCGTCGCGCTCACGCGCGGCTAGATCGAGCCGGCGCGACAGATCCTCACGCCGCCCGCCGCCTCCAGCATGGCGAGGATCGAGGCCACCGCCCGCAGATGATCCACGCGCATGATCGTGTACGCCGGCGTGTCGGCGTGCTGACAACACGCTGACATTTCGTCGGAGCATATCGCCCATTTCGCGGGCGCCTGCTCACGGACGAGGCAGCCGCGGTCGGCCGATCGACGCTGATTGGCCCCGGACCGAGCGACATCTGCCCTGTCGAGAGGCCTGGCGTCATCCGTGCAGTCCGAGCCGCGATGCTCATGTCCAAGATCGGTCCGATCGTTCGCCGCTCCTTCGAGGTCTCTGGACGCCGGGTTTCCTATCTCACCGTCGATGGGCCGCAAACGGCCGATGTGCTCTTGCTCATCCACGGCGCCGGTGTGAGTGCGCGCACGTGGGTGAATCAGCTTCGCCACTTCGCGCGGATCGGCACACCGGTGGCGATCGACCTGCCGGGACGTCGTGAATCCGATCCCGTGCCGCAGCCGACGCTCGACATCTATGCGGACACGGCACATCAGCTGCTCGAGATCCTCGGCAACGCGCCGGCGTTCGTCGCCGGTCATTCGCTCGGAGGCGCCGTCGCGCAGCTGCTCGCGCGGCGGCACCCGGAGCGCGTGAAGGGACTGATCCTGATGTCGACGTGCGCGAAGGTTCCGCCGGGGGATGGTGCGGATCGGCTTCTCGGCTTCGTCCCAGTGCCCTTTCGCCGCGTCGTCTTCCTCTCCGCCGTCCGGAAGCTGCTGCTGGCGCCGTCGGCGTCCATCGACGCGATCGGCTTGACCCTCGACGAGATCGGCGGCTGCCCGACCCGAACCATCCGGGACGACACCGCCATCGGACGCGCGATGGACATGAGCGACGTCGCCCGGGCCCTCCGCGTGCCGACGCTCGTCCTGTGCGGCGCCCGCGATCGGCTCACGGCCCCGGAGCTTTCGCGGCAGCTCGGCGAGATGATCGTGGAGTCTCGACTGCAGATCGTGCCGGCCGCCGGCCACATGCTGCCGCTCGAGGCTCCGGACGTCGTCAATCGGGCGATCTCCGAGTTCGTCGCGTCGGTCGATCGGGACGCCGCCGTGCCCGGCCGCCGCCGTGGCAGGCGCCGGCTCGTCGATCGACTCGTGGCGTGGCGGCCATGGCGTGCATGGCGCCTTCCCTCGCGGGAGTGACGGGCTGCAGCGCCGACGGACGGCGTGTTAGACTCGGCCGCGTCATGATCATCCGGAAGGATCCGAGCGGCGGCCTGATCCTCGTCGGCCAGACGGATCACTCGCGCTTCGTCGGCCAGCTGGCCGCGCACTGGGGCAGTGGCGAGTTCGAGACGCCGAAGCCGTACGAGTCCGTCGTCCGCGCCGCAACCTTTCACGACTACGGGTGGCTGCGATACGAGACGATTCCGTCGATCGATCCAGAGACGGGTGAGCCGTACACCTTCTTGAAGGTCCCGATGACGGCGGCGCAGCTGGCGTCGTACCAGTGGGCGCTCGACTGGATGGCCGAGATCGATCCGTACGCGGGACTGATCGTCAGCATGCACCGGACGGGCCTGTGGAAGGGCCGCTACCAGACGATCGCGTATCCCGCGGGACGCTACAACCTCACGGCGCTGAGCCCGGAGGTTCAGGCGTTCATCGAGCGCAACGAGGCCTGGCAGGAGCGGCAGCGCGCGACGCTGGACACCAAAGGCGTGGCCACCAATTACCGGCTCATGCAGGTCTGGGATCTGCTCGGTCTCTACTTCTGCTGCCAGGCGCCCTACGAGGATCACATCGAGGCCGTGCCCGCGAGCTATGCGAGTGCCGACGGTGAGGGCGTGCGGCTCAGCATGAGGCCCATCGGCCCGAACCGCGTGGAGTTCCGGCCCTATCCATTCGACGTGCGGCCGTGCCGAGTACAGCTCAGCTTCAAACGCGTCGCCCGACGCGCCTACGAGGATGCGGAGGCGTTTCGTCGCGCCTGGTTCCAGGCCGAAGTGGGGCTGATGGAGTTCGAGCTGGTGTAGCCGCTCACGCCGGAGGCGCCAGCGCGCTCGGCCGGATGTTCTGATTGAGGCGGAAGACGTTGTGCGGGTCGTATCGGTTCTTCAAGTCCACCAGCCGCTCGTAGGCGGGACCGTAGGCTGCCTTCACCGCGTCCGTCCCCGCATCCGCCCCGAGATAGTTCACGTAGGCGGCGCCGGACATGAACGGCCGCATCGCGCTCGACGTCGCCCGCGCCCACTCGATGTTCGGCTCGCTGGCCTCCACGGCAAAGCCGCCGGCGACGACGATGAGGTCGAAGGGCGCCGTCCGGTGGACGAAGGCGGTGGCGTCCGGCCGCACGCGAGCCATGGCGCCGCCGAGGTGCTCGATGAAGATGCGCGACATCGGCGAGGGCGACGGAAACTCGTCGTGCGCGAGAAGGACGTCGACGAAACGATCGCCGCCCATCGCGGCGGCGTCGAGATAGCCGGTCTTGTAGTACCAGGCCCCGGGCGGATTGGTGGCGTCGAACATCGTCTGCAGCTCGGCGTACTCCATCGGACGGATGCCGTCGATCAGCGGGGCGCCGAGCCTCCGGAACGGCCGCAGGTGGCGTTCGCCGTCGTCGAGGTCGCCGCTGTAGCATGCGACCAGCCCGATGACCGGTCGGCCGTCGTGCCAGGTCGTGATGACCACGCCGAGGGTGAGCTCGTCGGGCGCTTTCTCGGCCGCCTCGCGGAAGACGTCCAGCAGGTCGCGCCCTCGGGATCGTGGATAGAGGAGCATCCCCGCCAGCACCCGCGTCAGGCGGTGGAGGCGAAACTCGAACGCCGTCACGATCCCGAAGTTGCCGCCGCCGCCGCGCAGGCCCCAGAACAGCTCGGCGTGCTCCTCGCCGCTCGCGCGCAGCCGCTGGCCGTCGGCGGTGACGAGCTCCACGGCGGCGAGGTTGTCGCACGTGAGGCCATGCTTGCGCATGAGCCAGCCGTGGCCGCCGCCGAGCGTCAATCCGGCCACGCCGGTCGACGACACGATCCCGCCGGTGGTCGCGAGCCCGTGGCGCTGCGTGGCCGTGTCGAGCTCCTTCCAGGTGAGCCCCGGCTCCGCGATGACGCGGCGCCGCTCCGGGTCGACGCCTGCGCGCTTCATGGGGCTCAGATCGAGCATCAGGCCGGCGTCACAGACGGCGTTGCCGGTGACGTTGTGTCCCCCGCCACGCACGGAGATCAGCAGATCGTGATCGCGGGCGAAGCCAAGGGCGGCCACGACGTCGTCGGCGCCGGCGCAGCGCACGATCAGCGCCGGGCGGCGATCGATCATTCGATTCCAGACCGTGCGGGCCTCGTCGTAGCCGACATCGCCGCGTCGCAGGAGCGCGCCGGAGAGCCGGCGTCGCAGACGCTCGATGGAGCGCTCGTCGAGCTCCACGGTGCCCGACAGGGTCGTGGCGGAGATCACGATCAGGGGATTATACGGTGCCGCGAATCCAGCGACGGTCCACGCCCCGGACCGGAGTACAGTGACGATATGGAGGATGACGTCGACGACGAGCGAGGGGCGATCGAGCGTGAAATGAGCGAGGCGATCGAGGCGGCGGTGATCCGCAACGCCGTCGCCTCGGGCTGGCGGGAAGGGCAAGCGGAGGACTGTCGCGTCTGCGGCAACGTGTGGCTGGAAGGGGAGCCGACGACACTGGCCTGCCCCAACGGCCATTTCCTCGATCTCGAGTGCTGCGTGGTCAACACGAGCCTGACGCCCATCTGCCCGCTCTGTGATTCGTAGCCCCGGTCCCTGGACGATATGTGACCGCCTGACCAGGGATCACCCGTCGGCTTTCCCCGCGGCTGATCGTAGATCGGGCTCGACATTACGGAGAGTTACGGGTTTGGTCCTGGGCTTGCTCTGCTGAGCCGGCAGCCATGGAAGGCATGACCCGGAAGTCGAGGAGGCTGGCAGGGACGGCGATGCTTCTGGCCGCGGGAGGATTGCTCTCCGGCTGCGCGCTGACGACCGACCCGTCCGCCGAGCAGCGCCAGGCGGCCACCGAGCGCCGCGCGTCCGAGGAAGCGGCGCGAAAGCAAGCGGCCTCGCACAAGGACCTCGAGGAGAAGCTCGCGCGGGCGCACCTGCAGGCGCTCGAGAAGGACGCCGAGATCCGCGCGCTCAACCAGAAACTGGAAGCGGCGATCCTGGAAGTCGTCCGTGCCATGGCCAAGCTGCGTGGGCTCTCCGGCCGCGCGGAGGCGGCCTCCAACCTCGCCGAGACGGAGATCGCGCTCAAGTCGATTCCGGCCGAGCCGGCGCTGCGTCCGAAAGATACGGACCTGCTCCAGGCCCAGCAGCTCCTGCGAATGGCCACCGAGGAGTTCAAGAAGCAGAACTACGACGGCACCGTGTACCTCACCACCCAGGTGAAGACGCTGATCAAGCCGCGCAGCGACCGGCTGGTCAGGGGTGCCGAGGTCGCCCGGACCGACGGCGAGCACGCGCTGTCACCGATGCTGGCGCTCCGCGCCTCCAATCGGAGCAACGTCCGCGAAGGTCCCGGGCCGACCTTCAAGATCCTCTTCGTCGTGGAGCGCGGAACGCCGCTCAGCGCCGTCTCGTACAACGGCGTGTGGGTGCGCGTGAAGACGGACGACGGTCGCGGAGGCTGGGTCCACTACACGCTGATCGATCAGCGCTGACCGCGCGCGCGGTCACCCGTCGCCAGCACGGTCTCGTTCCGGCCGCTGCGCTTGGCCTTGTACAGTCCGGCGTCGGCGCTCGCGATCACCGCCTCCGCCGTCTCGCCGTGCTCGGGATAGCTGGCCACGCCGATGCTCACGGTGACCTTGTGGTCGCCCGGGCCGAACGTGGCGTCCGCCACCGCGGCCCGCACCCGGTCGGCCAGCATGACGGCGTCGGAGGACCCGACCTCGTGCAGGAGCAGGAGGAACTCGTCGCCGCCATAGCGGGCGGCGTAGTCGATGCTCCGGGTGCTGCGCTTGAAGAGGGCGGCGATGTCGGCCAGGAGCTTGTCGCCCAGCTGATGACCGAACCGGTCGTTGTACTGCTTGAAGTGATCCACGTCGATCATGAGCACCGAGAGCGGGTGCTTGTGGCGCTGCGCTCGCGCCATCTCGGTGCCGAGCGTCTGCATCAAGTGCTTGTGGTTGAAGAGACCGGTCAGCCCGTCCGTCACCGAGAGCGTTTCGAGGGCGACGTTGATGGCGGCCAGCTCCTCGCGGCCCTCGCGCAGGTGGGTGACCATCTTGTTGAACGCGCGGGTGAGATAGCCGACCTCGCCGTAATCGAGGACGGGAACGTGCACGTTGAAGTCGCCGTCGCCGACCTGGGTGGCGCCTGCCGTCAAGCGCTCGAGCGGCCGGGCGACGGTCAGCGCGAGGACGTAGGCGACGAATCCGATCACGACCACCAGTCCCCCCAGCATCACGAGCGCCACGTTGCGCTGCCGCGACACGCGCGCGTACGCCTCCGCGCGCGCGATCTCGGCGACCACGGTCCAGCCGATCACCGAGACGGGCCTCATGGTGCCGATCACGGCCTGACCGCGGTGGTCGGCGTACGAGGTGGTGTCGTCGCCGGAGTCGAGGAGCTTCGTCGTCGCGGCCGCCGGCACTCGTGTGGCGAGCGCGGGGGCCGCCGCCGGCTCCGAGCTCACGATGACCCGGGAGTGGCGATCGACGATGTGGACGCCGCCCGTGTGACCGACGGCGAAGCCCATCACGATCTTCTCGATGGCCTCGAAGTTCAGCTTGGCCGCCATCGCGCCCAGGAGCCGTCCGTTGGCCGCCTTGATCGGGACGGCGATGAGCATGACCGGCTTGTCGTGGGTCGCATCGCGGTACGCCTCGGCGACCACGTTGTCGTCGGCCCTGATCTGCTTCAGCCACTCCTGCGGCAGCCGGGCGCGCAGCGCTTCGCCCTCGGCCGGCACCAGCCGCTGGCCGTCCAGCCCGAGCACGCAAAGATCGTCGTAGTCGGTGAACTTCGCGCGCACCGAGGCGAGGTAATCGGTGAGACGCCGCGTCGCCTCCGCCATTTGCCGTCCCGCCTCGCGGCCGCGCCCGAGCTGCTCGAGGTTCTCGGTGACCTCGTACGAGGCCGAGAAGACGCGCGTCTCGTAGAACCGCTCCTTGAGCCAGAGATTGAACTCGCGCGCCGTCTGGGTGCTGGCGTTGCGGAGCTCCTCGGAAATCTTCGCGTTGACGTGCTCGCGGTTCATCGAGTACGAGTGATAGCTCATCGTGAGGGTGGGCACGAGGGTGGCGACCAGCGCGAAGACCAGGATCTTGATGCGGATGCGGTCGAGATGCAGGCGATGGAGCACGCGATGGGCGCCGGCCTCCCATGCCGCCAGCCGCCGGTGCAGGCTGCCCTTCCTCTCCGGAGACGGGAGTCCGCTCACCATACCGAGGTTAGCAGGCGGCCCACGACGGGCTCTCCGTTTTTCGGCGGCGATTCTGCTAGCATCCTGCGCGACCATGACTGCCGTCACCCCGGCCGTCCGCGCCGACCTTGCGGCCCGCGGCACCCTGCGCGCGGGCGTCAACTACGGGAACTTCATTCTTGCCACGCGCGATCGGACCGGCGGCGAGTCTCGTGGCGTCGCCATCGATCTCACCCGTGAGCTCGCTCACCGCCTCGGCGTCCCCGTCGAGCTGGTCGCCTACGACAGCGTGGCGGCCATGGTCGACGCCGCGAAGACCGGGGCGTGGGACATCGCGTTTCTCGGGATCGATCCGGCGCGCGCCGGCGACATCGCCTTCACCGCCGCCTATCTCCAGATCGAGGCGACCTATCTCGTGCCCGCCGGATCGCGCATGCAGGCGGTCGCCGACGTCGACGACACGGGCGTGCGCGTCGCGGCGCCGGCCCGGGCCAACTACGAGCTCTACCTGAGCCGCAGTCTTCAGCGCGCGCGACTGGTGCGCGCGCCGACGTCCGACGCCGCCTTCGAGCTGCTCGCGGCCGGTGAGGCCGACGCGCTGGCCGGGCTGCGGCAGGCGGTGCTCGAGCTCGCGCCGAAGCTTCCGGGGTCGCGCGTGCTCGAGGGTCACTTCATGGCCGTCCAGCAAGCCATCGGCATGCCGCGCGGCCACGAGGCCGGGCTGGCCTACCTGCGCGAATTCGTCGAGGAGGCCAAAGGCTCGGGACTGGTCGCGCGAGCGATCGAGCGCACGGGCGCGCGCGGGGTGTCGGTGGCGCCGAGGCCGGAATGACGGGCATGCCCGCGCTGCTCTACGGCACCGCCTGGAAGGAAGATCGAACCCCGACGCTGACCGAGCTGGCGCTCCGGATGGGCTTCCGCGGGATCGACACCGCGAACCAGCGCCGACACTACTTCGAGGCCGGCGTCGGTCAGGGGCTGGCGGCCGCCTACCGGGCGGGCGTGGTCACGCGTGCGGAGCTCTTCATCCAGACGAAGTTCACCTACCGGGGCGGTCAGGATCACCGGCTGCCCTACGATCCCGCCGCCGATCTGTCGACGCAGGTCGCGCAGTCGATGGTGAGCTCGCTCGAGCATCTCGGCACGGACCTCGTCGACAGTTACGTGCTGCACGGGCCCGCGTCCGGCTACGGGTGGAGCGACGAGGACGCCGAGGTATGGGCGGCGATGGCCAACGAGCGCGACGCGGGACATACGCGGGTGCTCGGCGTCAGCAATGTCTCGTTGCGCCATCTTCGCCAGATGGCCGCCGCCGGCGCCGAACCGCCGGCCTTCGTGCAAAACCGGTGCTTCGCGCGCTTCGGCTGGGACCGTGAGGTCCGCGCCTTCTGCGCCGAGCGCGGCATCGGCTACCAGGGCTTTTCGCTGCTCACGGCCAACGCGGAGGTGCTGCGACATCCGCTGCTGGCGCTGATCGCCGAGCGCGTCCACGCCACGCCGGCGCAGGTCGTCTTCCGCTTCGCGCAGGCGATCGGCATGCTGCCGCTGACGGGGCCCACGGATGCCGAGCACATGCGGCAGGACCTGGCCTGCCATGCCCTCGCGCTCTCGAACGACGAGGTGCGCGCCATCGAGTCGCTCGGCGGCTGACGATTCCATGGACTCGCCGGCCGCCGCGCGGTTTCCCACCATCACGCCCGAGGCGCTGTCGGCGTTGCAGGCGCGCCTCGGTCAGCCGGTGCCGCGCCCCGAGCCCTACATCGAGGTCGCCACGCGCGATGCCGTCCGCCACTGGACGCACGGCATCGGCGACCGCAATCCGTACTGGACGGCCGGCGGGGTGGCCCCACCGACGATCCTGTTTGCGTTGGACCGCATCGTGTCCGGTTACGTCGGCGGGCTCCCGGGGATCCATGCGATGTACGGCGGCACCGACTTTCGCTGGGAGCGGCCCATCCGTGTCGACGATCGCATCGTCGGCGACAGCGTGCTGCACGCGCTCGTCGAGAAGCCCTCGAGATTCGCCAGGCGGACGATCCAGCAGATCTACCGGACGACCTTCCGCAACCAGCGCGACGAGATCGTCTGCGAGGCCGACTCGTGGTGCTTTCGCACCGAGCGCGACACGGCGCGCGAGCGCGGCAAGTACAAATCGGACGGACCGCATCGCTACTCGACCGAGGAGCTGGCGGAGATCCGGCGGGCGTATGCGACGGAGGAGATCCGCGGCCGCACGCCCCGCTTCTGGGACGACGTGACCGTCGGCGACATCGTGCCGCCGGTGGTCAAGGGACCGTTGACGGTGACCTCGGTCGTCGCGTTCGTGCAGGGCTGGGGGAGTCTCTACGTGCGCGCCCACGGGCTCGCATTCGAGATGTTCGAGCGCCATCCGGCGCTCGGCATCCCGAACGCCTTCGGCGTGCCGGAGCCGCCGGAGCGCGTTCACTGGGACGAGGCGATGGCCCGGGCGGTCGGCGTGCCCGGCGCCTACGACTATGGTCCCGAGCGCGTGGCGTGGCTCGGCCACCTCGTCACCAACTGGATGGGGGACGCGGGGTTCCTCCGGCGGCTGAATGCGCGCGTGCTGCGTCACAACCTCATCGGCGACACCACGTGGTGTCGCGGCCGGGTGACGGCCAAAGGCGGCGGCGGCGTGGTCGCCCTCGAGCTCGTCGGCACCAACCAGCGAGGCGAGACCACCGCGTCGGCCACCGCCGAGGTCGTGCTGCCCACGCAATGACGTCGGTCCTCGACATCCGCCGCTATCCGGAGGCGCGGGAGCGGTTTCGCTGGGACGCGCTCTGGGATCTCTTCGACGGCGACCGGCGGGGGCTGAACCTCGCGCACGAATGCGTCGATCGTCACGTGGACAAGGGGACGGCGCTACGCATCCAGTTCGCTGACGGGCGTCGCGAGGAGCACACCTTCGCCGCACTCGCGGACTGGTCGGCGCGATTCGCCAACGTGCTGGAAGAGGAAGGCGTCGGACGCGGGGACCGGGTGGCCGTCATGCTCGAGCCGTCACTCGCGTTTTACGGCGCGGTGTTCGGCACCGTCAAGCGCGGCGCGGTGGCGGTGCCGCTGTTCCCGCTCTTCGGCCCCGACGGCCTCGCGCTCCGCGTCGATGACTGCCGGCCACGCCTGCTGCTCGTCGAGCACGACGCCGAGCGCTGGCGCGCCCGATTTCCGGACGTCACCGTGCTGACCGCGGCTGCCCTCGGCGATCGCCTGCGCTCGGCATCACCGCGCTACATGCCGGCCACCGCGCCCGACGACCTCGCGCTGTTTCAGTACACGTCGGGAACGACGCGCGCGCTGCCCGAGGCGGTGCGCCACAGCCATCGCGCGGTGGTGACGCTGATGGTGGCCGCGCTCTACGGCGTGGGATTGCATCGCGGGGATCGCTACTTCTGTCCGTCGTCGCCCGCGTGGGGCCATGGGCTCTGGCACGGCACCGTCGCACCGCTGGCGCTCGGCATCCCCGTCGGCAGCTACTCGGGACGCTTCCGCGCCGACCGGCTCGTCGACGCGCTCCACGCGTTCGGCATCACGAATCTCGCCGCCGCCCCGACCGTCTATCGGATGCTCCGCGATTCCGGCCTCGTCGACGATCGCCGCTTCAGACCCGACAAGCTCTCCTTCACCGGCGAGCCGATGGACCCCAAGACATGGGAGTTCGTCGAGCGGACGTTCGGCGTTCCGCCGTGCAGCATGTACGGCAGCACCGAAGTCGGCGTCATCATCGCCAGCTACCCCGGGTTCGACGGATTCGAGGTCCGCCGCGGCGCCCTCGGCAAGGCGGCGCCCGGGTGGGAGGTGGCGGTCATCGACGACGACGGCCCGGTGGCACCGGGCCAGCTCGGTGAGATCGCGGTTCGCCGGCGCGGCGAGTGGTTCCGCGTCAAGGACCGCGGACGCGTCGACGCCGACGGTTACTTCTTTCACGCGGGACGTTCCGACGACGTCATCATCTCCGCGGGATGGACGATGAGCGCGCTCGAGATCGAGCAGGCGCTGCTCGCCCATCCCGACGTCCGCGAGGCGGCCGTCATCGGCGTGGCCGACGCGCTGCGCGGGCAGATCCCCAAGGCGTGCGTGGTGGCGCCGGGCACCGGTCCGGGATTCGCGCGGGAGCTGCAGGAGTTCGTGAAGGGGCGGTTGAGCAAGCACGAGTACCCGCGCGCCATCGAGATCGTCGACGAGCTGCCGAAGACTCCGGCCGGGAAGATCGACCGCAAGACGCTCCGCGAGCGCGCCCGCTGAGTTCGGGTACACTGCTGACCGCGAGGGATCCATGAAGATCAGCGCCTTTCATCTGATGCCGCACCGCGAGCTCCCCGACGATTTCGAGAAGCGCTACGACTCCGTGTGGGTGACGCCGCCCTGGTGGGAGCTGGCCGACGCCCGCCGGGTGGGCCAGTACTACAACTGGACGCTGGACGAGCTACTCTACGCCGCGCGCGCCGGCTTCGACGGCGTCTGCACCAACGAGCACCATCAGAACGCGTACGGGTTCATGCCGAGCCCGAACCTCATGGGCAGCGTGCTGGCCAAGGCGACCAACGGCAGCGACGTGGCCATCGTGCAGATGGGCGCCACGCTGCCGACCTCGAACCCGCCCATCCGCGTGGCCGAGGAATACGCGATGCTCGACTGCATCAGCGACGGCCGGCTGGTGGCGGGCTTGCCGCTCGGCAGCCCGATGGACGTCAACTTCTGCTACGGCATCACGCCCATGGAGCATCGCGAGCGCTACCGCGAGGCCTTCGCGCTGACGCTCAAGGCGTGGCAGGCGCGCGAGATCTTTTCGTGGAACGGCCGGTACTACCAGCTGGCCAACGTGAACCTGTGGCCGCGTCCGATCCAGCAGCCGCATCCGCCCGTGTGGGTTCCCGGCTCGGGCAGCATCAGCACCTTCGACTTCGCCGTCGACAACGACGTCTGCTATTGCTTCCTGAGCTACTCGGGGGCCAAGGCGGCCACGTCGATGATGCAGGGCTACTGGAAGGTCGTGAGCGACAAGGGCCGCGACCCGAACCCGTACCGCGCGGGATTCCTGCAGCTGGTGGCGGTGGCCGACACGGATGCGCGGGCGGAGCAACAATACGCCCGGCACGTCGAGTACTTCTACCACAAGTGCCTGCACTGGCCGCTCGAGCTGGGATCGCCGCCGGGCAATCAGGACTACCGGAGCCTTCTGGTGGCCGCGCGCAGCAACATCCGGCGGGCGGAGGACACCAAGAAGCTGCGCTATCGCGATTTCGTCGAGAAGGGCTACGTCATCGCCGGCAGCGCGGCGACCGTGCGCGACCGGATTCGCGAGGAGGTCGTCAAGGGGCTGCGCGTCGGGAATTTGATGGTGCTCCTCCAGATCGGCTCGATGCCGCACGAGCTGACGCTCGAGAACATGGACCTCTTCGCCCGCGAGGTGCTGCCGCATCTGCGGCCGCTCTGGGACGACGAGGGCTGGGTGAACCACTGGTGGCCCGAGCGCCTGCGCGGCGCGCAGCAGCCGCGCGCCGGAGCCGCCGTGGCGGCGGCCGGCGCGTGACCGAGCGGACGCTCGCCGTCTGGCAGGGCAAGATCCGCATGCGTGTGTTGTCGCAGGGCGACGGCCCGCCCGTCGTGTTCCTCCACGGACCGTGGGGGCTCACGTGGGATCCGTTCCTCGACGACCTCGCCCGCCGCTTCACGGTCGTGGCACCCGAGCATCCGGGGACGACGCCCGACGCCCCCGACGACGTCTATCACCTCGACGGTCTCTGGGACCTCGTGCTCTGTTACGACGAGATGCTCGATGGGCTCGGGCTCGAGCAGGTGGCCCTCGTCGGCCACTCGTTCGGCGGAATGGTGGCGTGCGAGCTCGCCGCCGCCTCACCGCGTCGCGCGCGTCGCCTCGTCCTCATCGATCCGATCGGATTCTGGCGCGACGGCGACCGCATCACCAACTGGATGACGCTCGATCCGGCGCGCCTGCGGGAGGCGCTCTTCCACGATCCGGACGGCGAGGCGGCGCGCCGCATGTTCGGCGTCGTCGAGGATCCGGAAGCGGCGCTGGCGGCACGGGTCGGCCGCACATGGGCGATGGGCGCCACCGGGAAGTTCATCTGGCCGATTCCCGACAAGGGTCTCAAGAAGCGGATTCATCGCGTGCAGGCGCCGACGCTGATCGTCTGGGGCAAGGAGGACCGCCTGGTGCCCCTCGTCTATGCGGACGAGTTCAGCCGACGCATCACCGGCGCCCGCGTGCAGACGGTGGACGGCGCCGGCCACGCGCCGCATCTCGAGCAGCCGGAGAAGGTCGCCCGGATGGTCGCGGACTTCGTCGGCGCGACCGGCGGATGAGCGCCCGCCTGGAGATCGCGCCGGTTGCCGGCGCCCTCGGCGCCGAGATCTCGGGCCTCGACCTGTCACAGCCGCTCGCGGACGACACGATCATCGCCCTGCGCCAGGCATGGCTCGAGCATCTGGTGATCTTCTTCCGCGAGCAGCGCCTGTCGCCCCCGCAGTTCCTCGCCTTCGCGCGCCGCTTCGGCGAGGCCGTCGAGTACCCCTTCGTGAAGGGGCTCGACGAGTATCCCGAGATCATCCCCGTGCTCAAGCTCGAGCACGAGCGGATCAACTTCGGTGGCGTCTGGCACTCGGATACCGCCTATCTCGACGTGCCGCCGATGGCCAGCATGCTGGTCGCGCGCGAGATCCCGCCGTACGGCGGCGACACGTTGTTCGCGAACATGTACCTGGCGTACGAGGTGCTCTCCGACGGGATGAAGGCGATGCTGGACGGCCTCCTCGCCGTCAACAGCTCGGCCAAGGCCGATGCCAGCCGCACGCGCGAGGACCGGATGAAGGACAGCGCCCGTGAGGCGAAGAAGGAATACGTCGCCGCCCATCCGGTCGTGCGGCGGCATCCCGAGACGGGCCGTCGCGCGCTGTACGTGAACGTCGCGCACACCGTGCGCTTCGACGGCATGACCGAGGAGGAGAGCGCGCCGCTCCTCGATTACCTCTTCCGTCACGCGGTGCGACCTGAGTTCACATGCCGCTTCCGCTGGCGCCCGGGCTCCATCGCGTTCTGGGACAACCGCTGCGCCCAGCACAACGCCATCAACGACTACGGCGGTTATCGCCGGCTCCTGCACCGCATCACGCTGGCCGGCGACCGGCCCAAGGGCCCCTAGCACCGCTTCTATATCTTCGTTTCTCCGGCCTCGGCTTGCCATAATCGGGCTGCTGGCACGTCGCCAGTCGTCCGACGGGAAGGAGGCCAACCAGATGCGGAAGTTCGTGACGGCCATGGCCGCGTTCGCTCTCGTCCCGCTGCTCGTCGCGGGCTGCGTGTCGAAGAGCGAGTACATGAAGACGGTCGATGCGGCGAATGCGCTCGAAGTCGACAACTCGCGCCTGAAGAACGAGCTGACGGCGGCCGGCAAGCGGAACGAGCAGCTCACCGCCGACCGCGCCGAGCTGGAGCGTCTGCTCACGGCGCGCTCGGGTGAGCTCGGCAAGACGATCGCCGAACTGCGGCAGCGCGCGGACGCGCTCGGCGCCGAGAACATCCGGCTCGCGCAGGAGCTCGGCGACGCCCAGAAGGCCCGCGAGGAGAAGGTCAAGGAGCTGAGCTCGACGTACGATCAGCTCGTCGAGAAGATGAAGGGTGAGATCGACAAGGGGCAGGTGACGATCTCCGAGCTGAAGGGCAAGCTCACCGTGAACATGGTCGACGCGATTCTCTTCGATTCCGGCAAGGCGGAGATCAAGTCCGAGGGGCTCGTGGTGCTCGGCAAGGTCATCGAGATTCTCAAGGCGGTGAACGACAAGGCCATCCGGATCGAGGGCCACACCGACGCGATGCCGATCTCGGGCAGCCTCGCCCAGCGGTATCCGACGAACTGGGAGCTGTCGGCGGCGCGCGCCATCAACGTCGCCCGCTATCTCCAGAAAGAGGCGATCAACCCCGCGTTCCTGTCCGCGGCCGGCTTCGGCGAGTTCAAGCCCGTCGCCGACAACGCCACCGTCGAAGGCCGCGCCAAGAACCGCCGCATCGAAATCGTCCTCGTCCCGAAAGAGTAAAGGGAAGTAGAGGAAGCGAAACAGAGGCGCGCCACGGCTCCGCCGGGGCGCGCCGAACGTTGGGGGGTATGGGGGGCCATCTCGGGGCCCCCCATGTCCAACAGGCACGACACGGCGTCACGCGGGGGGCCTTCCGGCCCCGCGTGCGTCGTCGGCGGCGGCGAAGACAGCGATTTCGCAATCGACCTCCGATCTGGCTTGCTCCTTGCCTCGTAGTCGCACGGAGATCCAACGCGCCGTTCATCCTCGGGAGGGCATCGCCATGGGGTTCTCGGGCGCTCGCGCGGTGCTGATGATCGTCGCTCTCGTCGTGCTGGTGGTGGCGGTCACGAAGTTCGACCTGCCGGGCTGGATCATCCCCATCGGCCTGATCGTGGCCGGAGTCCTCGTCAAGGAGAAGCGCGCCTAGGCCGGCGGCGCCTTTCACCGTGATCAGCGAGCTTCTGCTGATCGTGTCCGCCTTCTTCGCGCCGGCGGCCGTCTCCGTGGCCGCCGAATCACACGCGCCGACGAGCGTGGTCGTCTTCGTCGATTTCTCGGCGAGCATTCAGGGGCCGGCGCGGGCGGCCTATCGCCGGGATCTCGAGATGGGCATCCTGCCGTTCCTCGCCGCCGGCGACCGCATCATGATCGCGCCCATTCACGACAAGACGCTCACCGGCTTTCGCCCGTTCGCGGAAGCCGCGCTGCCGCCGATGCCGCAGTTCAACGGCTTCGTCGACAACACCCTGAAGCATGCGAAGAACGTCAAGGAGACGGAGCGCGTGATCGCCACGGCGCGCCAGCAGCTCAAGGCCGACGTCGCGCAGACGTTCGCGCGGCCGCTGGCCAGCCGGTATACGGACATCTTCAGCTCGCTGGCCATGGCCGAGAAGTATTTCCACGGGGACACGCGGCGGAAGGTCTTGGTCCTCATGTCGGACATGATCGAGGACAACCCGCCGTACAAGTTCGATACGATGCGCTGGCGTCCCGGCGACAGTGACAAGCTCCTCGCCGAGCTCGCGTCCAAGCAGCTCGTTCCGGACCTCTCCGGCGTCTGCATCTACGTCAGCGGCGCCTCTGCCTCCTCCGCGAGCCTGGCCGGGCACATCGGCGGGTTCTGGCACGCATTCTTCACCCGCGCCGGCGCCGATTTCGATCCCGCCCGCTACGCGCACGTGCTGCTGCACTGGCCGCCGCCAAAGTCCTGCCGGCCCCGCTAGAATCGGGTCCTCGGCAGCTCCAGCGAACCAGTCCTCTCACAAGGAGTGCGGATGGCCACCTACGTCTTGATCCACGGGGCATACCAGGGTGCCTGGATCTGGAAGCCCGTCGTCGCCCGGCTACGTGAGGCCGGCCAGGTGGCACATGCACTGACGCTCGACGGATGTGCCGAGCGCGCGCATCTGCTGCGCCGAGGCATCACCGTCGGCACGCACGCCTACGAGCTGGCGCAGTTCCTCTTCTACGAGGATCTCGCCGATATCGTCCTGGTCGGAACGAGCTCGGGCGGCATGGTCGTGCAGAAGGCGGCGGAGCTGGCGCGCACTCGCGTCGGCCGCCTGGTGTTCGTCGACGCGCTGGCCCTCATGCCCGGCGAGCGCGTCGACGAGATCGTCAAGCGAGCGACGCCGAACGAGACGACCGACGTCGCCACCGGACCGACGCGCACCGACGCCGAGAGCCGCCTCTTCCGCGATCTCGACGCCCCGACTCGCGCCTGGGCGCTGGCGCGGATCACGCCCCACCCGGTCGCCGCCCTCGAGGCCCCGATGGAGTCGACCGCCTTCTGGGAGCAGTCGTGGCGCGCGACGGTGATTCGTTGCCGCCGTGCGGTGAATCCGCCGGAGGCGCACCAGCGGTGGACGGCGGAGCGACTCCAGGCGCGCTGGCATGAGCTCGATACAGGTCACTATCCGATGCTGAGCGCCCCCGATGACCTCGCGCGCTTGCTCCTCGCCTCTTGACAAGCCGCGACGGCGGCCTGATTGTCGCGGACGACGAAAGGCAGGTGGGCGAGTGGGCTACGAATCGATCGTGACGGAACGTCGGGACGGCGTGGCCATGATCGTCCTGAACCGCCCCGACAAGCTCAACGCGCTGAGCTTCGGACTGATTCGCGAGCTCGATCACGAGCTCTCCCTCGTCGCCGCCGACGACACCGTCAGCGCGGTGGTGCTGACCGGCGCCGGCGACAAGGCGTTCTCGGCGGGGGCCGATATCCACGAGATGGCGGGGCTGAGCGGCGAAGAGCTCGCCCAGCGTCAGAGCTTCCGCAACCGAGCGAACTGGCAGATCGCCACGTTTGCGAAGCCGATCATCGGCGCCATCAACGGCCTCGCCTACGGCGGGGCGGCCTTGCTCACGTCGATGCTCGACATCCGCATCGGCTGCGAGCGCACGAAGTTCCGCTTCCTGGCCGCCACCTACGGGCGCGTGAACTCGACGTGGTCGCTCCCGTTGCTGGTCGGGCTTCCGAAGGCCAAGGAGCTCCTCTACACCGGGCGCGACGTCCTGGCGGACGAGGCCGAGCGCATCGGCCTGCTGAATCAGGTGGTGCCGGCGGCTCACCTGCGTGAGGCGGCGCTCGACATGGCCCGGACGATCGTCCGCAACGACAGCCGGATGGTGCAGGGCATCAAGCGCCTGCTGCACGAGGACATCGGCATGCCGTGGCGGGAGCGTTACGACAACGAGGAGACCGCGCGCGCCACCTGGCTCACCTCCGCGCACCCGCGCGAGGGCTTCAAGGACTTCCTGGCGCGCAAGGCCCCGGGCCGCTGACCGCCATGCACTTCGGCATCTTCGTCGAAGAGCGCCGCCGCGAGACCAGCGAGGCGACGGCGTTCCATGAAGCGCTCGAGCTGACCGACGCCGCCGAGGCCTGGGAGCTCGACGGCGTGTGGCTCGGCGAGATCCACTTCAACCCGACGCGATCCGTCCAGTCGGCGCCGATGGCGCTCGCCAGCTTCATGGCTGCGCGCACGCGCCGAGTGCGGATCGGCACCGCCGTCACCGTGCTGCCCCTGGCCAACCCGCTCCGGATCGCCGAGGAGGTGGCGACCGTCGATCACCTCAGCGGCGGCCGGTTCGATTTCGGGATCGGCCGCAGCGGCTCTCCGCGGGCCTACGACGTGCTGAACATCCCGTACGGCGAGAGCCAGGCGCGCTTCGAAGAGGCGCTGGCCATTCTCAAGGGGGCCTGGAGGGGCGAGCCGTTCAGCTACGAGGGCAAGTTCCACCGATTCCAGAACACGACGGTGGCACCGCGGCCGGTCCAGTCGCCCCATCCGCCGATGCGCATGGCCGCGAACTCACCGGAGACGTTCCGCTTCGTCGGCCGCCTGGGCTTGCCGCTCTTCGTCGGTCTTCGCGACCACGACATCCCCTCGCTCCGGCAGCACCTCGGCACCTATCGGGCCGCCTGGCGCGATGCGGGCCATGCCGGCGACGGCGACGTGTGTCTGCGAATCCCCGTCTACTCCGCGCCCACCCACCAGGCCGCCGTCGACGAGCCGTGCGAGAACATCACCTACTTCTTCCGGCGCCACGCGGAGCTCACGCGCTCGCGGCTCGGCCGTGCCGACACCGGTTCGGCCGATCGCAACGTCACGCTGCTCGATCAGGTCACCAAGCTGTCGTACGCCGAGATTCTCGAGCGGCGCGTCGCCTTCGGCACCGCGCCCGAGCTGGTGGAACGCCTCGGCCGGCTGCGCGAGGAGCTCGGGCTGAGCGGCGTGATCGCCGAGCTGAATCCCGGCGGCCTGCTGCCGATGGAGCTGATGCTGCGGACGCTCCGCATCTTCACCCACGAGGTGATGCCCGCCCTTCGCTGACCACGCGGCCGGCGGGCCGGCGTGACAGCGCATCGACCGGCTCTCGAGCATCCCGACCAGCGCGCGGCCGAGATCGTGAACGTTCCGCGCCGCCGGCTCGTCGATCCGTGTGGCCAGGCCCGCTGCGGCGGCCCGGCCGAGCGCCGACAACAGGAACAGCACGTGGACGTCGAGCCACGCCGAGCCGAGCACCTGCACCGGCGTCGCGATGGCATAGGCCAGCATGCCGGCGAACGCCGCGCTCACGGCGAAACCGAGGCCGCTGGCCGTCGCGAAGGTCGCCAGATAGAACGGCCGCCAGCGCCGCGGCGCCAGACCGATCGACAGATCCATCACCGCGATGCCGTGCCCGCCCCAGAGGGCGCCGGCCACCACGGCTTCGATGGCGATCGGCCACAGGCGGTCCGGCGTGATGAACAGCCAGATCACCGGCACCACCGAGATGCCGGACGAGCAGACGACGAGAACCGGCCGGGCGCCGAACACGTCGACCAGACGACCCCACACCGGCGCCGACGCGATGCGAACCGCGGCCGCCAGGATCCCGTGGCCGGCCACGAGGACGAAACCCATCTTGAGGTTCGCCAGCATGTGATAGGAGAAGAATCCCGCCGAGATGCCGACCGCCGCGTGCCAGCCGAGCAGGTAGGCGAGCAGGGGCCGTGTCCTCGCGTCCCGGATGGAGCGCGCAAAGTCTCCCCACTCGGGCGCGGTCAGGTCCTCACGGGGGCCCGGCCCTTGCTGGGAGACGAGCAGCCAGACGCTGACGAGGCCGGCCGCGCACGCAACCGCAAGGAGAACGCCGAGCGTTTCACCCTTCAAGCCCCGGGAACCCAGCGTGTCCAGGGCGAGCCCGGCGCCCAGCGAGGCGACCGTGCCGGCGAGGTTCAGGTACGCCATGCGGCGACCGAAGAACCGGCCCCGGATCGCGCCGGGGATCAGGTCGCCCATCCAGGCCGTCCACGCGTTGCCTCCGACGACCCCCAGGACCGTGGCCACCGTCACGATCGCGACGAAGGCCGCCAGAGCCCTGGCCGGCGCGAGATGCACGAACGGAACGGCGATCAGCGGCAGCCACACCAGCCGGGATGCGCCGACGGCGGTGATGGCCAATCGCTTGGCGCCGAACCGCTGGGTGAGCCACGCGGCGGGCAATTGAACGACCTGGGCAGCGACGGGTAGCGCCGTCAGCAGCGCGATGGCCACCGGACTGGCGCCGAGATAAAGGGCCCAGCCCGTGAGAACGGCGCCGCCGGCGCACGCGCCGAAGACCTCGGCGGCGGCGCCTTCGGCGATCGAGGCATCGAGCGAGGCACGCAGGCGGCCGGACCGGGCCGGGCCGTGATGTGCGGGGCCGGCGAGATGACCCCGTTCGAGCATCGGCGTGAGCGCCCGCAGGCTGACGGCCATGCTCCCGGACTGCGTGCGAAGCGCGCCGCCTGTCGTGAGCCGCAGCCCGAGGCGGATCGGGCTACATCGAGCTTATCTCGGGAGCGCGCCGTCGCCGAAATTCGGCGCTACACCTTCGGCCACCGCGGCGAGCGCTCCGCCGGCGACTGCCCTGCCGCTCTGGCGATGGTGCCCTGCTCGAAGGGCTACGGCACCCTCACCGTGGTCGAGTCTCCGGTCGCCGAGATCGTGAACACGCCCACGCTCGTGTCGGCGGCGTAGGAGTACGCGCTCCAGCCGGAGGGAGCAGCGGGGATCGAGGCCATGAACGGACCGGCGACCTGGTTCTGGGCGTTCGTGGCGGATCCGGTCAGGTCCGAGAGCGCGGCCGGTAAGTGGCCCATGTGGGCGCCATAGATGGATGCGGCGGTGGCGAGAGCGCGCGAGTCCGATTGAGCCTTGGCGATGCGGGCGCGCTGCTGGACATTGGCGTACAGCGGCACGGCGACCGCGGCCAGGATCCCGATGACGGCGACGACGATGAGCAGCTCGATCAGGGTGAATCCACACTGACGCTTCATGGGTGGCTGCCTCCCTTTGCCGGCGATGGCGGTCACCGTGGCACGTGCGGTGCCAAGGCCGAGGGGCAGTGCGGACGGAGCAGGCGGTCAGGGTTCTCGGGGATGCTCGGCCAGACGGAGCAGGTCGTAGCGCCACACGGCCCAGACGATGAGCCCGCCCACGAAGCCGGCGGCGAGGGAGGCGAGCAGGACGGCGACGATGACGCCGAGATTGAGGGCCCGCGCGTCGACCGCGCGGCGAGGCCGCCAGGCCAGACTTATCACGCCACCCCGGACAGGCGCCGCCAGAGCATCCCGCCGAGCAACAGCGCGAAGGCGGCTATGGGTAACATGACGAACGCCGCGGTGAACAACGTGATCCTGAGTCGCATCGTTTCGTCCTCCACCGCCGTCGTTTCGCAAGGCCTGTGCCGGACCGGTTCGAGCCGGATCCGAGTCTGAATTCAGGAGCTTGCGCGGAACAGGGAGGCGGCGAGGGCAGCCGGTTGGTGAGGACTTAATCGCGCCGACTGAGCGAAAACTGGCCGGCGGGCGAAGCCGCCGCGATTCCCCCTTGTGCCGACCGACCAGACCATCGCACACTGCCGTTCCAGGAGAGGTCGCTCGCCTGCGTGGCGCATGGGCCACGTCGAAGACGCTCACCGGCGGAGTTTGGTATGACACCCTCGCTGTTCATCGTCTCGGTCTATCGCCCCGATCTTTACGACGCCGCCCTCGCAGCCGTGGGGCTCGCCCGCGACGTCGAAGTGGTTCTAGATCGTCGGGTGGGGGAGCGGCGCCGCCCCGGACGCCCGGAGGGCGATGACGCGGATCTCAACGAGCGACGTCGGCTGCGTCTCGAGGAGCAACTGCGCGCCGACGGCTGGGCGCTTGTCTCGGCGGAAGTGCGGAACGCGAACGAAGCCAGCCGCTAGCGGCTGCGCTGGCACTCCTCCTCCCAGATCCGGTGGCAGCGGCCGTGGAACCGGACGATGCGGCCGTCGGGGAAGCGATACGCCACCTGGGCGCCGGGAGAATCGCACGCGGCGCACTTCACGACACCGATCGCCGTATCAGCCTTGATATGCCCCGTCGGCGACGCCGGCCAGCCGGGCTCGGTCGTCAGTGGCGGGATCACGCGGGGTAGAACGCCAGCCTCCATCCGTTGACGGATCCGTTGCGTCACGTCGTTCTTGTCCATTGTCCGTTCTCCGTAGTCGCCACCGGCCACACCGGCCACACCGGCCTCGACGGAATCGTCCCTTAACGTGCGCCGAAGAGTCAAATTTTGCGCGCCGCCGGCGTCGACGGCGCCGCCGGCGCGTCGCGCTGGCATGGCCGTCCACGCCGGCTCGCGCGTTGCTGTCACAGCGCGCGCGCCCCGGTTATCGCGGTAAAACCGCGCACTTGCTCGCGGAGGCGGCGCCGTCCGCGCTCCAGCCGATCTGCGTCCGTGCGCGGCTGACATGGTTGAGGCGGCGGAAGCGCGAGCCGCCGCGTCGTGCTGACGATCACGTGACAACGCGACATGGAACGGACCGGGGCGGTGTCACATCGGCGTCTGCGCCGAGAGCACGCGTGACTTGTCGGGTACTTACGCTTGGCACATCGTTTGAACCCGCACCGCGCCGTTTCGCGCTGTCTTCGACGTCCACGTGCGCGCTGTTGGACACGCCGAGCGACCGACGGAGGCTCGAGTGGGCATGGATCGAGGGAAGTTGCAGTCCAACCAGACGAAAGGAGTCGAGCAGTGCTGAACGACACAGAAGTCAAACGGATCATCGATGCCATCACCGAGTACCGCGAGCTGGTGCAGCAATCCAGCGAGATGCGCGACCAGCTGGAGACCCTGCAGAAGCGCTGGTCGTCGCTGAAGAGCGAGCGCGACGGTCTCCGGGTGAGCGTCGACGCGCTCCACCAGACGCTGGCGCAGATGAAGGTGGACTACCAGGCGGTCATGAAGCGCATGACGGACCTGTCGTCGACCGAAGACACGGTGCTGGACAACGTGAAGTTCCTGATCGACGAGCTCAGCTCGGTGCTGAAGAAGCACGAGGCGTAGCCGTCATGAATCTCCCGCTTGGCCAACGGAAGCCTCCGGCGGTCGAGTTCGCCGACGAGAGCCGCATCCTCGCCGAGGGGCAGAAGGACGGCGAGCGCAACATCCCGGAGATGGGGTCGTACACGCCGGCTCCGTTCGAGCAGGCGCTCATCTCCAACGGCGAGCAGGCAGTCCAGCAGATCTACAAGATCGCCTCGGGTGTCATCGCACGGCTGCGCCCGGTCGTCGAGGCGCTCCAGCGCCAGCTCGACGATCTGGAGCGGCGCATGCGACCGATTGCGGAGGCGTACAAGACGCGCGTCTCCGAGGTGGGGCGCGAGGCGACCATCGTCTTCCCGCCCCTGTTTCACTGGGCGCTGATCGTCTTCCTGGCGGTCGGCGAGTTCCCCCTGAACACGGTGGTGTTCCGGCTGTTCGGCGAGGCGGAGTTCCTCACCTACGTGATGGCCTCCACGCTGGCCATCATCATTCCGTTGATCGGCGTGTTCATCGGCGCGCACCTGCGGCATTCGATCCCGAACTGGGTCGGCAACATCCTCATCGGCGTCCTGACGCCGGGCATCGTGGCCGCCACCCTGTACGCGGTGAGCTTGCTCCGCAACACGTACATCACCTCGCAGTTCTCGAGCAGCGGATACGTGGCCAGCGAGGGCAACCAGATGGCGTATGCCCTCTTCGCCCTGAACGCGCTGGTCTTCTTCGGCGCGGCCGTCGCCTCGTACTTCGCGCACGATCCCGACGAGCGGCTCGACGCGCTCCATCACTCGCTGAAGGGACTCGACACGAAGAAGCACAAGATCCGCACGAAGCTGTTCGAGGTCGGCACCAAGCTCAACGGAGAGATCCAGCAGGCCAAGAGCCAGATCGATCAGGTACGGGCGCTGACCAACCAGCGGGTGCAGCTCTACCGGCAGACGAATATCCGCCATCGCAAGCTGCTGCCCCCGCCCTCCTTCCGCAAGAACGCCGAGTTTCCGCCGATCAAGTGGTGGCCCGAGGTGTCGCTCAACACGCACGAGGAGGCGTGATGCTTCCGCCACGAAGAATCGCCGAGCTGCTGCTGCTGTTCGCGCTGCCGGCGCTGGTGCTGACGGCGGGCTGCACGAAGTCGACGCAGGCCGAAGCGCACCGGGGGACGGCGGTGGTGATCTTCGTGGACTTCTCGGAGAGCATCGGGGGCGCGGACCGGGCGGGCTTCAAGCGCGAGCTGGAGAAGCAGGTGCTGCCCTGGCTCCAGCCGGGCGACAGCATCATGATCGCTCCCATCACCGACAAGACGCTGACGGAGTTCCGTCCGCTGGTCGAGGCGGAGCTGCCGGCGCGTCCGGAGTTCAGCGGCTGGGTGAACAACGTCATGAAGTTCAACAAGGAGAAGAAGGAGACCGAGGCGCGCATCGTCCAGGTAAAAGAGACGCTCCGCACGCAGACGGCGGAGGCGCTGAGCCGCAAATACCAGGCGCGCTACACCGACATCTTCAGCTCGGTGGTCCTGGCCGAGAAGATCTTCAGCGCCGAATCGCGGCGCAAGGTCCTGATCCTGATGTCGGACATGATCGAGGACTACCCGCCCTATGCGTTCGATCGGATGAGCTGGACGCCGAGCACGACCCAGAAGCTCCTCGCCGAGCTCGAGACGAAGAAGATGATTCCGGATCTGTCCGGCGTGTGCGTCTACGTCTCGGGAGTCTCGGCCCCGTCGGCGGAGCTCGCCCGTCACATCGGCGGGTTCTGGGACGCCTATTTCCGGAAGGCCAGAGCGGACCTCAATCCCAGTCGCTACGCTCACGTCCTGCTGCACTGGCCTCCAGCGACCTCCTGCCGGGCCCAGTAGCGGCCGGGTCGCCGGTGCCCGCGCGCCGTGCGCTCAGTTCGTGATGGCGTAGAACCGGCGCTGACCGTACAGCTGCCGCCGCCAGAGCAGAATCAAAAAAATCGGAGTGATCGCCGTCGTCGAGCCCATCCTGCGTGCGCCTCCCTGATCGTCGTGGCCGCATACGCTACTCCGGGAGGCCGGCCCTGACAAGACCAGGTCACGGCGCGGTACGCTGGGGGCGATGGCCAGGCCCGACCACATCGCGCGCGTCTACTCGGTCCCGCCGTCCGAGTTCACGGCGACTCGCAATCGCCTGGCCGCGGAGCTCCGGAAGAGTGGCCGCGCCGCCGAGGCCCGCTCGCTGGCGCAACTGCGAAAACCGAGCGCGCCGTTGTGGGCGGTCAATCGCCTGGCCAGCGCCGAGGGCAAGAGCCTGGCCGCACTCTTCGATGCCGTCGCGCGCGTCCGCCGCACCCAGCTTCGTGATCCCGGCCGGGCGGCGGAGGCGCTCCGCGCGCAGCGCGTCGCCCTGGAAGGGCTCGTCGCGCGCGGTCGCGAGGTCCTCGCCGGCGCCGGATTGACCGCGTCGCAGCAAGCCCTCCGGCGACTGTCCGATACGCTCATGGGCGCGGCGGTGGACCGAGGGCATGCCGAGGCGCTCCGACGCGGCGAGCTCACCAAAGAGCTCCCGGCGCCGGGATTCGAGGCCTTCAGCGGCGCGTCGCTTCCAACCCGGCCGCGCCTGCGACTCGTCCGCGCGCCCGCTGCATCGCAGCCGGCGCCGGCGGAGCGCGACGCGGTCGCCGCGAGAGCAGCGGCCACCGAGCGGCGGCGGACGCTCGAAGCCGAGGCGCTCGCACGCCGGGCCGTCGACCACAGCCGCGAGGTCACCGAGCTCGAAGCGCAACGCAGCAGCGCGCGCGCCCAGGTCGCGGCTCTCGAGCAGCGGCTGCGGACAGCCCGGCGGGCCGCGCGCCAGGCGGCGGCCGCCGCGAGGCGGGCGCAAGGGAAATCCAGCCGGACCTAGCGGCCGCCGACCTTCGCCACCGCCCGGTAGAGCTCTTCGGGGTCCACGGGCTTCTGCGGAATCCGGCGGGCCCTTGACACTGTCGGCGTTCAGTGTTCGTCCGTCGACATCGAAGAATTCGCTCAGCCCCGAAACAGGCCGGTTTTCCACGTTTTTTGCGCGCGGCTTGGCCCTTGCTTGTCCCCGCGCGACCAAAAACGAGGTCGTCGGTCGAGCCTCTGTCGTAGAATGCCAACGCTCTGGACGGTGAGCTGGAGGAGCTTTCTATGTTCGGTCTGATATCCGACATGCTGGCCAACGACATCGCCATCGACTTGGGGACGGCCAATACCCTGCTCTTCGTACGGGGACAAGGCATCGTCCTGTCCGAGCCGTCCATCGTCGCGTTCGACCGGACACACAAGTCGGTCATCGCGGTCGGTCAGGCGGCGAAGGCCATGCTGGGTCGGACTCCGGGGAACATCGAGGTGGTCCGGCCGCTCAAGGACGGGGTCATCGCCGACTTCGACGTCGCACAGACCATGCTCCGCCAGCTGATCGCCCGCGTGCACCCGCGCCGGCGGATCGTCCGACCGCGGATCGTCGTGGGCGTCCCCTCGGGCATCACGCAGGTCGAGAAACGGGCTGTCCGCGAGGCGGCCATGCAGGCCGGCGCCCGCGCCGTCTACCTGGTCGAGGAGCCCATGGCCGCCGCGATCGGCGCCGGCCTGAAGATCCAGGAGCCGGGCGGCCACCTCGTCGTCGACATCGGAGGCGGCACCACGGAGGTCGCCGTCATCTCGCTGTCCGGTATCGTGCAGTGCCGCTCGGTGCGTACCGCCGGCGACGAGATGAACGACGCGATCATCCAGTACATCCGCAAGCACTACAACCTGCTGGTAGGTGAGCGCCGCGCGGAAGAGATCAAGCTCGCCCTCGGCGCCCAGGACGGTGGCCGGCAGCGTCCGCGCACGATCGAGGTGAAGGGCAGCGACCTCGTCTCGCGGGTGCCGAAGACGATCACGATGAACGAGGACGAGGTGCGCGAGGCGCTCTACGACTGCATCTCCACGATCGTCGAGACGGTCCGCACCTGTCTCGAACGGACGCCACCGGAGATCTCGGCCGACATGCTCGACAACGGCGTCACCCTGACGGGCGGCGGCGCCCTCCTCACCGGACTCGACGACATCATCCGCAAGGAGACCTATCTCCCGGTGACCATCGCCCCCAACCCGCTGTCGTGCGTCGCCCTCGGCGTCGGTGCGCTGCTGGACGACATCGACCTCCTGGAGCGCGTCGCCCTGGATGATTAAAATGGGGGGCCCCGAAATGGCCCCATGCCCCCGACATTCAGAGCGCCCCGGCAAAGCCGGGGCGCTCCCTTACTTTGTCCTGATTACGACGAGTAGAAGCTTGCTTCGGCGAGGA
>JBIOXS010000023.1:0-72321 GCA_044869815.1 Candidatus Rokuibacteriota bacterium | reverse complement strand
TCGTCGAGCGGCGAACCTTTGCCGACGGCGGCGTCGACGTCGGCGACGGCCACGAGCACCTTGTCACCGTCGGCGACGGAGAGCTGATCGAGATCGCGCGAGTCGTCGTTGTCGATCGAGCACCACGGCAGGTGCCGCAGGTCGCGCACGCCCGGGTCGCCGCCGTCGGCCTGGCCGGCGGAGGTCTCCGACTGTGCGCGCGCGGCCGGCCCGAAGTCCGGCTGAAGGCCGCGCTCCCGCATCGCCCGGCGGGCGATGGCATGCAGCCTCTCACGATGACCGGACACGCGAGGCATCGACGTGTCAGCTTACAGGGGACACGGCCCCGAGCCTATAATCCCTCCGATGAGCGACGGGATGGCCGAGGTCGTCATCTGCGGCGCCGGCATCGCCGGGATCGCGACCGCGTATCACCTCACGCGGCGCGGGGTCAGGGACGTGCTCCTCGTCGACGAGCGTCCACCGCTTTCACTCACCAGCGACAAATCCGCCGAGTGCTATCGGAACTGGTGGCCGGGGCCGGGCGACGCGATGGTGGCCGCGATGAACCGCTCCATCGACCTGCTCGAGGAGCTTGCGCGCGAGAGCGGAAACGTGTTCCGCCTCAATCGCCGCGGCTATCTCTACGCGACGGCGGATCCCGCCCGCGTGCCGGCGCTCGTGCGCGCCGCCGAGGAGGCGGCTGCGCTCGGCGCCGGTCCGGCGCGCGTGCACGCCAGGCCCGGCACGGACTATCGGCCGTCGGCGCCGGCAGGCTTCGAGAGCCAGCCGAGCGGGGCGGACGTGATCACGGACCGGACGACCATCCGCCGGTACTTTCCGTATCTCACCGAGGCGACGGTGGCCGTGCTGCACGCGCGCCGGTGCGGCTGGTTCAGCGGCCAGCAGCTCGGCATGTACATGCTCGAGCGTGCGCGGGAGAAGGGCGCACGGTTGCGCGCGGGGCGCGTCGAAGCCGTCGATACGCGCGGCGGGCAGGTCAGGGCCGTCACCGTGAGCGGCCGCCGCATCGAGACCGCGACCTTCGTCGACGCCGCCGGTCCGTTCGTCGGGCCCGTGGCGAGGTTGCTCGGCGTGGAGCTGCCGGTCTTCTGCGAGCGGCACGCAAAGATCGCGTTTCCGGACGAGCTCGGCGCCATGCCGCGCGGCGCGCCGATGTCGATCTGGATCGATCCCGTGCGGCTGCCGTGGTCGGAGGAGGAGCGGCGAGCGCTCGCCGGCGAGCACGCGCGCCTGCTCGACGAGCTGCCGCCAGGGGTACACGGCCGGCCGGAAGGCGGCGGCGACAGCCCCATCGTGCTCCTGGTGTGGACCTACGACGTCGGCCCCGCCCCGCCGACGTTCCCACCGGTGTTCGATCCCGCGTACCCGGAAGTCGCGCTCCGCGGCATCGCGCGGATGATCCCGGCCTTCGCACAGTACTTCGAGCGGCTGCCGCGGACGTTCGTCGACGGCGGGTACTACACCAAGACCCGCGAGAACCGATTCCTGGCGGGCCCGCTCCCCGTCGCCGGCGCCTTCGTCACCGGCGCGCTATCCGGCTATGGCCTCATGAGCGGCAACGTCGCCGGCGAGCTGGTGGCCACGCACGTCACCGGCGGTGCCCTGCCCGCGTACGCTTCCGCGTTCGCCCTGTCGCGCTATGACGACCCGGCGTACGCGGCGCTCGTCGAGCGCTGGGGCGATTCCGGTCAGCTGTGAGCGTCGGCTCGAGGCTCAGGCGGAGGCGCTGGCGAGGCGGGACGGGTCGGCCGTCGGATCCAGGCCGTCGGAAACGGCGGCGGCCGGAATATTCCAGAAGCCCATCGGCGTGAAGCCGTCGCCGGCGAGCGCGTCGCGGATCTCGGGCTCGAGGGCCGAGAAGACGAGAATGTCCCAGCGACGACCGCCGTGCATGCGGGCCTGGCGGAGCGTGCCCTCGAGCGTGAAGCCGTTCCGCTTGAGGCAATTCACGCTCAGCGTGTTGTAGGCGTAGACCTTCGTCTCGACGCGCTCGGTCCCGAGCGCCTCCACGGAATAGGCGCACGCCAGGCGCGTGGCCTCGACACCCCACGCGATGCGCCGCCCACGCGGCTGCGCGATCGTGGTCTCGAGGAAGAGGAACCGCTGGTCGAGGTTCACGTTGTAGAGCCGCACGAACCCGACGGGCTCGGCGCCGGCATGGCGCGGTTGCACCAGCAGCGTGAGGGCGATGGGCGAGGCCATCGCCTCGGTGACGAAGTCCGGGTGATAGGGACCGAGATGTCGGCACATCGCCAGCAGCTGGCTGCCGACGAGCTCGTCGAGCGTGACGTCGTGCGCCCACTGGTTCAGGAGCCGCAGCTCGTCCCACGTCGGCGGCCGCAGCCCGAGCCGTGGCGTCTGCGCGATGAACTCGACGCTGCGCGGCGGCTCGACTTCGAGGACGCGGTCCGGCTCGGGTCGCTCGCCGGCGCGACGCCTGTCGGTCGGCAGACGGTCGAGCAGCCCCGAGCCGAAGAGTGCGTTGTAGACGATCGGGCTCGGAAAGATCGTGGTGGTGGTCCCGGCGGCGCTGGCGCGGGCGGTGGCCTGGGCGATCACGGCGAGGCCGACGACGTCCACCTGCTTCACGGACTCGACGTTGAGCCAGAGGGTCGGCGGCGCCATCGCCAGCTGCTCCCAGATGAGGCGAGCGGCCAGCGACGCCGTGCGGTGCGTCAGCTCCTCGGGAACCCTGATCTCGACGATCTGCGCGGTGTCCACGGCCGGGTAGCAAAGCAACCGCGACGCCAAGGGCCACCCGCCCGACAAGTGAGCGCCGTCTCGACCGTTTTTGCAGAGAAGCCGCGAAGGCCCCGGGTCCCGGACCTGGATGATCTCCAACCAGTCAGCCGCGATTTCACCAGGCGCGGCGTGTCAGACGAGGCGCTTGCGCAGCCTGGATGACACGAAATCGACGGCCATGACCATGGCAACCGTCACCAGCAGGACCGTCGAGGCCGCCGGATAGTCGATCAGGCGGAGATAGGTCTGCAGGTAGAAGCCGATCCCGCCGGCTCCCACGAACCCCAGCACCGTGGCCGCGCGGATGTTGGTCTCGAGCCGGTACAGCACATAGGACAGGAACAGCGGCAGCACCTGGGGCAGGACGCCGAAGCGCAGGACCTGGACGCGCGTGGCGCCGGTGGCGGTGACCGCGTCCACCGGGCCGCGCTCGATGCCTTCGATGGCCTCGGAGTAGAGCTTCGCGAGCGAGGTGGTCGTGTAGGCGATGACGGCCAGCACGCCCGGGAACGGGCCGAGGCCGACGGCGGCCACGAACACGAGCGCGTACACGAGCGTGTCGACGCTGCGGAAGAAGTTCAGCGCCGCCCGCGCTGCGTGGAAGATCGGCGGCGCCGCGACGTTGCGGGCCGACAGGAACCCGAGCGGCAGCGCGAGGACGGCCGACACCGCGGTGCCGAGCAACGCGATCTCGACCGTCGTGACGGCGCCGTCGAGCGCCGGCCGGAGCACGCGGAGATCGGGCGGCACCATGCGCCGAACGAAATCGAGCAGCCACGGCAGCCCGCGGACCAGGCGTGCGGGATCGGCGCCCGTGTCCCACGCCGTCCACGCGAGGGCCGCGAGCGCGACGAAGACGGTCGCCCGTCTCACGGGGCCACCCCGCCGTAGATCCGCTCGACGGCCGCCGGCGTGAGCTCGGCCGGCCGGCCGTCGAAGACCACCCGGCCCGCGCGAAGACCCACGATGCGCGTGCCGTAGGCGAGCGCGGTCGCGAGCTGGTGCTGGCTCACCACCAGCGTGAGGCCGCGCTCGACGTTGATGCGACGGAGCGCGTCCATGATGCTCTCGGTCAGCGCGGGATCGAGGCTCGCCGTCGGCTCGTCGGCCAGGATGACGGTCGGTGACTGGGCGAGCGCGCGCGCGATGGCCACGCGCTGCTGCTCGCCGCCGGAGAGCGTGTCGGCGCGGCGCTCGGCCAGGTGGGCGAGCCCGACCTGCTCGAGGCACTCACGCGCGAGCGCACGGTCGCGCTCCGGGAAGCGGCCGGCCACACTGGGCAAGGACGCCACGTAGCCGAGGCGTCCGGTGAGCACGTTGTCGAGCACGGACAGCCGGCGCACGAGGTTGAACTGCTGGAAGATCATGCCGACCTGGCGGCGTACCGCCCGCAGCTCGGCGGGCGGGGCGCCGGTCACCGCGCGGCCGTTGATGCGCACGGTGCCCTGCGTCGGCTCGACCAACCGGTTGAGCGCGCGCAGGAACGTCGTCTTGCCGGCGCCGCTCGGTCCGAGGATCACGACGAACTCGCCGGGACGGATGCCGAGGTCGACGCCGTCCACGGCCACCGTCGCCGGCGGCAGCACCACGCGCAGGCCGCTGACGTCGATCATCGCCGAGCGGACGGCGGCACGCGCGGTCAGCGCGGTCGGGCGCCGACCAGCTCGAACGCCGCGCGCACAGGATCGTACTCGCGGTCCTCCGCCGGCTCGAAACCGTCGATGTCGTACAGGCGCTTCAGCAGGTCCGCATACGCCGGACCGCGGATGGAGATGAGCGCCGCGCGCACGCGCGCGAGCATCTGCGGGTCGAGCCCGTCACGGGCGGCGATGCCCGCCTCCGGAATCGGCGGCGTCTCGGCGACGAAGACGATCCGCTCACGCTCGGCCGCGTCTTTCAGGTATTGCTCGCGGGCGAGGTCGAACGAGGCGATGGCGTCGACGTGGCCGTTGACGAGCGCGCGCATCGCGGCGTCGTGCGCGCCCGCGAACACCACCTCGCGAAAGAACGACTTCGGATCCCGGTTCTTGACGAGCCCGCGCTGGATCAGCAAGGCCATCGGATAGATGTAACCGGAGGAGCTCGTCGGGTCGACGAACGCGATCGTCTTTCCGCGGAGATCTTCGAGCTGCCGTACGCCGCCGTCCTTGCGCACGAAGATCCGCGAGGTGAAGGTGCTCTTGCCGTGCCAGAGGTTCTTGGCCACGATCGTCGCCTTCGCTTCCCGGCTGGCGAGCACGTAGCCTCCGGGATGGGCGAACGCCAGATCGGCGGTCCGGTTCCGCAGGGCCTCGACGACGGCCGCGTAGTCGGAGGCGACCGTGACCTTGACCGGGGTGCCGATGAGGCGGCCGAGAACCTCACCGAACTCCTGGCCGGCGGCGAGGAGATCGGTCGGCTTTTGCGACGGTGTCAGCACCAGGTGCAGGGACCTCGTCTGCGCGGGGAGCGAGGCCGCCCATCCGAGCAGCACCATCAGGGCGAGGAGAAGGGCGCGCATCGCGTCAGTGAGTCTTCGGCACCATCGGGTGTCCGGCGGCGGCGTCGGCGATCACGTGGTCGTTGTCCGGGGGCACGGCGCCGCTGACGCCGACCGCGCCCACGACGCGGCCGCCGGCGACGAGCGGCACGCCGCCGCGGCCGAAGACGAGCTTGTAGTCGCCGAGCGAGGCGACGTTGCCGGCGAACAGGGCGCGCGCGGTGGCGAAGCGCGTTTCCAGATCCTCGGTGGTCGCCTGGAAGGCGGCGGCGGCGTTGGCCTTGGCGCGCGCAATTTCCGGGGCGATCCACAGGGCGCCGTCCATGCGATCGCACGCCACCAGATGGCCGCCGGCGTCGACGACGGCCACCGCGACCTTGAAGCCGAGCTCGTGCGCCTTGGCGACGCCGCGCTCGATGGCCGCACGCGCCTCCTTCAACGTCAGCATCCATCGCCTCCTTCCGGCACGTCCACCCACACCGCTCCGGCGTCGACGCGCGCGGGATAGGTCGGCACCCGCGCGCCGCGGCCGGGGAAGACACAGTCGCCCGTCCGCACGTCGTACATCCAGCCGTGCCACGGGCAGGCCAGACGCGTGCCCGACAGCTTGCCGTTCTCGAGCGGCCCGCCCTTGTGCGCGCACACGGCACCGCACGCATACACGGCGTCGCCGGCTCGGACGACCAGCACGGTGGCGCCGGCGACGTCCACGCGCAGCGGGCGGCCGGCCGGGACGTCCTCCAGCCGCGCCGCCCGCACGCGCCGTGCCGTCACAGCTCCTCCTTCAGCACGTAGGCGCGATGGAGCCCGCTCATGTACTGCCAGCGCATCTCGGTGGCCTGGCGCACCGCCTCCACCGCCTCCGCCTGCTTCTCGGGCGTGGTGGAGTGCCGCTCGACGATCTGGTAGCCGCGCTCGCCGTGGACCTCGTCGGCCTCGATGTGAATGGCGAAGAACTCGACCTCGTGGTCGGTGAAGCCGTAGTGCGTCTTGAGCGGCGGCAGATTGCGCTTGTAGATGCCCGGCACCTGGGATTCCAGACCCACGAGCAGTCCGGCCGCCGCGACGTGAAACGGCTTGTGCGACATCTCGAAGCACCACGCCGTGAGCCCGCGCGTGGTCGGCAGCTGCGGCTTCGTCTCCACCTCCGCCCGCGTGACGCCGCACGCCTCCGCGAACCGGATCAGCAGGTCGACGTGCTTGACGCCTGCCTCTTCCTCGACGATGTTCTCGAGGAGGAAGTCGCGCGCGTCCGGATCGGGGCACTCCCCGTAGACCGTCGCGCACCAGCGCGGGAACTGCGAGACGTACTGGTAGTGCTGCGCGGCCCACGCGCCGAGCTGCGCGCGCGAGAGCTCACCCTTCACCCAGCGCTCGGTGAACGGGTTGAGCCGGCTGTGCCGGGCGTTGACCGCTGCCTCCAGCGTCGTTCGGAACGGGCTCATCTCAGTCATGACCGCCTCCTTGTTCAATCCACCATGCGGAAGATGGCGTCGCGGACCCGGCGGACGTGGTCGATCATCAGCCGCTCGGCGCGGCGGGCGTCGCCGCGCTCGAGGGCCGCGATGATGCCGAGATGCTCGCGGACGAGCCCGTGCACGCGGCGTGGCGCGACGATGGCCATCGTCCACACCGGCTGCAGCTGCTCCCGGATGTCCTCCAGCATCTGCACGAGGCGCGTGTTGCCCCCCCGCTTGACGAGGAACCGGTGGAACTCCTCGCCGAGGGCGCGCACCTCGCTGTCGGCCAGACGCCGCCGCCCGCGCAGCTCACGGAAGCGCCGCGCGAAATCGTCGAGCTCCGCGCGCTCCACGCGTGGCGCCGCCAGCCGCAGGGCGAGGCCTTCGAGCGCTTCGCGAAGCTGATAGAGCTCGCGGATCTCGGCGTGCGACAGCGTGCGCACGAAGGCGCCCTTCTTCGGCACCACGCGGACGAGCTGATCGCGCTCGAGCTTGGCCAGCGCCTCGCGCACGGGCGTGCGACTCACGGCGAAGCGCCGGCAGAGGTCCCCCTCCGTGAGCGGCTCGCCGGGATCGAAGTCACCGTGCACAAGGGCGCGGCGCAGCGCGACGTACACCGCATCGGCGAGATAGGTCTTCGGTCGTGAGTCGTTCGGCACCGGCGCTCTCCGCGGATCGGGTGGACGGAATTTATATGCGAGATGTATACAAGTCAAGGCGCGCCCGGCGCAGCGTCGTCACGCTTGCCAGGCGGTCCCGGACTGGTCAGGAACTCACCGGCGGACGGGCGCCGCCGAGCGGTGCTCGAGGCGTAACGATCGAGATCCACGGCTCGAACGTGTCGCAGACGTGATCTGGCCCGTCCGTTGCTCCTTGCATCGGCCAGCCTCGTTCCGAGAAAGGCAAACCAGCCGTGAGGCTGGGACGCAAAGCCACGGGTCTGGGAAATGAATCCCAGACAGCCGGGTTGCCGAAGAACAAGGGCCTCGGCGCGCGCCGACTCCCCGGACGAGGGTTCGAGAGGACGGCCGTGTCACCACCGTCGGTCGCGGGAGTGCGTGTCCTCGTCGTCGACGACGACGACGGCGTTCGCGAAGCGGTCCATGATTACCTCATGGACTGCGGCGCCGACGTCGTCTCCGCTCGCTCCGCCGACGCCGCCCTGCGCATGCTCACGGAGGCGCCGCCCGACGTGCTGATCTCGGACGTGCGCATGCCGCGTCACGACGGCTTCTGGCTCATCCGTGCGGTGCGGGCGCTGCCGCCCGAGCGCGGCGGCGCCGTGCCGGCCATCGCCATGACCGGTCGGCTCGATTCAGAGGAGGCGCTCCTCGTCGCCGGCTTCACCGAGGTTCGCGGCAAGCCTCCCGACATGGCGGAGCTGGCCGGGCTCGTCGCCGCGCTCGCGGCGCGCGGCTGAGGGCTACGCTTTCGGCGTACGCTGCAGGTCGTAGCCGCGGCCGCGCATGCACTGATCCTCCAGCCGCTGCTCGACGTCCATCCGCCACAGCGGGTCGCCCGCCGGGCCCCAGTACGGATCGCTCCATCCGAGCGCCGGCCACGGCCGTGCCGGCCCGTAGAGCCGGGGAAACGCGCTGAACGGCACGTCGCGCGCGGAGCCGCGCGCGACGTCCGAGCACTCGGCCCGGTCCCGCGCGGCCACATCGGGCGGCGTGTCGGCCCGGTACCACGCATACGTCGCGCACCCCGACATCACCGTCGCCAGCGCGGCGATCATCATCACCCGTCGCATGGTCCACGCTGCTTCCAAGTGGTGTGCCACCGACTCCGGCAAGGCGCGCCATCACCTCGCACCGTCCCCAGCCGCTCGACCTGCTCACGCACCTCCTGGGGCGTCCCGGCCAGCGCCATGAGGTCGACCAGCCGATCGGGCACCAGCGTGCGGTGACGCGAGCCCGCCGTCGCGTGCTGGTAGGCGTCGTACGCCTCGCGGACGCGGCGGATCGCCGCTTCGTCCTCGTGGGATAGGCGCACGGGCAGCGGATGACGGCAGGCGGAGGCGACGCGGCCGCGCGCGTGGTCGCGGGCGAGGGTGCCGTCGCGGCCGACCGACATCGGCGCCCACAGCGCCACGTCGAGATCGGACAGGTCGCGCCCGCCTGCCGCGGCACCGGCGGCGACGCGCGCGAGGGCGGGAGCGAGCACGTCCGGCTGCACGGTCGCGTACACGATCGCGCCGTCGCCGAGACGGCCGGCGGTCTCCAGCATCCGCGGTCCCGAGCCGGCCAGGTAGAGCGGAATGACCGGCGCCGAATCGAGCCACGCGAGCCGGCCGCCTCGGCTACGACACCGCCTGGATCACCGACACCCATCTCGTCTGCCGCGAGCTGTGGGTGACGCTCGCGGCATGTGCTGCGGTGCGCACGACCACCGGCAGCGGCTCGTTGGCGAGGATGGCGAGGTCGAACTTCACTCGACGGCGGCGGGGCGGGCGGATGCGTGCTGGACGGCGTTGCGGAAGCCGACGGGGTCGTGAACGCGGGGAAACACCTCGCGCACGGCGCCGGTCCCGGTCACCGTGAGATCACCGTAGTTGAGGATGCGTCCGATCGGCCCCTGCGTGACCGAGATCGATTCGACCTTCGAGAGCAGGAGCTCCGTCGTGTAGCGGGCGACCAGGCCGACCTTGAAGATCAAGCGCACGGACGTCACGGCGAACTCGGACGTTTCCCACTCGATCCAGCGGAGGGTCAGCCAGAGCACTCCGGAGGCGGCGAGGAG
Organism: Candidatus Rokuibacteriota bacterium; assembly: GCA_044869815.1. GTDB lineage: Bacteria > Methylomirabilota > Methylomirabilia > Rokubacteriales > CSP1-6 > AR12. Next base: position 62,895 of record JBIOXS010000023.1, on the reverse strand, counting down.
GACGCCGACCTGCCACAGCCACGGCGGGTCCGGCACGCCCGCGTAGAGGAGCCACGTGAGCACGACGCCGGCGACCATGGCCAGCACCGGCTTGGCGAAGAGTCCCCAGTGCAGGCGCGTCGTGTAGAGCAGGCGCTCGCGGGGCAGGAGGTGACGCTCGACGTAGCCCACGCGGGCGAGCCTAGGCCAGCCCGCGTGAGCAGTCAAACGGCAATCAGGAGCCTTGCAGCGCCTCGTGAACCCGGCCGACCATCTTGGCGCCCGGATTGACGAGCGTCTTGTCGCCCTCGTCCTTCCACTTGGACGGGCAGACTTCGTTGCCGCCCTTCTTCATCATGTAGATGTTGGCCTTGAACTTCCGCATCAGCTCGTCGATGTTCCGGCCGAGGTTGTAGAAGTTCATCTCCATCCCCATCAGCTTGCCTTCCGGGCTGATGAGGAAGGTGCCGCGCAGATCGAGACCGTTGTCCTCGTTGTAGACGCCGAACATGCGCGAGACGGTGCCGGTGGGGTCGGCGCCCATCGAGTACCGCACGTTGTTCAGCTCCTTCTCGCTGCGCTGCCACGCCAGGTGCGTGAACTGCGTGTCGGTGCTGACGGTGACGATGTCGGCGCCCATCTTCTGGAAGCGATCGTGCTGCTCTGCCAGAGCAGCGAATTCGGTCGCTCAGACGAAGGTGAAGTCGGCCGGGTAGAAGAACAGGATCGTCCAGCGCTTGTTGGCGATCTGATCCTTCAGGCTGAACTTCCCGAAGTCGCCCTTGGTGGGCTCGTAGGTGATGAGCTCGAAGTCGGGCACCCGCTGCCCGAGCCTGAGCCCGGCGGTCATCGTTTCGGCCATCTGGCTCTCCCTTCTGGGTCCTTGAGGTGGCGTCGCGACGAGGGTCGCGCGCGGCGACAGGCCGCGCATCGACCAAAGATCTCGACCGCGTGTCCGGCGGCGGCGAAGCCGTGGCGGGCGGCCACGCGTCGCGCCGGTCGGGCGGCGGCGTCCAGCGCCGGTTCCGTCACGTCGCTGACGGCGCCGCAATCGGTGCAGATGAGGTGGTGATGCGGCCCGAGGTTGGCATCCCAGCGGCCGCGCGCGCCGAGCCGGGAGACGGGACGCACGGCGCCGATGCCGGCCAGCGTATCGAGCGTCTTGTAGACGGTGGCCAGCGAGAGCGTCGGCATCTCGCGGCGCACGGCGGCGTGGAGCTCCTCGGCGCTGGGATGCCGATCGGTGGCCGCGAGCTCACGAAAGATGGCCAGGCGCTGCGGGGTGACGGCGAGCGCGGCCGACCGGCAGCGCGCCACGAACCGCTCCGTCCGCTCGCGCGTCGCGGGCCGGGCCATACGGAGAAACTTTATCCGCGGAAAATGACTTGTCAAGGGACGGGCCCGCTTGTCTCGGGGCCGCGTCGGCGCTAGCGTACCCGCAGACCACTCGCCAGGAGGCCGCCATGAGCATCCTGTATCGCCGCGACATGTTCACGCTCCTCGCCGGCGCCGTCGCGCTGGCCGCCTTCCCCGCCGTCGTCCGCGCGCAAACGCGCGTCGCGCTCGCTGACGACGACGTGCTGGCCGTCATCGACGTGCAGAACTGCTTTCTGCCGGGCGGCACCCTGCCGGTGCCGGAGGGCGACAAGATCATCCCCATCATCAATCGCCTGGCGCCGGCCTTTCGCCACGTCGTCATCACGCAGGACTGGCACACGCCGGGCCACATCTCCTTCGCCTCCAGCCACCCCGGCAAGAAGCCGTTCGACACGGTGACGCTGCCCTACGGCCCGCAGGTCCTGTGGCCCGATCACTGCATCCAGGGCACCCCCGACGCCGAGGTCCACAAGGAGCTGAAGATCCCGCACGCCGAGCTGATCATTCGCAAGGGCTATCGTCAGCACGTCGACTCGTACTCGGCGTTTCTCGAGGCGGATCGCAAGACGAAGACCGGACTCACCGGATATCTCCAGGAGCGCGGCTTCAAGCGCGTGTTCCTCGTCGGCCTCGCCACCGACTTCTGCGTCGCGTGGTCGGCGCTCGACGCGCGCCGCTCGGGCTTCGACGCGCTGGTGATCGAGGACGCCACGCGCGGCATCGACGCCGGCGGCTCTCTCGGCAAAGCCTGGACCGACATGACCAGCGCCGGCGTCCGCCGCATCACCTCCGCCGACATCCGCGGCTGACGGCGGCGGCGAGGCCCGCGCGCGCGGCGGCGCGGTCAGCGGGCGGCGTTGAGAGCGAGGAGGCGGTCGCGCAGCGTCTCGACCTGCCTGGCGAACGGCACTCCCATGCCCGCTGTCATCGGCGTCGTGTCGGCGAGCGTGGTGTGGAGCTCGACGAAGAGCGGGCCATGGGCGGTGAGGATGTGCGGCAGGCGGCGCTCGAGATCGGAAAGCTCGTGGATCGCGAAGGCCTCGCGGTAGCCCGCGCCCTTCGCCATCATCACGAAGTCCACGCCGTCGCCGCCGGGAATCTCCTGGGCGCCCGACGTGTGATAGACGTTGTTCCTGAACAGGAAGTGGACGAAGTTGGCGGCGCCGGCGCCGGCGTTCGTGGCGAGCGCCCCCAGCTGCATCAACAGCGAGCCGTCGCCGTCGAAGACGAGCACGCGCCGCTCGGGATGGGCCAGCGCGAGGCCGAGGCCGATCGAGGAGGCGCCGCCCATGAAGCCGACGCAGCCGACGGAGAGATCGTCGGGAGCGATGCTCCGCCAGGCGGGGGCCGTGGTCATCGTCGGCACGCAGATCGCATCGCCGCGCTCGGCGGCGATGAGCCGCAGGACTTCCTCGGGCTTCATCGCCATCAGCTCGTCTCCAATCCGACCAGCACCGCCGCCGGTCCGCGTCGCTCGCGGCTCAGCCGGTAGTACTCCGGAATGCGGTGCACGTCGTTGGGACCTTCCAGGCGCGCGTGCGGCACGGCGAAGAGGTCGAGCAGTGGCTCGCAGTAGCGCACCATCGAATGCCGGGATTCCCGCGGGTCCTTGTCCTTCTCCCGGCTCAGCAGACCGATCATGTAGAACACCGGCACGCGTCCGTCCATGGCCACGCCGCGCAGCGTGTTGATCGAGGCGTACAGCCCGGCGTGCTGGATCATGACGATCACCGGCTCGCCGCCGATCCAGAGCCCGGCCGCGATGGCGTTCGCCTCGTCCTCCGTCGAGCACGTCAGCACGCGGAGCGCGCGCTCCTTGTCGAGCGCGGCCAGGACGCTCTTCTGGTGCGTATCGGGCACGCTGAGGATCCAGCCGAGATGATCGTGGCGCGGTCGCACGCCTTCGCGCGCGAGCGCGGCGCGCGCCTCCTTGAACGTGTCCTTGACGGTGTCGATGATCAGCGGGGCGGGAATCGATTCCGGCATCCGGGCCTCCCGGGTCGAAGTGGCTCCTCATCCTACCCGACGAGGACCGGATGGACCACCGGCCGGGCGGCGAGCCCGGCCGGTGGGACGGATCTCAGCGAGGCTGCGGGGCCGGTACGACGACGGTCGGCGGCGCCGGCTCAGCGGGCGGTACGATGATCACCGGTGATGCCGCAGGCGGCGCCGGCACGATCACCGCTGGCGCCGCTCCCGTGTGGGTCCCGGGGACGCTGGCGGGGCCGGCCGCGTCGGCGTTGTCGATCTGCGGAGCGTCCGTTCTCACCGGGCCGAGGGCATGCGGCGACGCAGAGGGATGCGTCGAGGCCGAGGGATAGTATGGATCTGACGTGGTGGCGCAGCCGGCGACGACGGCGGTGAGCGCGACCACGCATACGAGCGCAAGCTTCCAGCTCATACATACCTCCAGGGCCGGTGAGCGGGTGCACGCGCGATGCCACTTCTTTCTCAGGCGAGGCACGATGGACGACGTAACTTCGCGCATTATCGCGTGGAGCCGGCGGCCGCGCGCGGCGCGCATGGCGCGACTGTCGGCGACGCCGGCCGAGCTCGCGGCGATGGTTCGCGCGGTCGACGCCGAGACCCTCGCGCGGCGGCCGGCGCCCGAGGCGTGGGCGGCCGTCGAGGTCGTCTGCCATCTGCGAGACCTGGAGGAGTCGTTTCACGAGCGGCTGGCGCTCATCCTCGCCGCCGACGAGCCTCGATTTCCGACGACCCATCCGGGCCGGTGGGCGAGCGAGCGACAGTACCTGCGCCACGATGCGCGCGCCGCCGCCGCGGCCTTCGCGGCGAGGCGCACGGAGACGCTCTCGCTCCTGGGCGGCCTGCCGTCAGCCGCCTGGGAGCGCGCAGGGCACCAGGTGGACTCGCGGGGCCGCCGCACGGTCGACGATGTCCTGACCGTGATGGCGTGGCACGACGAGAACCACCTGGCGCAGCTGGAGCGAGCGCTGGCGGGGCGGCCTTAAGCCGCCCGCGCCGCGCGCACGCTCACCCTGTCCTCGATCCGTACGTCAGGACGAATGCGCGCCGCTTCGTCTCGCGCGATCCGCAACGCCGCGTCGCGCGCGCCATCGCTCGGCACCTCGCCGGAAATCTCCACGATCGCCTCGCCGCGGCGCAGATACGCGGTCGGGGTGAGCAGGAGCCCGGCCAGACCCGCGTCCCGCATCAGGGCATCGGAGACCTGCGCCTGCAGGTGGACGGCCTCCGCATCGCGCCTGCGCTTGCGGTCATACAGCTTGACCGCAATCCCGACCAGGACGAGAAGGCCGATGACGACCAGGAAACCGGCGGCGGCCATGCCTCCGCCCTGCGCCGTCGTCCCTGCGCCAGGAGCCGCCGGCGAGACGGGCGGTGTCGGCGTCTGAGCCCACGCTATTCCGAATGTCATCACGTGCATCACCCCCTCGTCGCGTCATGACAGCAACAGAGGTGCCACGGGCCTCCACGGCATGTACATTGCTGGGGAGGAGACGAACTATGTCTGTGGTGATCGAAGGCCTCGGCGACGACCGCGCGCTTCGCACGTTGATCTCCGGCAAGGTCACGAACACGCTGGCCCGGCTCCAGGTGGTCGCCACCGGCGTGCGCGTCCAGTTCAGCGACGAGAACGGCGCGAAGGGCGGGGTCGACATCCGTTGCTCGCTGACGATCGACGTACCGCACCGCCCGGAGCTCCACGCCGATACCGTCGCCGCCGACGCCCGCCTGGCATTCGAGCAGGCCTTCGCCGCGCTGGAGCGGCAGATCGAGCGCGATCGCGCTCGCGGGCGGGTCGAGCGGCGTCATCCGAAGAAGTACTATCTGGCCAAGCGGTTGCTCGAGCCGGAGGCGAACCCGGAGGCGACGCCCGAGTCCGCGACCTCGCGCCGGCGGCGCCGGCGCTCCGCGTAACCGACGCCGTCCAGCCGCCGCAGCGCGTCCACTATATATGCGTGTGTGTATATGCGTGTGTGTCCGGAAAGGCCACTACGATTGCTTGCGCCGGGTCACTGCTGCCCAGCGGGTGGGGCGACCGGCCGTAACGGGGGGAGGTGATAGACTCCCGCCTCGAGGGGGACATCGGCATGCGCATCGCGATCCTCGGCGCAGGCGCTATCGGCTCCGTCGTCGGCGGCATGCTGACGAAGGCGGGCGTCGACGTCACCCTCCTCGACCAGTGGCCCGAGCACGTCGAGGCGATGAAGCGGGACGGCCTGCGCCTGTCGGGTACCTGCGGCGAGCACGTGATCCCGGTGCGCGCGCTGCACCTGCACGAGCTGCAGTCGATCGGCGAGCCATTCGACGCGATCTTCCTCGCCGTCAAAGGCTACGACACGGATTGGGCGGCCCAGCTGGCGGCGGCCTATCTCCGACATCCTGACGGCGTGGTCGTCGATTTTCAGAATGGCCTCAACGACGAGCGCGTGGCGGCGGTCGTCGGCCGGTCGCGGACGCTCGGCTGCGTCATCGTGATCAGCGCCGGCATGTACGAGCCGGGGCACGCGATCCGGACGGACACCACGAGCGTGGGCTTCAAGATCGGCGAGCTCGACGGTCGCGACACGGCGCGCGCGCAGGCGCTCGCCAAGCTCCTGAGCGCCGTGGCGCCGACGCACGTCACCACCAATCTGTGGGGCGAGCGCTGGTCGAAGCTCGCCGTCAACTGCATGGGCAATGCGCTGGCCGGGCTGAGCGGCCTCGGCTCGGCCGAGATCCGGCTCGAGCCCGGACCGCGGCGGATCGCCATCCAGCTTGGCGCCGAGGCGGTGCGCGTCGGTCGCGCGCTCGGCCACGAGATCGAGCCGCTCATCGGCATCGCCGCGCAGCGGATCGTCGACGCCGCCGAGGGCCGCGGTCTCGCCGAGGTCGAAGCCGACCTGGCGGCGGAAGCCAAGCGGCGCACCGGCGGCCGACCGTCGTTCTTGCAAGACGTGATGAAGCGCCGGCGCACCGAGATCGACGTCCTGAACGGCTACGTGGTGGCGCAGGGCCGGAAGGTCGGCGTGCCGACGCCGTTCAACGAGGCGATCGTGGCGGCCGTGCACGCGCACGGCGTCGGGCGGCTGACGCCGGATGCCAAACATCTCGAGCCGCTGCTGAAGCTGCTTCCGCGGCCGTGACGGCAGGCGCGCAGACGACGACGCTGAGGCTCGGCGAGGTGACGGTGGCCCGCGTCGTCGAGATCGGGCGCTCGACGTTCCCGACGGTGTCGATGCTGCCGGCGTCCACCCCGGAGGCCATCGCTCGCCATCACGACTGGCTCAAGCCGTTCTGGGACGATGCCACCGGCGACCTCGGGTCGCGGATCGGCACGTGGGTCGTCCGCACGCCCGCGCACCTGGTGCTCATCGATACCGGCGTCGGCAACGACAAGAAGCGCGACAACGCGCTCTGGAACCTGCGCCGCGGCACGTTCCTCGAGGACCTGGAGGCGGCCGGCGTGACGCCGGAGCAGGTCGACGTCGTCGTCATCACGCACATGCACGTCGATCACGTCGGCTGGAACACGCGGCTCGCCGACGGCCGCTGGGTGCCGACGTTTCCGAGGGCACGCTACGTGTTCGCCGGCGAGGAGTGGTCCTTCTGGAAGCACGAGAGCGAGCGCGGCGCGGAGGACTCCGGCTGCATCGACGACAGCGTGCTGCCGGTGGTGGCCAGCGGTCAGGCCGAGCTCGTCGACGACACGCATCGCATCGACCCGTGGCTCCGGTTCGAGCCGTCGACCGGCCACACGCCGGGACACATCAGCGTGCGGCTGTCGACGAACGCGGGTGAGGCCGTCTTTTCCGGAGACCTGATGCATCGCGTGGTGCAGGTGGCCGAGCCGCAGTGGTCGAGCCGCTTCTGCTACGACGGCGACCGCGCGGCGGCGACCCGGCGCGAGTTCGTGGAGCGCCACGCCGACAGCGGCACGCTGATCCTGCCGGCGCACTTCCCCCGCCCCGGCTACATCATCCGCACGGCCGAGGGCTTCCGCTTCCAGACGATATGATGGGGGCCCCGAACTGGCCCCCGGCTGCTCCTCTACGAGCAACCTAGCCCTTCTTCATCGGCGTGCCACAGCAGTTCGTGAACTTCGGCGAGGTCTTGCCGCACTTCGCGCACTTGAACATCTCAGCCACCCCCTCCCGCCACCGGGTCCCTGGATGCCGGGCATCGTCGGTCGGCGGTCACGGGCGCAGCAGATTCCGAGCCAAGCGAGATCTGCGGAATTTTCCGGGAACGCTGACGCGGCCGTGCCGCGCATCCTGTCGCGCGCGTGCCAGCTTGATCCCGCGCGCGCTCCGTCACATCGCCAGCGGAGGCTTTCGATCGAACCACGGGCGGGCCGCCTCGAGCTGAGCGGCGAGCCGGAAGACCGTCGCCTCGTCGCCGTAGCGTCCGACGAGCTGTGTCGCCATCGGCATCCCGTTCGAGGCCCGGCCCAGCGGAAGCATCATGGCCGGCTGTCCGGTGATGTTGAACCACACCGTGAACGGCGAGAAGTGAAATACCCGCCGCCAGTACTCGTCGAGGTCGTCCATCATCATGTCGATGACACCCAGCGGCACGGGCAGGGTGGCGAGACCCGGCGTGAGCAGGACGTCCCACTGCGCGTGGAAGGCGGCCATCTGCCGGCCGAGCCGATGGGCCGCCTGGGTGGCGCGGACGTAGTCGGCGCCGGTGATCTGCTCGCCGCGCTTGGCCGTCGCCCACGTGATCCGTTCGACTTCGTCCTCGTGCGCGGGCCGGCCCTTGGCGGGGTTGCCGCCGAGGTTGACCACGGTGTTCGCGGCCGCGAGCGTGAGAAACGTGGGCACCACCGCCTCGCCCTCGAGGGCGGGATTCGCTTCCTCGACCTGATGACCGAGGTCCGCGCAGAGCTGCGCCGTCTCGGCGAGCGTGCGCAGGCTCTCGGCATCGACCTTGGCACCGTTGGGCGTCACGCTGGTGAACGCGATCCGCAGGCGCCCCGGATCGGCGCCGACCTCGGCCAGGAACGGTCGCGTTCGCCGCGGCGCCACGTATGGATCGCCGGCTCCGGCGCCGCCCGTCGCGTCGAGCAGCGCCGCCGAGTCGCGCACGCTCAGTGTCACCGCATGCTCGGCCGAGAGGCCGCCGAGCCCCTCACCGCTGTATGGCGCGAAGGTGTTGCGGCCGCGCGTCGGCTTGAGGCCGACGAGGCCGCAGCACGCGGCCGGCGCACGGATGGAGCCGAAGCCGTCGGTGGCGTGCGCCATCGGCAGCATGCGGGCGCCCACCGCGGCCGCGGCGCCGCCGCTAGAGCCCCCGGAGATGCGCGCGGGATCCCAGGGATTGCGCGTGGGTCCGTGCATTTGCGGCTCGCACGTGAGCGACAGGCCGAGCTCGCACGTGTTGGTTCGCCCGAAGATGACGAGACCCGCACGCTTGAGGCGCTCGACGTGCACGCTGTCCGCCGCCGGCAGCGGCGCGTCGGCGTAGTAGCGGCACGACCGCGTCATCGGAACGCCGGCCATGGGGGCGGTGAGGTCCTTCATCAGAAACGGCACGCCGCGGAACGGCCCGTCGGGCAGGCCGGCCGCCAGCGCGCGGCGCGCGTAGTCGTGGAGCGGCATGGTGACGGCGTTCACCACGGGATTGCGCGCCTCGACGCGCGCGATGGCCGCCTCCAGCAATTCGTCCGGCGTCACGTGGCCGGCCTTGACGAGCCCTGCCAACCCCAATCCGTCGTAGCGCTCGTACTCCGCCAAGCCCGCCATCCACGTGCTCCTTTCACGCGACCGCCGGTCCTCGGCCGCCGCCCGATCGTACAGTAAAATTCCGTCATGTTCGGCCGCACCGAGCGCCTCTTCTCGCGCGGCCAGCGCGCGCTCTCGAGGCACGACTATACGGGCGCTGAGACGTCGTTGCGGGCAGCAATCGCCCGCAACCCTCACGAGCCGCACTTCCATCTCTACCTCGCGCAGGCACTTGCCGAGCAGAACTGCGTGCCCGAGGCCGAGCGGGCGCTCGCCGTCGCCACCGAGCTGGCGCCGTCCTCATTTGTCTTCCCGCTCCATCATGGCATCGTGCTCTTCGACGCCGGCCATCCGGCGCGCGCGCGGACGGCGATGACCGCGGCTGCCACGCTCGCGCCGCACAACCGGCTCGTGGCCGGCTACGGCGAGCTGGTCGCGTGGGCCGAGCGCGGCGGACCGCCGTCGGCGCGGCTGGCGGAGCTGACCGGCGAGCTTCCGGAGTCCTTCGCTGCGCGCGCGCTCTTGCAGCAGGCCCAGGTGACACTCGAGCGTCATGGCCCGCGCGCCGTACTCGAGCTGCTGGAGCCACCGCCGGAGCCTCTCGGACTGCCGCTCGCACTCTGGCTCGGCGGGCTGCGCTACCGTGACCGCATTCGCTACGCCGAGCACCTCCTGGGCCGCGAGCGGTTCGACGCCGCCGCCTACGTCATCGTCGCTCAGCCGGCGCTCATGCGCGACGCGCGCGCGCCCGCGCTGCTCGAGCGTGCGCGGCGCGGGGCGCTCAGAACGGTCGACGCCGCCCTCGCCGGCCGCGGCGCCGCGCGGCGCCGCGCGCTGCTGCTGCAGCGGTACGAGATCGAGAACGACCTCGGCGACGAGGACGCCGTCCGGCGGACGCTCTCGGAGTGGCGTCAGCTCTACGAGGCTGCCGGGGCGCCGCGCGCCGAGCGGCGGACGGCGGCGGCCGTCATCCGGCGGCTGGCGGCGCTCAAGGTCGCGCGAGGACGCTACACGGAGGCGCGTGCGCTCTGCGCCGCGTCGCGCGCCGCCCGTGACGAGCGGGAGACGGCCGGCATCGAGGCGGTTGCCCATCTCGGACTCGGCGAGCGCCGCGCCGCCCGGCACGCCTTCGTGGCGTTTCTTCATAACGCGTTGTTCCGTGTGGACATGCGGCTTGCCGTCGCCGCCGGAATCTCGCCGGCATGACCGCTGCATCCCTCGACGGCCGATGGCGTCTGACGTCTCCCCCTGGAAGCTCGGCGGTCTCGGTGTGGTCGAGCTGGCGAAGCGCGTGTTGGCTGAGTTCTCCGAAGACGAGGTCAGCGACCGCGCGGCCGCGCTGGCCTATTACTTCCTGTTCGCCCTGTTCCCCGCGCTGCTGTTCTTGACCGTCCTGCTCGGGCTGCTGCCGATCCCGAACCTCATGGATCGGCTCATGGACTACATCTCGCAAACGATGCCGGGCGACGCCGCCTCGATCATCGAGAAGACGCTGAACGAGATCATGGCCGGCGCCGGCGGGGGGCTGCTGTCGATCGGCGTGCTCGGCGCGCTGTGGGCCGGCAGCAACGGCATGGCGTCGATCATGAGCGCGCTCAATGTCGCCTACGACGTCAAGGAGACGCGGCCGTGGTGGAAGGCCAAGCTCCTCGCCCTCGGCCTCACCCTCGGCTTCTCGCTGTTCATCCTGAGCGCGCTCGTGCTGCTCGTCTTCGGACCGAAGATCGGCGAGACGGTGGCGGGATGGATCGGCCTCGGCGCCGTCTTCACGCTCGTGTGGTACATCGTCAGCATCCCGATCGTCATGGTGCTCGTCGCCACCGGCATCGGCCTCGTGTACTACCTGGCGCCGGCGGTGGAGCAGCGCTGGCGGTGGGTCACGCCCGGCTCGGCGGTGGCGCTCGTGCTGTGGCTGATCGCGTCGTCCGGGCTGCGCTTCTACGTGACGAGCTTCGCGAACTACAACGCGACGTATGGCTCGATCGGCGGCGTGATCCTGTTGATGCTGTGGCTCTACCTGAGCGGCATGGCGCTGCTGCTCGGCGCCGAGGTGAACTCGGAGATCGAGCACGCGGCGGCGCGCCGCGGCGCCCCCGACGCCAAGGTCGCCGGCGCGCAGGAGCCCGGAACCGTGGTGCCGTTCCGGCGGCCGGCGCTGCGGCGTGTCGAGTCCGTCCAGGAGGGCATCGGCCACCTGGCCCGCCTCGAGCTCGAGCTGGCGGTGGCCGAGGTCAAGCGCGCCGCGACGTCGGCCGGGATCGCCGCCGGCATCGCGCTCGCGGCCATGGTCACGCTCGTCACGTCGCTGGTGGTGCTGCTGGCCGCCGCCCTGGCCCCGGTCTTCGATGCCGACTGGCGACCGCTGCTGATCGCCGGCGGCGGCGGCGCGCTCCTGTCGGGCGTCGCGATCACATGGGCGGTGTATCGGGTGCGGAACGTGGTGACGCTGGCCCGAACGCGGGCCTCCATCAAGGAGACGTGGCGATGGGCCGAGACCCGCTTGAGATCCGGGAAGACATCGACCTCGCCGGCCGCGCCCTGAGCGATGCCGTCGACGAGCTGCGGCGCCGCGGCTGGCTGCCGTTCCTGACCCTCGGCGCCGCGTTCGCGGTCGGCCTGCTGCTGCAGCGGAACCGTCCCGTCCGTGAGGTAGCCCTGCGCTCGCGCGGCGTGATCGACCGGACGCTGCAGATCACGACGGCGCTGGCCGCCATCGAGCGCTTCCGCGAGCGCTCGGGGCGCCGCGCGGCATAGCTCAGCGCCCCTGCCAGTTCGCCTTGCGCTTCTCCAGGAAGGCGCGCGCGCCTTCGTGGAAATCCTCGCTCAGATAACAGCTCAGCAGGAGGTCCTCGAGGCTGCCGGGCGAGGTGGCGGCCAGCATGCGACGGACGGCCTCCTTCGTCGCGGCCAGCGTCAGCGGCGCCAGCTCGGCGATCCGACCCGCCAGCTCCATGACCTGGCCACGCAGGTCGGCCGCCGCGTGCACCCGGTCGACGAGCCCGATCGCCTTCGCCTCTGCCGCGTCGACGAGCCGCGCGGTGAGCACGATCTCGCGCGCCCGGATCGGCCCCACCGTCGCCGCCAGCAGCCCCAGGCTGAACGGCGCCGCGAAGTTGCCGAGCGTGCGCGCCACGGGGGCGCCGAAGCGCGCGTGCTCGGCGGCCAGCCGCAGATCGCACGCGAGCGACATGAACATCCCGCCGCCGACGGCGTCGCCCTGGATCATGGCGATGGTCGGCTTGGTCATGGCGTGGATGCGGCTCAGCACCCGCGTGATCCGGGACTCGTACCCGAGCGCGTCCTCCTTCGTCTTGAAGGTCAGGAACTGGCGGATGTCGGTGCCGCTGACGAACGCCTTGTCGCCGGCGCCGGTGAGCACGAGCACGCGCACGCCGGGGTCCTTGTCGAAGCGCTCGCAGAGGTCGTGCAGCCGCTCGTACATCTCGAAGGTCATGGCGTTGCGGGCCTCGGGACGATTGAACGTCACCGTCACCACGCGGCCGTCCTGCTCGACGAGGATCTCGCTCGGGTCGCTCATGCCCGGTACGATAGCGCACCGGCCCGGCCCGCTGCTACTCTGGTCCCATCATGCCCCGACTGCTCGAGTGGCTGCGCCGCCGTCGCGTCCGCCGCGTCACCGTGACCACGGCGCCGGCCGATGTCTTGCTGCAGAGCGTGGCCGTGCTCCGCCACTTCGGCGCCCGCGTCGTCCGCTACGACGTGGAGGACGGCACGCTCGAGGCCCGCCTCGCCGCCGGCGCGCGGCTGACGCTCGCCGCCGTCGAGGCTGAGGCCGGCAGCCGCGTGACGCTGAGGACGGATGGCGCCGACTGGCACGGCGTGGCGCGCACGCTCGCGACCGAGCTCACCCGCGGAGGCCGCCCATGATCCTGCTCACCGGCTTCGAGCCGTTCGGAACGTACAAGGACAATCCGTCGGCGGACGTGGCGGACGCGCTGCACGGGCGCACGGTCGGCAACGACACCGTCCGCAGCGCCGTCCTGCCCGTGCATCACGCACGCGCGGCCGCGGTCGTCGCCGAGCTCGTGCGGGACACGGCCCCGCGCGCGGTCGTGCACCTGGGGCTCGCGGGCGGCCGCGCGCGCCTCGCGCTCGAGCGCGTGGCCGTCAACGTCATGGACTTCGAGATCGCCGACAACACGGGCTATCGCGCCACCGGCGAGCCGTGCGTGCCGGGCGGCCCCGCCGCGTACTTCAGCACGCTGCCGCTCGAGGCCATACTCGAGGCGCTCACCGCGGAGGGCGTGCCGGCGTACCTCTCCAGCACCGCGGGCACCTATCTCTGCAACCAGACGTTCTACACGACGCGACATCTGCTCCACTCGCGGGGGCCCTACATTCCGGCGGGATTCATCCACCTGCCGCTGTCGCCGTCGATGGTGGTCGCCACGGGGCTCGAGCAGCCGAGCATGGACCTCCCGCTGATGATTCGCGCCATCGAGATCGCGCTGCGCGTGATCGCTCAGTCGGGGACGAGCCGGTAGCCGACCCCGGGCTCGGTCCGCAGATAGCGCGGACGCGCCGGCTCGGCCTCGAGCTTGCCGCGCAGGTGCGCCATGTACACGCGGACGTAGTGGGCCTGGTCGCCGTGGCTCGGGCCCCACACCTCGTGCAGCAGCTGCTGGTGCGTAAGGACCTTGCCGGCATGCGCCACCAGGGTGGCGAGCAGACGATACTCGATGGGGGTGAGGCGCACCTCGGCGCCGGCGACGGAGACCTGGCGGCGCAGCAGATCAACCTCGAGATCGCCGACGCGGAACGCGGTCTGCTCCCCGCCGTGCGCGGCGCCGGCGGCGTGGCGCAGCGCCACCCGGATCCGCGCCAGCAGCTCGCCGGCGCCGAACGGCTTGCTGACGTAGTCGTCGGCGCCGGCGTCGAGCGCGCTGACCTTGTCGCGCTCCTGTCCGCGCGCCGACAGCACGATCACCGGCACTGCGCTCCACTGGCGCAGGCGGCGGATCACGTCGAGGCCATCCATGTCGGGCAGCCCGAGATCGACGATGACGACGTCCGCTTGTCGCGAGCTCGCCTGAACGAGCCCGTCGGCGCCGGTGGTGGCCTCGAAGAGCCGGTAGCCCTCGCCGGTGAGCGTCGCGCGAAGAAACCGGCGGATCTGCGGCTCGTCTTCGATGAGAACGACGATGGGCTCAGGCATCGCTCGGGACCGCCGGCGGTGGCGTGCCGGTCAACGGCAGCGTGAACAGAAAGGCCACGCCGCCCTCGGGCAGGTTCTGCGCCCAGATGCGACCGCCGTGCGCGTGGACGATCCCCCGGCAGATCGCCAGGCCGAGACCGGTCCCGTGCAGGCCGTTGCCGTCCACGCGGTAGAACTTCTCGAACACCTGCTGCTCGGCCCCGGGGGGCAGGCCGGGACCGCGGTCCGCGATTTCCACGGTGACGATCTCGTCGGTCGCCGTCGCGAGAATGCGGATGGGACTGCCGCCCGGCGTGTACTTGATCGCGTTGTCGAGCAGGTTGACGACGACCTGCTCGATCAGGACGTCGTCGATCGGCACCAGCGGCAGATCGCGCGGGACGGTCAGCGTGACGTCACGCTCGCCGAAGCGTGCCAGCGCCGCCCCGATCACTTCCTCGAGCGGGTGCCATTCGCGCCGCAGCCGCACGTGGCCCGATTCGAGACGCGTCATCTCCAGCAGATTCTGCACGAGTCGGTTCAGGCGCTCCGCCTCCTCCCTGATCGACTCGAGGAGATCGCGTCGCGTGGCCCCGTCGACCCGCGTGCCGCCGTCGAGCAGCGTCGTGGCCGCCCCCGTGATGGCCGCCAGCGGCGTTCGAAGGTCGTGGGAGACCGACGTCAGCAGCGCGTTGCGCAGCCGCTCCGTCTCGGCGCCGACGCGGGCGCTCTCCGCCTCGGCGGCGAGGCGAATCCGCGCCAGGGCGAGCGCGATCTGGTCGGCGAACGTCTCCAGATGGTGGCGCGCGTCGGCGGCCAGCCGCCGGCGGTGGCGCGGACGAACGAGCAGCGTTCCCAGTTCCCGCTCGCGCTCGCGAAGCGGCAGCCGCACGGTCGCGGGATCGTCGTCGACGAGCCCGCCGGCTGGCACGATGCGCGCCTCGGCCTCGAAGGCCTCGTCGACGTGCCGCGCGCCCCTCGCGGCCAGTTCATCGAGGGTCGTGGCCTGCGACAGGTCGCGGTTCATCGATGCCAGGGCGGCCGTCTGACGCTCGCGCTCGCTGGCGACACGCGCCTGACGCCGGATCCGCGCGGTGAGGCCGCCGATGACGAGGCCGACCACGAGCATGACCGTGAACGTCGACAGAGCCTGGGCGTCGGCCACCGCGAACGTGTAGTACGGCGGCACGAAGAAGAAATCGAAAGCCGCCACGCCGAGGACGGAGGTGAGGATCGAAGGCCCCCGCCCGTAGCGGGCGCCGACGGCGACGATGGCGAGCAGGTAGGTCATGATCGGCGTGCTGCGCTCGAAGCGCGGGAACATCCCCCACGAGAGCGCGGTGGCCGCGGCCACGGCGAGGACGGCGGCGAGCACGCCGCTCGGCACGGGGATCCGGACCCGCCGGTTCACCCCCGAAGTGTAGTCCTCTCGAGCGGTCGAGTGACGGGTAGCGTGACGCGCGGTGGCGGCGGTGCAGCATCGATCACGCGCACGCGGACCGCGCTGCCCGCGCAGTCGCACCACCCGGCCAGATCGAGGGCCACGCGGTTCGTGGCGACCCACAGGGCCAGCGCCGCGCCGGTAAGCAGCGGGATGGCAAGCAACATGGCGCCCCGGAGAAGTGACACGGGCAGCGCGGTCCGGGCGGCCGCGGTCGCCACGGCCGCCGTGCCCACAATGGTGTAGAGCGATCCCCAACGGGGCCGCGGCGCGTGGTGCGGCCCGAGGCGGTCACACACGAGAGTGCTCGTTCATCGCTTCCGATGATCGCGCCGGCGCCGTGAAGAGCGTCTCAAAAGTCGGCCCGTCCGCGTAAAGACGACGTAAAAACCCGCGCTCTGCTGCGACGATAGGAGGTCTTCGGCGCCGCGGTATCATGTGCCTCATGCGCCCTCCCGACCTGCGCCACAACGTGCTCGCGCTCGGCGCGGACTACGGCCTCTTCCTGATCGCCCTCTCGTTCGTCTCTCCGGCCACGATCCTTCCCGCATTCGCCGCGTCCCTCGGCGCGCCGAACGTCGTCATCGGCGCCATCCCCGCCGTCATGACCCTCGGGTGGTTCCTGCCGCCGCTGTTCGCGGCCGCGCATACGGAGAGCCTGGATCGCAAGCTGCCGTTCGTCCTGCGCTACACGATCTGGGAGCGCGTGCCCTTCGCGGTGCTGGCGGCGGCGGCGATGTGGCTGGCGCCCACGCGACCCGGGCTCACGCTGGCGCTCCTGCTGGCCATGCTGGTGGTCGTCACCGGCGTCGGTGGCGCGCTGACGCCGGCGTGGATGGACATCGTCGGCCGGGCGGTGCCCGTGACCATGCGCGGCCGGTTCTTCGCGCTCACGGCGGTGGCGGCGGCCGCCGCCGGGCTCGCGGGCAGCGCGCTGACGACGGAGATCCTGGCGCGCGTGCCGGCGCCGACGTCGTATGCGCTGTGCTTCGCGTGCGCCACCGTCTGCATGTTCGGCTCGCTGGCGGCGCTCGTCCTCGTCCGCGAGCCGGTGGCGAGCACGAGCCCGGCCGCTCATCCGGGCCTGCGCGTCTACCTCCGGCGCGTGCCGGCACTGCTCCGCGACGACCGAAATCTGCGCTGGTTCCTCGTCGTGCGCTGGTTCTCGATCACCGCCAGCATGGCGTCGGCGTTCTACACGGTGTACGCGCTGCACGCCTGGAAGGCGCCGGCGGCGACGCTCGGCGTCTTCACCGCGCTGCTGCTCACGGGCTCCGTGGTCGGCTTGCTGGCCCTCGGCTGGATCGCCGACCGCGCCGGCTATCGCGTGGTGGTCATGGCGGGCATCGCGGCGACGCTGGCCGCGAACCTCGTGGCGCTGGGGGCGCCGTCGCTCATGGCCTTCGGCGTCGTGTTCGTGCTGGCCGGCCTGCAGGAAGCGGCCTTCCGCATCGCGTACCCGACGGTGCTGCTCGAGTTCGCGCCGCGGCCGGAGGCCCAGCCCCTCTACATCGGCGTCGGCAACACGGCGATCACCCCGATCGCCTTCGCGGCGCCGATCGCGGCCGGGCTGCTCGCCGACCGGGCAGGCTTCGCCGCCGTGTTCGTGATCGCCACCGTCGCCGGCGTGCTGGCGCTGGCGACGCTCGCCCTCCGTGTGCGCGAGCCGCGTCACGTCCGGGCCCTCGCGGAGACGGGCGCCTGAAGGCCCTGCTGGTCGACCTCGACGACACGCTGCTCGACTACTCGGGCGGCGTCGATGCGTGCTGGGAGGCGGCGTGTGAGGCGGCGTCCCCGAAGGTCGAGCGGACGGCGCTGCTGGCGGCGCTCCTCGACGCGCGGCAGTCGTTCTGGAGCGATCCGGTTCGCAACCGGCGCGAGCGCGTCGACATGGTCGGCGCCTGGACGAAGATCGCGGCCCGCGCGCTGGAGGTCTGCGGCGGAGCGGATCCGCGCACGGCCGCCGCGATCGCCGAGATCTACGCCGAGCGGCGCCGCGCGACCTGGCAGCTGTTCCCGGAGGCGGCCGCCTTCCTCTCGCGGCTGCGCGAGCTGCGGGTGCCGCTGGCCCTCGTCACCAACGGTGACGCGCGACAGCAGCGCGACAAGATCGCACGTCACGACCTCGCACGATGGTTCGACGCCATCCTGATCGAAGGCGAGATGGGCTACGGAAAACCCGACGTGGAGGTCTACCGCGAAGCGCTGCGTCGTCTCGGGGTGGCCACCGTCGACGCGTGGATGGTCGGCGACCATCTCGAGTTCGACGTGGCCGCACCGCAGCGGCTGGGCCTGCGCGGCGTGTGGGTCGATCGGGCAGGGACGGGATTGCCGGCGACCGCCGGCGTCGTCCCGCATTGCATCGTGCGGGATCTCTCGGGGATGCCGATCGGATGAAGCTCGTGCGCGCCGCGATCTGGATCGCGACCGGTCTCTTCGTCTTCCTGCTCTTCTATCCGCTCGTGATGCAGATGTGGGACCGCCTCACCGTCAGCCCCGGCCCCCTCGCGCCCTGACGCCGCCGAGGCCCCCTCCGAGTTCACCGACCCCAGCGGTACTCGCCGTCGGAGCCTGGACGGCCGCGGCCGCCGCCGCCACCCTGGTCGCTGCCGCGCTTCGGCTTCCCGCGGCCCGGACCTTTGCGGCCACCGCTCGGCTTGTTCTCGCCCCAGCCGCCTCCGGCACCGGCGCCGCGCCGGCTTTGACCCCGGCCGGGCTTGTCGCCAAAGCCGCCGCCGGGACGGTCCCCGAACCCACCGCCCGGACCCCGACCTGGGCCAGCCGGGCCGCGTCCGGGCCCACCGCCGGTTCCACGCCCCATCCCGCCCGGCCCGCGGCCCGGACCTCCGAAGCCGCCGCCGAAACCGCCGCCGCCAGCGGCGCCGGCACCGAACCGTGGCCCACCAAATCCGCCGCCGCCTTGCGGCCGGTCGCCGTAGGGACGTGGACCTCCGGCGGGACGCGGGGACCGGGGACCGCCGACGCCGCGCGGGGTGGCCTTGTCGACCCGGATCATGCGGCCGTCCAGCTGCGAGCCGTTCAGCGAGGAGATCGCCCGCTCGGCCTCCTCGGTGGTGGCCATCTCGACAAAGCCGAAGCCCCGGGAACGCCCCGTCTCACGGTCGGTCATCACCGCCGCGGAATCAACGGCGCCGAAGCGCGCGAACGCGGCGCGCAACCCTTCGGTCGAGGTGGAGAACGAGAGACCACCCACGAACAGCTTCACGGACATGACCTGGCTCCTTTCGCCTGTCGGATCGGTGCTGCTTGTGAGTATAGCCGGGTTTCGCCGGCCCCATCCCACGATCCACGGTATGGCCGTTGCACGTTCGAGGCCGCGGAATGCCGCCTGCGCGGAACCACGATCTGCATGGCAACGTCCCCGACGAATCCGACGTCGCCCTGGTCCTGATCGACGTGATCAACGACCTGGAGTTCGAGGGCGGGGAGCGTCTCTTCCCGGCCGCGCTGGCCGCTGCCGACCGCCTGGCCGCCCTCGCCGGCCGCGCCCGGCGCGCCGGCGTGCCCGTCATCTACGCCAACGACAATTTCGGGCGCTGGCGCTCGGATTTCTCGGCCCTGCTGGCTCGTGTCCTCGGCCAGGACGTCCGCGGCCGTCCGATCGCCGAGCGGCTCCGAGCGGAGCCGACCGACTACGTCGTGCTCAAGCCGAAGCACTCGGCCTTTTTCTCGACGACGCTGGATCTGCTCCTGCGCTATCTCAAGACCCGCACGCTCGTCATCGGCGGCTTCACCGCCGACCGCTGCGTGCTGTTCACCGCGAGCGATGCCTACCTGCGCGATTTCCGCGTGGTGGTGCCGAGCGACGGCGTGGCCTCGCTCGATCGGCAGGCGAACCGGCTCGCGCTGTCGCAGATGCGCACGTTGCTCGGCGCCGAGGTGCGGCCCTCGCGGACGGTGATGCTGCGTCGCGAGCTCAGACCGCGCGGGCGGGCAGGAGCAGCGTGAGAGCGGTCAGCACGGTGGCCGCGAGCAGCGCCTGCGCCACGATGCTGCGGGCCTGACGTCGGAGCTGCCCCGTGAGCCACGAATCCGTGACGGACTCCACGCCCTGGTCGGTCTCGCGCGCGCCGCGCGCGGCGAGACGGACTCAGGTCTGGCCGCGCGCCTGGAGTATTCCGAGCGCGCCGACCGCGAACGGCAGGAACACGAGGAAGCGCGCGCCCTGCGGCGCGGCGCCGAGGACGAGCGCGGTCGCCAGGGCCACCCCCGCCAGCAGCCCGACGACGCCGATGATGTAGCGCCGCTGCTGCCCGCTCGAACCGATATTGCGCGCCTCCGGCATGAGGGGCTCAAAGTATCACTGTTGCCCAAAATTTCCAGTCCGACAGCATCGGGTGCTAGATTCGTCGACAATGGACGAAACGGCCGGCGCCCAGGCCCGTGAGCGACTGATCCGCTGGATGGACGAGAGCCGTGAGGTGCTGTCCGTCCTCGCCGTCCTCGTCGAGTCGAGCCACCGGGTGAGCGCCAAGCTGCAGCACTCCGAGCACGAGACGGACGTGCTGCGCAAGGAGCTGCACGAGCTTCGCAAGGAGATCTCGGAGCTTCGTGACGTCTCCGGCGAGCGCCAGAAGGCGCAGGGCGACATGCAGAATCAGCTCGCGGAGGTCCAGAGGCAGAACGAGATCCTCAAGCAGGAGAAGGAGGAGGCCGCCCAGGCCTTCGCGCGGCTGCTCGAGACGGTTCAGTCGACCAACCAGATCGCGCAGAAGCTCGGCGTCACCAAGAGCCCGTTCGCCCGCACGGGCGCGCCGGCGCCCGTCACGCCGTCCCCGGCCGCACCGCAAGACTAGCTACTTCTTCATCCCCTTCGTATCTTTTCGCAGCGTCAGCGCCAGCTCGTATTTCGCCTCGACGCGTGGCTGGGGGTTGAACACGGCCACCCACACGGCGACGAAGTCACGGCCGATCCCGGGCACGGCCGTGCCCTCCGCGGTAAAGGGTCGCGCCTCCGTCTTCGCCGACGCCCGGTGCGGCTGGGGGACGGTGACGATCCAGCCGCTCTCCGTCGGCGCCCCGTCCACCCTGAGTCGCGCCTCGAGCCCGTGCGCGTCCTTCAGCTCCGGTGACAGCTGGATGAAGCGCGCCGTGAGCGCCGGCAGCTTGAAGGAGAACTTGTGCTCGGTGAAGCGGTCCTTGTCGGCGAGCAGCCGCTGCGGCTTCTGCTCGCTCTCGCCGAGTCGCGCGCTGGGGCGACGGAAGATGCGGGTGTCGTCCTTGGTGTGGACGATGCGCGCGTCGACCCAGGGGGCGGTGTCGGGGAGGGCGGCCAGCAGCACGTTCTTGATGAACTCGGGATAGGTCTCGGCGAGCCGACCTTCCGTCAGCAAGTACTCGAAGATCTGCGCGCCGACCGAGGTCCCTACCGCCGATTTCAGGCGATTGAGTGCGTTGCCGACGCAGCCGGGATTCTGCTTCTCGACGTGCTCGACGAGGATCGAGTACCCGTAGGCGAGCAGGCCGTCCTCGTATTCGTGGCTCTTCTGCATCGGCACTGACAAGAGGTAGGAGTACTTCGCGAGCTCCTCGCGCACCGCGTCCGGAAAGGTCGTCCCGCGCCAGCCCGACCAGCGCGCCCACGCGGCCAGCCACCACTGCGCGGTCTCGTCGAAAGAGGCCTCGCCGGCGCTGGCCGCCGGCGCCGATGCCGCGGCGGCGGGCTTCGGCTTCGGCGGCGGCGGCGCGACGGGTGCCGGCGCCACCGGCGGAGGTGCCGCGACGACCGGCGCCGGTGGAGCGACCTCGCGCGGTGGGGCGACCACCGCGGGCGCCTCGACGACGGGCGGCGGCGGTGGCGCCGGGGCCGGCGGCGGAGGCGTCTGCCCCGGTCGCAGCAGGCGGCCGCGCGCGGCGGCGGTGGCGAGCTGACGGCCGAACGTCTCCGCCACGCTCGCCTCGAGCTTCGCGAACCGCTCGTCGTCGAGGCGGTCACTGCCTTCGAGCATGGTGAGGAAATCGGAGAAGGCGCGCACGCGCGTGGTGAGCTCCTGCGCCTGGTGCAGGTTGCTCTCGTTGAGCGCCATCACCACGGCGTGAAGGTCGCGCGCCTGCATCTGACACTCGACGAGCGGCTGGAACTGCTGCTCGTCGAGATGCCGGACGCCGAGCACGACGTCGAGGACCTCGATGACGCCCTTGCGCGCCTGCTCCAGCGCCGCCTGCCGGCGCTTCGTTTCGAGGGCGGCCGCGATGGCGCGCAGCAGCGGCTCGAGGCTGTTCACGGTATCGACGCTAGCGGGGACGGCGACGCCGACGGCCTGGGCGGCGGCGGCGACGTCACCGCAGAGCTGCATGGACTGAGCTCGCAGCTGCGACAGCTGCTCGACGAGCGACTCCGCGGGCGGCGCGCCGCCATCCTGGAGCTCGCGCGCGGCTTCGGACAGCTTCGCACCGAGGTCGGCGAAGCGACCGGTGAGGCCGGCGAGCTGGCGGTCAAGTTGCTCGACGTTGACGTTCATGAGGCTCAGGCGGCACCGAAATTCTAGGTGGCGCGGCTCCGATGTGTCAAAGAAAACCCCCGCCAGATGGGCGCAATGGCACGTCGTGGTCTTGCCGGCGCCGACGCCGTGGCACCGCTCCGCTCAGCGCGCGAGCAGCATCCAGGCGCCGATTGCGATGAATGCGCCGCCCGCGAGCGTCTTCAAGAGCTCGGGGCGGAGCCACGCGCCCAGCCGCTCGCCGAGCAGCACCGCGAGCGAGCTCGCGGCGACGAGCGCGGCTGCCGAGGCCAGGAACACGCCGGCCTTGCTCATCTCCGGTCGGGATGCGAAGAGCAGCGTGGCCAGCTGCGTCTTGTCGCCCAGCTCGGCGACGAACACGCTGAGGAACACGGCGGCGTAGGCCTTCATGGCGAGCTCCGGCTTATGATGGGCGGGTCATGGGCGAGCGTCTCGCCGTGTCGGTCATCGGTGCGCTGTCGTTCGCGATCGTGTTCGTCGTCGGCGCGCTCCTGCTGGGCCACGAGCCCGGCCGGCCGTGGAGCGCCGAGGTGGCGGCGCTGCCCGCGCTGAACGCCGCCCTCAACGCCACGAGCGCCGCGCTGCTCGCGCTCGGCTGGGCCGCGGTGCGCCGTCGCCGCATCGCGTTGCATCGGGCGTGCATGCTGGCGGCGTGCGGCGTCTCCACGCTCTTCCTCGCGTCCTATGTCACCTATCACTATCTCGCCGGCTCGCGTCCGTTCATGGGACCGGGATGGATGCGGTGGCTGTACTTTCCGATTCTCGTCTCGCACATCGTCCTGGCCGCGGCCGTGGTGCCGTTCGTCCTCACCACCGTGTACCGGGCGCTCTCCGGCGACTTCGTCCGCCACGTCCGGATCGCGCGCCTCACGTTGCCGGTGTGGCTCTACGTTTCGGTGACGGGGGTGATCGTCTATCTGCTCCTCTATCACCTGAGCTGAGCTCAGCGGAGCTCGCCGCGCAGGACCGTGACCGCCTGGCCCGACAGCGTCACGCGATCGCCCTGGACGCTCGCGCGCACGAGGCCGCCCCGCGCCGAGAGCTGCCGCGCGGTGAGGTGCGACGTCCCGAGGCGCGACGCCCACAGCGGGGCCAGACAGCAGTGGGCCGAGCCGGTGACCGAATCCTCCGGGATGCCGAGCCGCGGCGCGAAGAAGCGCGACACGAAATCGAGGCCCGGTGTCGATGCGCGCGCGGTGACGATGACGCCACGGGTCTCGATCGCGGCCAGCGCACCGAGGGCGGGCGCCAGCGCGCTCACCGCCGCCTCGTCCTCGACCTCGACCACGTAATCGAGCCGATTGCGTCCGACCCACCGCGCCTTGGCGCCGAGAGCGCCCACCAGGCCGGGCGGCGGCGAGGTGGCCGTGGCCACTTCCGCCGGCAGGTCGAGGGCGATCCAGCCGTCACGCGCCGTCGCCGACAGAATTCCGCTGCGGGTGGCGAAGCGCGCGGCCGCCGCCGGTGGCAGGCGCGCGGTTTCCCACAGCGCATGGGCGGCGGCGAGGGTGCCGTGTCCGCAGAGCGTGAGCTCCGCAGTCGGTGAGAACCAGCGAACGCCGAAGCCGTCGGGCGCGGCCTCGACGAAGACGCTGGCGGGAAGGCTGAGCTCGGCGGCGAGCGCCTGCATCCACTCCGTGGATCGCGCGCCGTCGAGGAGACAGACGGCGGCCGGGTTACCGCTGAAGGGCGTCGCCGCGAAGGCATCGACGTGCAGCACGGGCGTCGGCATGGCGCTAGGATACCGCCATGCGCGGTATCGAGCAGATCCCATGGCTCTACGATCTGTGCTGTGCGCTGTGCGAGCGCCTCGGCCTCGGCCGCTGGCGGCGCTGGCTCGTCGACGGCGCCGCCGGCTCCATCCTCGACGTCGGCTGTGGAACCGGCCGCAACCTGCCGCTCTACCGTCCGGGCGCCCGCGTCGTCGGCGTCGACGTCTCGGCGGCGGCACTCGCGCGCGCCCGGCAACGGCGGCCGGAGGTGGCGCTGGTGCAGGCGGATGCCGAGGCGCTGCCGTTCCGGACGGCGACGTTCGACACCGTCGTGAGCGCGCTCGTCTTCTGCAGCGTGCCCGACGTCGCGCGCGGCCTGGTCGAGGTGAAGCGCGTGCTGCGGCCGGGCGGGACGCTGCGCATGCTCGAGCACGTGCGCTCGACACGCGCGCTCAAGGCGCGGCTGCAAGATCGGTGGCAGCCGCTGTGGACTCGCGTGACCGGAGGCTGCCACTGGAATCGGGACACCGAGGCGGCGGTCTCCCGCGCCGGGTTCAGCATCGATGCCGACGAACGCCGCGCGCGTGGCGACATGCGGCGCTTCGTCGCGCGCGCGGGACGCTGACGGTACAATCCGGTCCATGGCGCGCCGCAATTCGACCGACGACCTCAGCCGTTACGGACGGCTCGCCGAATACAATCGCAAGCGCCGCTTCGACGTCACCCCCGAGCCACGCGGCACCGCGGCCAGGAAGCGCGCCCGCGCGCTCGAGTTCGTCGTGCAGAAGCACCGGGCGAGTCACCTGCATTACGACTTCCGCATCGAGCACGAGGGCGTCATGCTGTCGTGGGCGGTGGCCAAGGGGCCGTCGCTCGATCCCGGCGTCCGGCGACTGGCCATGATGACCGAGCCGCATCCGGTGGATTACAACGACTTCGAGGGCGTGATTCCGGAGGGCGAGTACGGCGGCGGCACCGTGATGATCTGGGATCGCGGGACCTGGGAGCCGCAGAGTCCCGACGTCGAGAAGGCGCTCGCCAAGGGCGACCTGAAGATGAAGCTCGACGGCAAGAAGCTGAAGGGCTCATGGGTGCTCGTCCGCATGCGTGACCGGCAGTGGCTCCTGATCAAGCACCGCGACGCGCATGCCTCGACTACCGTGGATCTGACGCTCACCAAGCCCAACTCCGTCGTGTCGCGCCGGACGATGGCCGGTATCGCGCGCGCCGCCGGCGCCAGTCCGCGCCAGCTCGAGCAGGCCGTCGGCGCCGATCCCGCCCGCTCCGCGACCAGACCGGCGTGAGCGCGCGCGTCCCGGTCGGCGTTCGGCCGATGCTGGCGACGCTGGTGGATGCGCCCTTCCACGAGCCCGGTTGGCTCTACGAGGAGAAGTACGACGGCATCCGGATCATCGCCACCAAGGACGGCGGCCGCGTGCAGCTGGTCACTCGCAACCTGATCGATCGCACGGCGGACTTTCCGGACATCGCGGCGGCGATCGCGCGGCTGTCGGCACCGACGCTGGTGCTGGACGGCGAGATCGTCGTCTTCGACGCCGGCGGTGTCTCGCGCTTCCAGCTCTTCGGCGCCGACACGCGTCGCAAGCCGGTCTACGTGGTCTTCGACCTCCTCTTCGCGCGCGGACAGGACCTCCGCGGCCGGCCGCTGGTCGAGCGCCGGGCGGCCTTGCAGAGGGAAGTCACGGCGGCAGGGCCGCTGCGACTGGCGCGGCGGCTGGCAGCGGACGGCTTCGCGGCCTTCGAGCTCGCGCGCGAGCGCGGGCTCGAGGGGATCGTGGCCAAGGATGAGGCCTCGCCGTACGAGACGGGCAAGCGCTCGATGGCGTGGCGCAAGGTGAAGGTCCGGGCCGAGGAGGAGTTCGTGATCGGCGGCTACACGGCGCCGGCCGGCGCGCGCGCGCACTTCGGCGCGATCCTCGTCGGGGCGTTCGACGGCGACCGCCTGCGGTACGCCGGCAAGGTCGGCACCGGCTTCACGGCGACGACGCTGGCGGACCTCGCCCGCCGGTTCCGCGCCCTCGCGCGCGCGACGCCGCCGTTCGTGGATGCGCCACGCGAGCGGAGCGTGACGTGGCTCGAGCCGCGGCTGGTGGCGCAGGTCGGCTTCATGGAGCGGACGGGCGACGGCCGTCTCCGCCACCCGGTCTTCCTCGGCCTGCGCGACGACAAGGCGCCCGACGAGGTGCGCTGGGTCGGTCAGACGGCGTAGCGGGCGCGGATCGCTCCCAGCACCCGGCGGCGTGACTCGGCAGGCGTGTCGCCGGCGGCCTCGAGCGCGGCGAGCTGCGTGCCGAGCTCGGGATCCTTGATCATGTCGCGCACCCAGCTGGAGTATTCCCCGCGCGCCAGGTGGTGCGCCCACGTCGCCTCGTCCACGCCGTCCGCCAGCTCGACGAAGCGGGTGAGGTTCACGGCGCGGAGGTTGAGCGCGCCGTTCGGCCCGCGAAAGAAGAAGCTGCGCTCGGGGGGAAGCTCGCCCTCCGTATACTTTCGTACGTGCCGCCGGTGCTGGACGCGCCGACGGGCCACCCGGAAACGCACGGCGCGCGGCCGCTCGTCGAGCCACGCCAGCGCGGCCTCGCCACGGTCCAGATGCCCGCCGGGGATCGCCGTGGGCACGGCGCCGTTCCGCGAGGCGGTCAGCGCCGCCGCGAAGGCGCCGAGCTCCGTCGAGGCGACCGCCGTCGGCAGCGCGCGCGCCTCCGGCGCCAGATCCTCGATCACGAGCGTGATCATGCAGAACGCCTCGGGTCCCGCCCGCAGCAGCTCGACGCCCGGCGAGCCTTCGGCCGGCAGCACCTGATGCGCCTCGTCGAGGATGACCCAGTGCGGCACGCCGGACGTCGACCGCACGGCGGCCACCACTCCGAGGACCTTGGTCGTGTAGCCGACCTTTTCGGCGCGCGTCATCGCGCTGAGGTTGAGGACGAGACTGCTCGTCGGACGGCGCAGCAGCTGGTGGACCTCGTCCGGCGTCGGCAGCGCGCGCTCGCCGGTTCCGCCGAGCACCACCACGGACTCGAGATCGGAGAGCGTCTGATAGTCGCCCTCCGGATCGATCAGGAGCGTCGAGCGACCGGTATCCACGATACGTTCGATGAGAGCGCCGGTGAGGGTGGTCTTGCCGCTGCCTGACGGCCCCACGATCAGCAGGCGGGTGCCGTGGGCGGGCAGCGCCACCGGCTCGCCCTCCGCCGTCTCGCCGATCGGCAGGCGGTGACGCGGAAGACGCGGAATGAGGTCGACGCAGTCGTTGACGAGGTGCTCGTCGATGAACTCGATCACGCCCTGGCCGTCGGCGGCACGGGTGACGTGGTCGGCGCGCTCCTTGAGAGCGGGAATGGCGTTGGCCACCGCCACGCCGCACTCCGACATCGCCAGGAACACGTGATCGTTCTCGGCGTCACCGATGCAGACGGTGTTGTGGGCCGACAGCTCCAAGGCCGCCAGCGCCGCCTCCAGTCCCGTGCCCTTGGTGATGCCGCCCGGGAGCAGCATCAAGGCGCCCTTGTTGAAGACGAGCGTGCGCTCGACGCCCGTCTGGCGGATCGCCGCCACCGCGGCCTCGGCGAACGGCTCGTCGGTGGCGATGATTGACGTGCCGACGTCGAACCGCACGCGGCGTTGTCGGAGCGCCTCGAGCAGCGCTTCCTCCGGCGGATCGCCGAGCACCTTCGTCTCACGGGAGCCGGGAAAGTACAGCACGGCGCCGTTCTCGGCCACCACCGCGTCGAACATCCGGTCGGCGTCCGGACACACCGAGCGCAGGTCCGGCAGCATCCGCCCCGTCACCAGCAAGAGCTTGCGCCCCGACTCGCGCACGCGCGCCAGCGAATGCGCCGTCGCCCCGGCGACCTGACCGAAGGCGGCGATGGTTCCGTCGTAGTCGCACGCGAAGACGTGCACGATCATGAAGTTATTGTAGCGGGTGAGGCGAGCGCGCCGGGACCGGGTTCAGCGTTTCGCTTCGGCGACCAGCGCGACCGCGCCGACGGCGACGAGGCGGTCGATCTCCTGCGCGGTGATGCCGATCTCGCCGAGGATCTCCGCGGTGTGCTCGCCGAGGAGCGGCGCCGGCCGGCGGATGGCGGCCGGGGTGGCGGAGGCGCGGACGGGGAAGCCGAGCATGCGTGCCGTGCCGTAGCCCGGTTGCTCGACCTCGGCGATCAGTCCGAGGTGCTTGATCTGAGGATCGGTGAAGACCTCGTCGAACTCGTACACCGGTCCCGCCGCGATCTGCGCGCGCTCGAAGCGCTCCTGCCAGTCCGCGGCGGTGCCCGTCGCCAGCGCACGCTCGACCCGCGTGCGGAACTCGTCGTAGTTCGCGAGCCGCGCGTCGTTCGTCGCGAAGCGCGGATCGCCGGCGAGCGCGTCGTCGCCCAGCGCGCGGCAGAAGCGCTCGTACTGATCCGGGTTCATCATCACGACCTGGATCATGCCGTCCTTGGTGGGGTACGCCTCGGCCGGCGTCAGGTTCGCGTTCCGGTTGCCCACGCGCTTGGGTCGCACGCCCGAATCGAAGTAATGCGCGACCGGGTCCGGCAGCAGCGTCAGCGTGGAGGCGACGAGGTTGACGTCGAGGTACTGCCCGACACCGGTCCGGAAGCGATGGACGAGGGCGGCGTTGACGGTCCCGAAGGCACAGAGCGCCGCCGCGAGGTCGGAGACCGAGCCGCCGACCCTGGTCGGCGGATGCCCCGCCATGCCGGTGAGCCCCATGAGGCCGCTCATGCCCTGGGCGATCGTGTTGTAGCCCGGACGCTTCGCGTACGGTCCGGTCTGTCCGAAGCCGCTGACCGAGGCATACACGACGCTCGGGTTGACGGCGCGCACCGCCGTGTAGCCGAGCCCCAGGCGCTCCGCCACGCCGGGCAGGAAATTCTCGATGACGACGTCGGCGCGTTGCGCCAGCGCGAACGCGAGCCGCGCGCCTTCGGGATGCTGCAGCTCGACGGCGATTCCCCGCTTGTTGCGGTTGATGGCGGCGAAGGCTGCGCTCATCCCGGCGCCGCGCCACGAGCGCAGGTCGTCGCCCCGGCCCGGACGCTCGAGCTTGATCACATCCGCACCGAGATCGCCGAGCAGCGTCGCGCAGTACGGACCGGCGATGACGCGCGAGAGGTCGAGGACGCGAACGCCGTCGAGCATGCGCGGGATCGTAACACACGCGCGCGCGGCCGAGCCCGTCGCGGGCTCCGGCTAGACGCAAGAGCGGGGCCCGGCGGCCGCCGCCCGTGCCGAGTCGTAGACGGCCACCGTCCGCGCCATCGCTGCCTCCATCGAGTGGTGCGCGAGCACCTCGGCCTGACCGCGGCGGGCCAGCTCGCGCGCGCGCGCCGGCGCCGCGAGCAGGTCGGTGATGGCGGCGGCCAGCGCCGGCGCGGCGGCGGGCGGGACGAGCCGGCCGGTCTCGCCGTCCCGTACGAGCTCCGGGGTGCCGCCCACGGCGGTGCCGACCACCGGGGTGCCGACGGCGAGCGCCTGCGGAATCACCTGCGACATCGCCTCGGACTTCACCGATGGCAGCACCAGCACGTCGAGGGCGGCCATGACCTCGGGGACGTCGCGCCGGAAGCCCGTCATGATCACGCACTCGTCGAGGCCGAGCTCGGCGACACGGCGCCGCACGTCCGGGAAGCCGATGCCGTCGCCGACGACGAGGAAGCGCGCGTCGGGATGACGGCGCCGGACGTCACACGCGGCCTCGAGGAAATAGCGATGCCCCTTCGAGCCGCGAATGTTGGCGACGAGCCCCACCGCGGGGCCCCGGAGCCCGAGCTCGGCGCGCACCGCCTCGCCGGAGACGCCCGGATGGAACCGCGCGGTATCGATGCCGGGGCCGATGGCCGCGATCCGCCGGCGCGGCACGCCGGCGGCCTCCACGATGCGGGCCACCGCCTCGCCGCTCGTGATGATGCAATGAGCGAGGCGATATACGCGCGCGCGGCGGCGCGGAATCGGGATGGAGACGTGCCGGCTCCGGACGACGGCCAGTCCCAACGAGCGGGCCGCCAGACCGGCCACCCACGAATCGATCGAGCTATGCGTGTGAACGACGTCGACGGCGCGGCCGCGCGCGAGCGTGCGCAGGGCGAGCATCGCCGCGATATCCCAGGCGCCCCGCATTCGCAGCGACAGCGCCGGAATCCCGGCGCGCTCGGCTTCGCTCAGCAGCCGGCTGCCCGGCTGGGCGGCCACCAGCGCATGGATGCCGTGCTCGCCGAGCCAGCGCGACTCGGCGAGGATCCTGATTTCCTGCCCACCGAAGCCGAGCGAGGCCTCGGTATGGAGAACAGTGAAGCCGGCTGCTACCAGCGGCCGCCGCGTCCGCCGCCGCCACCGCCGCCCGGCCGGCCGCCGCCGAACCCGCCGCGGCCACCGCCGCCGGGACGGCCACCGCCGCCGGCGCCGGGGGCCTTCGCCTTCTCGACCTGGATGGTCCGACCGTCGAGGCTCGTCCCGTTCAGCTTGCTGATCGCGGACTCCGCCTCCTCTGGCGTCGCCATCTCGACGAACCCAAAGCCGCGCGAGCGGCCCGTGTCGCGGTCGGTCACAACGCTGGCCGACTCAACGTTGCCGCAGGCGGCGAACGCCTCGCGGAGTCGATCGGTCGAGGTGGAGAAAGAGAGTCCGCCGACGAAGAGTTTGACCGCCATGGTGGAGGGCTCCTTGTGGCCTTCCGAATGCCTCGCACGATCCCTGAACTCGGAAGGAGAACCGGGACGCGGCCTGACGGGGGAGCGGGTTCACGGCGAACCGGCGACCACGCGCACCAGACAGGTAAAGTATACATGCGTGATCCAGGAATTCATCGAGCACTTCACCTATGGGGGCATCTTCCTCGTCTTGCTGCTGGGCGGACTGGGTGCGCCCATTCCCGAGGAGCTTCCGGTGATGGCCGCCGGCGCGCTTGCACGCGAGGGTGTCATCCGATGGTGGATGGGGCTCGGGCTCTGCATCGCGGGCGTCATCATCGGTGACGTGCTCCTCTACTCGGCTGGTCACCACTGGGGCGACCGGCTGCTCCGCTGGCGCCTCGTGCGCAGGGTGCTCAGCGAGGCCCGCGAGCATCGGCTCGCGGAGGGCTACCGGCGCCACGGGGTCAAGATCGTGCTCGTCGCCCGCCACGTGATGGGACTGCGGGCGGCGGCGTTCCTCACGGCCGGTATCGTGCGGCTGCCGTTCTGGAAGTTCTTCCTCGTCGACGCGGCGGCGGCCTGCGTCGGCGTGCCGGTCTCGTTCGGTCTCGCCTACTTCTTCACCGACCAGCTGCAGGCGATCCTCGAGGACGTCCACCGGGTGGAGCGCTGGCTCATCCTCCTCGGCTTCGTGGCCGTGGCCGCGTGGCTGATGCGCCTCGTGTGGCAGAAGAACCGCGAGACGCTCGGCGGCGAGGCCGGCGAAGACAGCGTGCTATAACAGCAGAGCGATGATGCCCGTCCGCAAGCCGTGGCACGCGATCTTCCGGCTGCTCGAGCGGGATGAGCGCGTCTTCGCCGTCCTCCTCGCGGTGGCGATGGTGGGCGGCCTGGCCACCCTCGGGCTCGTGCCGCTGAGCCCGCGCTTCCGCATCGACCTCTACTCGCTCGTCGTGTGGTTCGCGCTGTACAAGGTCGGTATCTTCGCCCTCGTCACCGTGCACCCGCGGGCGACGCGGTCGATCTTCCTCGGCGCGCTGGCCATCGACCTGCTGCTCGTCTTCGTGCTCGTGTTCCTGACCGGCGGCGGCAACAGTCTCTACTACCTGCTGTTCTTCCCGCTCGTCGCCGTCAACGCCTACTACTTCGGTCCGTGGATCGCGTTCACCACCGCGCTGGCGGCGGGCGGGCTCATGGCCGCCGCCGCCTCGCTGGCGCCCCCGTGGATCGGCTGGACCGGCGTGACGCTCCTCGTGGTCCTGTTCGGATTGCCCGCGGTCACCGTGGGCCTGGTGGCCGACCGCGAGCGGCGGGCGCGCGGCGAGGTCGAGCGGCTCAACGACGAGCTCACGGGGACGCTGAGCCGCCTGCAGGCGGCCCAGCAGGAGCTCCTGGTCTCCGAGCGGATGGCCACCGTCGGCCGACTGTCCTTGAAGGTCGCGCACGAGGTCCGTAACCCGATCAGCGCCATCGAGCTCAACGCGGAGATGCTCGAGGACATCGTGCGTGGACGACCGGGCGTGAACATGGACGATGCCGGCACCCTCGTCGCCGCCATCCGCGATCAGGTGAACACGCTCGATGCCCTCACCGAGGAGTACCTTGCCTTCGCTCGCTTCCCCAAGGCGCACTTCGAGGAAGAGTCGGTGAACCATCTCGTGCACGAGCTGGCGGAGTTCGTGCGCCCGGTGGCGGAGCGTCAGGGACTGACCATGCGCGTGGAGACGGATCCGGCCGTCCCGATGCTGGAGATCGACCGGACGCTGCTGCGGCAGGCCATCCTGAATCTCGTGAAGAACGGTCTCGAAGCGCTCTCCCGCGGCGGCGAGCTCACCATCGGCAGCCGGGCCACCGAGCAGGGCGTCGAGATCATCGTCGCCGACACCGGGCCCGGCATCGCGGCCGCGGTGGGCGAGCGCCTCTTCGAGCAGTTCTTCACGACGAAGCCGCAGGGGACCGGACTGGGGCTGTCGATCGCGCGGCAGATCATCGAGGAGCATGGCGGCGATCTGGTCTGGGCCAACCGGCCGGGCGGTGGCGCCGTCTTCACCATTCGCCTGCCGAGCACGAGATCGGCCGAGCATGTCTAGCGATCGCACGCTCCTCGTCGCCGACGACGACCCGGGCCTGCGCGAGAGCCTCGAGCGCACGCTCTCGCGGGAGGGCTATCGGGTCGTGCTCGCGCCGGACGGGCAGGCGGCGCTTGAGCGCTTGCAGGGGGGCGGCGTCGACCTCATCGTCACCGATCTCAAGATGCCGGGCCTCACCGGGCTCGAGCTCCTCCGCGCCGCCAAGGCGATCGCTCCCGACATCGATGTCATCCTCCTCACCGCCTTCGGCACCGTCGAGGAAGCGGTGAAGGCGATGAAGGACGGCGCCTACGATTTCCTCACGAAGCCGTTCCGGCGCGAGCAGTTGCTGAAGCTCATCGACAAGGCCCTCGAGCGACGCGACCTCATCGAGAAGAACAAGGCGCTCCAGCAGCGGCTCGACGACCTGCTGCGTCACGGCGCCATCATCGGCGGCAGCCCCGCCTTCCGCCGGATGATGATGCTCGTCGAGCAGGTGGCGTCCTCGAGCGCGACCGTGCTGATCCAGGGGGAGAGCGGCACGGGCAAGGAGCTCGTGGCGCGGGCCATTCACGAGCGTTCGACCAGAGCGTCAAAGGCTTTCGTGGCGGTGAATTGCGCGGCGTTGCCTGAGACGCTGCTCGAATCCGAGCTGTTCGGCTACGAGCGCGGCGCGTTCACGGGCGCCGCCGGCCGCAAGGAGGGACGGTTCGAGCTCGCCGACGGTGGCACGCTGTTCCTCGACGAGGTGGTCGATCTCTCGACGGTGACGCAGCCGAAGATCCTCAGAGTCCTCCAGGAGGGTGAGTTCGAGCGCCTCGGCGGGACGCGCTCGCTCCGCGTCGATGTGCGGCTGGTGGCCGCCAGCAATCGGGACCTGGCGCAGATGGTGAAGGACAAGCGCTTCCGTGAGGACCTCTTCTATCGGCTCAACGTGATCACCGTTCACGTCCCGCCGCTTCGAGAGCGGCGTGAGGACATCCCCGTCCTCGCCCAGCACTTCCTGCGGCTCTACGCCGCCAAGAACAATCGCAAGCTGGAGGGGCTGACCGACGACGCGCTGCGCCGGCTGGAGGCCTACGCGTGGCCTGGCAACGTCCGCGAGCTCGAGAACGTCATCGAGCGCGGCGTGGTGCTCGCCCGCGGGACCCAGGTCGACGTGCCCGATCTGCCGCCGGAGATCGCGGGCGCGACGCCACTGCCGGAGGGCGTGCTGACGGTCCGCATCGGCACGCCGCTGGCCGAGGTCGAGCAGCGCCTGCTCGACGAGACGCTGCGCGTCACCAGGGGCAACAAGACGCTCACGGCCCGGCTGCTGGGGATCGACGTCCGCACCGTCTCGCGCAAGCTCGAACGGCTGGAAGAGAGCGCCGAGCAGGGGCCGGAGCCTCCCGAGCCGCGCTGAGCCGGCCTACTGGGTCGTCGCCCAGGTCTTCAGGAACTCGCTCAGGTGCGCCTCGATCTTTTGCCACTGCGCGGCGTGATCCTGGAAGAACTGCGCGTGCACGCGCAGCCCCGTCGTCGCGTCGAGGGCGAAGAGCTCGCACCGCGGCGCCGGCTTGATGCTGATGCCGGGGTCGGGCGCCTGGCAGATCAGGTACACCGGACTTCCCTGCGTTCCCTTGCCGGCGATCACGTGATGGGTCGACACGTTTTGGAGGGGCAGCCGCGCTGTCGTGGCGCGCGAGTCGAAATGATAGGCGAGCGAGCCGAACCGCTGCGTGGTCGGCGGCTCGCTGGCGATGAACGCCTCGATGAGCTCCTCGGGCCTGGGACCCGCGTCGGGCTTGAGGCGCACCCACATGACGTTCCGGTTGCCGCTCAGGTCGCGCCAGTTCTCGAGGGTGTAGCCCACGAACCTCGGCAGGAACAGCACGAGCGTGAGCTCGCGCGTGCTTTCGCGGGGCCGCGCGGTGAGGCCGTGCACGGTGAGGTAGTTGGCGGGGATGCGTAGCGTCCTGCCGCCCACCACGCGCTCCAGCGGCGCCGTCGTGTAGTCACGCTGGACGCTCTCCTCGGCCTCGCGCTGGAGCTGCTCGGGACTCTTGTACTCGCGCGCCGCCTTTTCGTACTTCTGGCGGTTCGCCTTGAGGTCGGTGGCGAAGGCGACCAGCCCGTCCCGCGCGTCGGCCCGGCGCTTCAACAGATCGGCGCGGTCGGGGTCCAGCTTGTTGGCCTTCGCCCAGGCGTCGTAGGTCTTTTCGTCCCACTGCATGGCCCGGGCGATCAGCTCGATCATCCTGACGACATCGCGCATGCCATGCGCGTTGATGGCCTCGCCGAGCGTCACGGTGGAGATCGTCACCTGCTGGCTCTGCTCGCCGGTGAGCAGCGGCGAATAGCGGGCGCGCAGCTGGCCGGCATAGAACCAGAGGACGGCGTCGTCCTTGGAGCCGAGCTCCAGCTGGCGCGAGGCGGCCAGCATCAGCACGAGCGGCTCGGCGCGGCCGGCGTCGCCCAGCACTTCGTCGACGGCGGCGCGCGCCACGGCCGGATCCTTCGACGCCAGCCGGTCCGTGAGCTTCGCGGACTGACTGACGGCGGGGGAGGCGAGGGCGAGACACAGGACCAGCATGCCCGCACGGGCGCCGAGGCGGCGAGTCGGCATGGCCCACGATAGCGCGGAGGCCGCCGTCCGACAAAAAACCGCGGCCGGGCGCGGGGTGTCGTGGCCGGCTGGGTTATCCTGTGGCCATGAAATCCCTCCTGCTCACGCGCGAATACCCGCCTCATATATATGGTGGCGCCGGCGTCGTGGTCGATCAGCTCAGCCAGGCCCTCAAGCGACGGATGGCCGTCGAGGTCCGTTGCTTCGGCGAGCGAGCGCCCACCGATGATGGCCTGACCGTGCGCGGGTACACGCCGTGGGACCGCCTGAAGGCGAGCCACGACGGACCGCGCTTTGCGCCGGCGCTCGAGACGTTGTCGATCGGCCTCGCCATGGCCCGTGACGCCGTCGATGCCGACGTCGTCCACGCCCACACCTGGTACGCCGACATGGGCGGACTCTGGATCCGGACCCTCTACCGCATCCCGCTCATCGTGACGCTGCACAGCATGGAGCCACTGCGCCCCTGGAAGGCGGACCAGCTCGGCAGCGGGTACCTGCTGTCGACGTGGATCGAGAAGACGGCGGTGGAGGCGGCGGATCGTGTGATCGCCGTCTCGGCGAAGATGCGTGACGACATCCTCGAGCACTTCGCGTGCGATCCCGAGCGCGTGGTCGTGATCCACAACGGCATCGACCCGGAGAAGTTCCGCCACACCGAGCGCCGCGAGCATCTCGATCGACTGGGCGTGAAGGCGCCCTACGTGCTGTTCGTGGGGCGGATCACGGATCAGAAAGGCATCTTCCACCTCCTGGGGGCGGCCGGGCGCCTGTCCGCCAGCGTGCAGATCGTGCTGTGCGCGTCGGCGCCCGACACGCCCGAGATCGAGGAGCGTCTGCGCAAGGCCGTCGCCACCCGGCCGAACGTCCTCTGGATCAACGAGATGGTGAAGCACGAGGTGGTCTGCCAGCTCTACAGCCACGCGGCGGTGTTCTGCTGTCCGTCGGTCTACGAGCCGTTTGGCCTGATCAACCTGGAGGCGATGGCGTGCGAGACGCCGGTGGTGGCCTCCGCCGTGGGCGGCATCGTGGAAGTCGTCGAGGACGGCAAGACGGGACTGCTGGTGGCGCCCGCCCGGCCCGACGCCCTGGCCGAGGCCCTCGACCGGGTGCTGAAGAATCCCGAGCTCGGCCGGCGGATGGGGAAGGCCGGCCGCGCGCGCGTGGAGGCGAAGTTCAGCTGGGCGTCGGTGGCCGAGCGCACCGAGCAGGTCTACGCGGACGCGATCGTCGACTTCAAGCGCACCGCCGAGTAGTGCTGGCCGCGCTCGCCGGCTTCGTCTTCGATCTCGACGGTTGCGTCTGGCAGGGCGAGCAGCTCAATCCGGGCGCCGCCCAGACGCTGCGGTGGCTCCACGAGGCCGGCCGGGGCGTCGCGTACCTGACGAATAACTCGCGGGCGACCGGCGCGGATATCTCGGCCAAGCTGCGCCGGCTCGGCGTTACGCCGGCGCAGCACGCGCTGACGCCGCTCGAGATTCTCGGCACCGTCATCGCCGAGCGCTACGGGCCGTCGCGCGTGCTGGTCATCGGGGCACCGGAGCTGGCGTCGGTGGTGAAAGCGGCCGGCCATCAGCTCGTCGACACCCACGCGTGGCGCGACGCCAGCGTGGTCGCCGTCGGCAACGACTTCGATCTGACCTACGAGCGGCTCACCGCCGCCAGCCGGGCTGCCGCCGCCGGCGCGCCGGTCGTGACGCCGAACGTCGACCCGCGGCTGCCTCTCGAGGACGGCGTTTTCCTGCCCGGCTGCGGCGCCCTGGTGGCGGCGGTGACGACGGCCGCCGGCGTGACGCCCGTCGTCGTGGGCAAGCCGGAGCCGCCGCTGTTCCAGATCGCGCTGCGCCGACTCGGCCTCGCTGCTCACGAGGCGGCCATGGTCGGCGACAGCACCGTGTCCGACGTCGCCGGCGCTCGCGCCCTGGGCATGCGGACGGTCCTCTACGCTCCCGACGGAGCGCCCGCCGACAGCGCCGACGTCGTCGTGCGATCCTTTGCCGAGCTTGCGCGTCTGGCCGGCGTGGGGCCGTAGGCGCGCGCCGACGGCTCAGCGCTCGAGCGCGTAACCCCGACCCCGCCAGGCGTCGATGTCGCCATCGAGCACGAAGACGTTCGTGTGGCGGCGGCCTCTCAAGAACTGATAGGCCCGGAGCAACTGGTCGCGCGGGCAGCCGCAGTAGAGGACGACGACGCCGCTGCGAGGAACCTCGTCGACGCGGTCGGCCAGATCCCCGAGCGGGAGCGAGCGGGCGTGGGGTAAGCGGCCGGCCTGAAACTCGACCGGCGAACGGAGGTCGAGCGGCTCCACGCGCTCACCGCGATCGATCAACGACTTCGCCGAGTCGGCATCGATCACGAGCACCGGTGCCCAGCCGTGCTCGGCTGCCGCCGGCGTGGTCCATGCGAGCGCGGCGATGGCGACTGCCACGGCGCGGCGTCGGTTCTGCCTCGAGAGCGCTGCGGCTCGCTTCCGCATGAGCCATCCGGGCGGCAAATCCCGTACCAGACCTGCCTCGAGCTTGCGTCCGCGCGCGGTCAGTGTCCGCTCCAGAGCGTCAGGTGTCACGTGACGACCGCGCGGCATCGAACGTAGAACTTCCAAGCTCGTTCTCTCGCCAACTTGCGCCGAGGCCCAGCCTTGGCGTGACGCTTGCCGCCCACGGCGCGCTGGGAAAAACATCTCCCAGGGAATGTAAGCAGTACATCGATCACCGGGGGTGCCGGATGGCGCGTCGGCTGGGAGGTGCAATCGTCTTGGCGGTGGCGATCGTCGCGAGCGGGTCGGCGGTCGCCGCGCAGCCGCCGGCGACGACGCTCGTCGCCGGCGGCCTCACCGCGCTGCCGGCGATCATCGCCGGCGCGAACCTGCTCGCCAACAGCGGGTTCGAGGCGGCCACCGCCGCGCCCTGGTCCGGCGGCCCCGGCTGGAGCCTCGATTGGCGCACCACGCACAGCGGGAGCTTCAGCTACCGGCGCGAGCCCGGCGCGCCGACGGCGACGGCGACGATCGAGCTGTCCGCGGGCGTCTATCGACTCTCCGCCTGGGTCAAGACCGAAGGGCTCGCCGGCGGCCTTCGTCTCCGGTTCGACCTCCGCCCCGGAGTCCATAGCTGGTTCTCGGCGGACATCGAGCGTGGCACCGCCGACTGGCGCCGCTACGAGCTGAGCGATCTCGTCGTCAGCCAGCCCGCCATCGTCACCCTGAAGCTCGAGGCCGACGACGGCACGGGCGGAACCGCATGGTTCGATGACGTGAAGCTCGAGGAGCAGCTGCCGCAACCGCTGCAGACGTTTCTCCTCTATCCGAACTTTCGCGGCATGTTGTTCGACGACGGCCCGTCCACGCTGACGGTCGACGTGCAGGTGGCGCCGCCCACGCGCGACGTCGACCGTTACACGGTGCGCGGCGCGCTCCGTGACGAAGCGACGGGGCGCCTCGTGACGACGGCGTCCTATCCGGCGCGTCACGCCTTCGTCGCCGAGCTGGACGGTCGCGCAATGCGGCTCGGCACGGCATACCTTGCGACCTTTGCGCTGGTCGACGCCGCCTCGGGGACCGAGGTGTATGTGTCTCCGTCCTATCGCGTCTCGCGCGTGCCGGCCGCGGCGCGCGCGTCCATGAACGTGTCGTTCGATCGCCGTAACCGCGTCGAGATCAGAGGCGTGCCCCGCTTCCTCCTCGGCGGCGACGAGCCAGGCATCGCGCGTGGCACGGCCGCCGCCGGTCTCAAGATCGACGTCGTCGACGCTCCCTCCACCGATCTGCGCCGGTGGCGCGAGGTCGCGGACATCGTGGCCACCGACGCGCATGCGATGTTCGGCCCCGAACCCGAACGGGGCTACGACCACCGTGCGGTGGCGGAGGCGACCGCGGTGTCGCGCGCGGCCGTGAGGGACGCGCGGCCGATCGTCAGCGTGCTGCCGTTCGCCCCGCTGTCATCGCTCGGCCGCTGGCCCACGCTCGTCGAGATGCGCGGCCATGCCTACATGGCCATCGTGGAGGGCGCCCGCGGCCTCTGGTGGGCGAGCGTCGGCGGCGGCTGCGCGGTCGACTGCCCGGATCAGACGCGGCACGCGGACGATCTGAGGCGCGTCGTCCACGAGCTCGCCACGCTGGAGCCGGTGTTGCTGGCCGACGACGCGCCGGCTGCCCTCTCCGACAACTCCAACTCGAACATCAAGACCAGGGTGAAATTGGTGAACGGCAAGGGATTCGTGCTGGCCTACAACGCCTCCGGCAGCCGGCAGTCGGCGACTTTCACGTGGAGCACCGCCCCCGGTACGGTCACGGTTCACGCGGAGGACCGCGCGCTCGTGGCGTCCGGGCGCTCGTTCAGCGACACGTTCGGTCCGTTCGCCGCCCACGTCTACGTCGTCGGTGACGGGGCGGCGGGAGCGAACTGAGATGGGCAGCGTCACGCGCCTCGAGTCTCGCGACACGACGACCCGCCGCACGGCGTCGCGCGGCCCGCGCCGCATCGCGGTGCAGATCGAAACCGAGGACGCCACCGTCCGCATCCGCGTCGCCGGCGCGCGGATGCCCGCACGCATCTACCTGTACGTCGATGGCGATCTCGCCGAGACGTGGGTCGACGTCGAGGCGTCCTACGAGCTGCCCGCGGAGCGGTTCGCACCCGGTCCCCACGCCATCACCGCGCGCGCCGTCGACAGTCTCGGACGCTGGGGCGGCGCCAGCACGGTGGTGGAGATGGCGGAAGCGAGGAGTCGCAGCGACCCTTAGAGCGGCGCTCAGCCGGCGACAGCCGGACGATCGATCGTGCGGTGGCCGGCCACGGCACCTTCGAGCGTGCGCAGCAACACCCAGGGCTCGATCGGCTTGCGCAAGGCCAGGCGCGCGCCCGCTTCGCGCGCGCGATCGAGCGCGCTGCGGCGCGTGGGATCGCCGTCCGCCGACATCGCGATGCACAGCGGATCACCGAACTCCTCACGCAGCTCCCGGATCGTCTCGATGCCGTCCTTGCGTGGCATGAAGACGTCGATCAGGACCACATCGGCCGGCCGCTGGCGGTAGCGCTCGATCGCCTCGACGCCGTCGACGGCGAGGCTGACGTCGTAGCCTTCCGTTCGCAGCAGTGTGTCGAGCACCTCGCGCGTGTCGGCGTGATCTTCGACGACGAGAACGTGAATGGGGGCGCCTGCCGCGCTGCCGGCGACTCCGGTCGTTGAACGGCGGGAACGCGCTTTCCCGGGATTTGCCATGTTCGGCTGGTCCAGCGGGCTGCGAAGCGCGTGCCACACGTAAGTGCCTGTGCCATCGACAGTACGATTGCGCGATCCGGAAAAGAATGTCCGCTTTGTGCGCAATGGTTCGTCAAACGATACCTGGTCCCGACCTTGCACTAGGTACGTGTACGAATAGACGGGCCGCCCGCGCTCGCTGCATTCTCTCGGGGCCGCGTGGCGCCGTCGGAGGGCGCTACGTGGACGTGACCGCAATCGTGAAGAAGCCGAGAGAAGACAGACGAAGTCCGACGACCGGCACGATCCGGATCGTCCTGGCCGACGACCAGAACGTCGTGCGGGAGGCGATCAAATGCCTCCTCGAGGCCGAGCGGGACTTCGAAGTAGTCGGCGAAGTGGACGATGGCCTGGCCGTGGTGCCGCTCGTCGAGCGGCTGCGACCGCACATCGTCATTCTCGACGTGGCGATCCCGGGCTTGTTCGGTCTCGAAGTGACGCGCCAGGTCCGACAACGATCGCCCCAGACGGCCGTGATCGTCCTGTCACGCTACGTGAACGAATGGTACGTCACCGAGGCGCTGCGCAATGGCGCCGCCGGCTACGTCGCCCGGCATGCGGAAGCACGCGAGCTGATCCGCGCCGTGCGCAGCGTGGCCCAGGGGCAGCGGTATCTCAGCGCGCCGCTGTCCATGGACGACGTGCAGACGTGGCTCACTCAAAGCCGTCACGCGGGCGATCCGTACGAGACGCTCACGAGCCGCGAGCGAGAGGTGCTGCAGCTGGTGGCGGAAGGCTACAGCAGCACACGGGTGGCCCGTCGACTTGCCATCAGCGTCCGGACGGCGGAGGCGCATCGCGCCAACGTCATGCGCAAGCTGCGTCTGAAGAACCACACCGCGCTCATCCGTTACGCGCTCGCGCGCGGCGTGCTGCCGCCGCTCGAGCCGTTGCCGCCGGGCTTTCGCGCGGCGCGGCGGCGGCGTCCCACCGCGCAGTAATCGGGGGTCAGGCGGCGCGCGGCAGCTGGCGCGGCGTCCCCGCCACGTCGCGGTAGACGCGCGCCGTGCTCGACACCTGGCGGTCGAGGCTGAAGCGATCCCGGACGAAATCGCGCCCGGCCCGCCCCATCCGCTGGGCGCCGAGCGGATCGCGCAGCACGCCTCGAATCGCGCGCGACAGCGCGCCGGGATCCGCCGGCGGCACCAGCCGTCCCGTTCGCGCCTCGCGAATCACCTCGGGGATGCCGTCGACGGCGGTCGCGACCACCGGCCGGCCCATGGCGGAGGCCTCGATGGCGGTCATCGCCATTCCCTCGGAAAGCGACGGCAGCGTGACGACGTCCATGGCGTCGAGCATGCGCGCGAGATCGGTCCGAGTTCCGGCGAAGATCACCTGTCTCTCCACTCCGAGCTCCCGCGCGCGCCC
The DNA here is from genome assembly GCA_044869815.1 of Candidatus Rokuibacteriota bacterium. GTDB lineage: Bacteria > Methylomirabilota > Methylomirabilia > Rokubacteriales > CSP1-6 > AR12. The sequence continues at coordinate 21,098 of JBIOXS010000023.1, read as the reverse complement.
CTCGAGCCGCGGCCGCAGCGAGCCGTCGCCGATCAGCAGCAGGCGGGCCGCCGGGAACTCGGCGACGATCGAGGGCCAGGCCTCGAAGAGCTCGGCGTGTCCCATGCGGGATTCGAGCCGGCCGACGACGCCGACGAGCGGAACGGCGCGGTCGATGCCCAGCTCGCGGCGGACGGCGTCGCGGGCCACACCCGGCCGAAACGCCGAGAGGTCGCGACCGTTCGGCACGACCACGATCTTGTCGGCCGGATACCCGCCCGCGACGAGCGACGAGCGCGCGGCCTCGGACACCGCGATCGCACGATCGACGAATCGTGACACCATGCGGCCGGGCACGAGCCGGCCGCGCGAGCCGTCACCGCCGCCGTGGTACGTCTCGACGACCTTCGCGCCCTGCCACTTCGCCAGCGGAGCGGCCACCATGGTGGCGCGGGCGCCGTGCGTGTTGACGATATGGGGCCGGACGCGGCCCACGAAGGCCGCCAGCCGCCCGACGTCGCGACGCCGCAGCCAGCTGTCCGCCTGCACGGCTTCCGTCTCGACGGGCACGCCGTGCAGGTCGCCCGCGAAGCTCTCGAGGAGCGCCGGCGGCGCGGCGAGGGCGATCCGGAATTGTGACGGCTCGAGATGCCGCAGCAGCGCGAGCACGACCTCCTCCACGCGGCCGCGTGCGGATGCGGTGAGCGCGAACAGGAGGCCGATGCGACTCACGCCGCCGTCGCGCGCGAGCGGCGGCGCTCGATGCGATCGAGGATCACGGTGGCGGCGATCTCGGCCGCGCGATCGAGGCGACCCGTGTTCAGGAGGACGAGATCGGCGAACGCCTTCGTCGGCTCGACGTACCGGGCGTGGGCCCCGCCGGCGATCGCGTCGTACACCGAGAGTCCGGAGCGCCGCCAGCGGCTGTGCTCGCCGACATCGCCCGTGCTGCGGCGGGACAGCCGCGTGGCATCGGGCACCTCGAGGAAGATCGTCAGATCGAGGAGGGCGCGGACGCGCGGGTCGTGGAGCAGCAGGACGCCTTCGACGAGGAGGATCGGGCGCGGCTCGACGGCCGCCTCGACGCCCAGGCGCCGGTGCGTGCTGAAGCAGTAGCGCGGAGGGCGGACGGGCCGGAGCACGCGCAGCGCGGCCAGGTCCTCGAGGAACAATTCCGTGTCGAGCGCTTCCGGCTCGTCGTAGCTGAGGGCGGCGCGCCGGGCGGCCGGCAGCTCGCCGCGATCGCCGTAGTAGGCCTCGTACCGCAGCGTCGCGACACGGTCGGCGCCGAGGATCGCGGTGAGCGCGCCGACCAGGGCCGACTTTCCGCTGCCGTTGCCGCCGGCGATGCCGACCGCGAATGACCGCGGCGCGCTCACGCCGCGTGCTCCGTCAGGACGCGCCGGCGCCGGGGACGGTCTCCCCGGCGCCGGCCGGATCGAGCTCAGGCAACGCGCTGGCTCGCCAGCGGCCTCGGCACGAGGCGCCGCCACCCGTCGCCGTGATCGCTGAAGCTCGGGACGGTCTGCCGCTCGTCATCGTTGAAGATGAGGCCGAGCCCCTTCTGCCGACCGATGACGTTGGTGCAGTCGCGCAGCATCTCGCGCGGCGTGCGGTTGGCGCGCACGACGACGACGAAGCCGTCCACGATGTCGCGCAGGATGCCGACGTCGGGATAGGGCAGCGCGGGCGGCGTGTCGAGCACCACGTAGTCGAAGCGCTCGCGGAGCGCCGCCAGCAGCGCGGCCAGACGCGGCGACTTGAGGAGCTCGTACGGCATCGACGAGGCGGCCCCGGCGGTGACGACCGCGAAGGCGACGTTGGCCGGTCGCGAGATGACCATCTCCGGCGCCATGGAGGCGTCGAGCAGGTAGCTCGACAGACCGCGTCCCGCGGGCATGCCGAGGGCCCGCGCGACGCCGGGATGACGCAGATCCACCTCGACCAGGACGACGCGCGCGTCCGGCGCCTGAGCCAGGGCGCCGGCCAGGTTGATGGCGGTGATGGTGCGGCCATCGCCTCGACCGGGACTGGTGACGGCGACCGTCCGCGTGCCGCGCTCGTGGCGGAACGTCTCGATGGCGAGCCGCACGGCGCGATACTGCTCGGCGGCCAGACTCGTCGGCTCGAGGACGCTCACGAGGTGATCGTCGACCTGGCCGAGCTCGGCGTCGGCGTCGGGCTCGATCTGCCAGGCGAAGCCGCGCGTGCCGAAGCCGGCGCCACTGTCGGTCGCCACCGGCGCCCCGTACGTGGGAGCGGGCATCGGCATCGGCGTCTCCAGCTTCACCGCCGGCGCCGGTGGTGGCGGATTGATGATCTTCGGCTGGGGATGGCTCGGCGTCGGCACCGCCGTCGGCTCCACGCGCTTGGGCGTCACCGCCGCCGGCGCGGCGGGCTCGGCGGCGGGAGTGGACGCGATGGCGGCCGCCGCCGGCTCCTGCTCCTGCTCTACTCGCTCGAGGGCCTTGAAGAACTTGCTCACGGGCTGTCCTCCTATCGCGGGCCGCCGGGAACGGTCCCGATCCAGCCGAGTGAATTGGCGGCGAATGCCAGCAGGGCGATGAGCACCATCACGAGCACGGCCACACCGCTGCGCGCGGCCCAGACGGTGCCCCGCCCGGGCACGAGCGTGATGCGGCGCCGCCGCTTCCACTCGCTGCGCTCGCCTTCCTCGAGGTACTCGATGGCTTCGCTGACAGTTCCGGCGTCGATGCGCTTTTTGCTGTCCGCGAACCCGGAGAGCAAGCAATGGTCGCACACGATGTTGATCACGCGCGGCGTACCGCCGCTGTAGTCGGCGATCTTCTGGATGGCGCCGTCGGTGAACGTGCCGGCGTCGATGGCGCCGGCGATGCGCAATCGGTGTCGGATGTAGAGCCGCGTCTCCTCCGCGGAGAGCGGCGCGATGTGGCAGCGCAAGCCGATGCGCTGCTTCAGCTGCCGGAGCTCGGGCAGATCGAGCTTGTCGCGCAGCTCCAGCTGGCCCACCAGCAGGATCTGCATGAGCTTCTGGCTCGTCGTCTCGAAGTTGGACAGCATCCGCACGGCTTCCAGCGTCTCCACCGTCAGGTTCTGCGCCTCGTCGATGACGAGCACGGGCGAGCCGCCCTTGCGATGCTGGTCGATGAGGAATTCGTTCAGCTCGAACAGGCGCTGGGCGTGGCTGGTCGCCGTCGATTTCACGCCCCAGTCCTGGAGGACGTACTCGAGGAGTCCCTCGATGTTGAGCGCCGAGTTGTGGACGTAGGCGACCGGCGTGTCGGCGTTGAGCCGCTCCAGCAGCGTGCGGAGCAGGGTCGTCTTGCCGGTCCCGATCTGCCCGGTCAGGACGGTGAAGCCCTTGCGCTCGCGCACGCCGTAGATCAGCTGTGCCAACGCCTCGCGGTGCCGGGCCGACTGGAACAGGAACTTCGGGTCCGGCGTCGGCGCGAAGGGCGCTTCCCGCAGGCCGTAAAAGCCCAGGTACATGACATTACCTCCCGGTCGTCGCCGTCGGCGGGGCCGGCATCAGGAGCGCCACCATCGACTGGTTGTTGTGCGCCACCATGAACGACGTGCCGGCGACCATGAAGAGTCCGACGGCCACCGCCGCCGTCGCCCAGCGGCGCTGACGGAGCTGGCGGTAACGATCCTGCTCGGTCCTGATGCGCGGGATGGCGGAGAGGACGGGCATGGGCGCCGTCGCGCGCACCTCGTCAACACGCCGGAACGACGTGTCGACCTGCTCGGCGAGGAGAACGGCCACGCCGCTGGCGCCGAGGGCCAGGGCCAGGCCCACCAGGAGGAGGCGGAAGCGGTTCGGACCGGCCGGACGATCGGGCAGCCGCGCCGGCTCGATCACGCGGAACGTCTCGCCCTGCTGGCGCTGCTCGAGCTCGGCGGCCATGTCGGCCTCGCCGCGCTTGGCGAGCAGGTTCCTGTGCAGCTCGCGCGTCGTCTCGTAGTCGCGCGTGATGATGGCCAGCTCCTGCTCGCGCTTCGGCGTGTTCTCCAGGCGCCGCTGGTAGACGGCGATCTGCCGATTGATGTCGGCGATCTCCTGCGAGCTGGCCTTGGCGTCCACCTGCGCCTGGTCCAGCTGCGTCATCAGGCTCTGGATGTAGGGGTTCTGCGGGACCGCCCGCAGGTCGCGCGCCGGCTTCTTGGCGGCGGGCCCGGCCGCCGCCTGCGCGGCGAGGGCGGCCTGCTGTTTCTTCTCCGCCTCCACCTTCGCCTCGAGGATGCGGATCTGATCCTTCATCTGGATCACGTCCGGATACCGCTCGTGGAAGCGCGTCTGCATGACAGCCAGCTCCTGACGGAGCAGGTTCAGCCGAGCGGCCGCGGTATCGGCGGGCGTCACGTTGGGACCGGCGCCCGGCCCCGCCACCATGCCCGAGGTCATGTCGAACTGGCCGAGGCTGTCGGTCAGCAGCTGCTTGCGCTCGTTGGCGCGGCGGTTGTTCTCGGAGGCGAGCTGCAGCTGCTGCTGCAGGCGCTCGAGCGTGCGCACGTTCGTGTCACGCTGCTCGGGCAGCTCACCGATGAACTTCTCCTTGTAGTCGGTGATCCGCTGCTCCTGGGCCTTCAGCTTGTTGGCCACGTCGGCCAGCTGCGCCTGGAGAAAGGCGGTGGTCCCGGCCGCCTGCTTCTCGCGGACGCGGCCGTTCTCCTGGATGTAGAGCGACGCCAGCGTGTTCGTCACGCCGGCCGCCACGTGGGGATCGGGGGCGCGATAGGTGATGCTGAACAGCACCGAGCGCTGCTCGCGCGGCCGGCGGTCCACCTTGTCCTCCACCAGCTCGAGCCGGATGTCGCGGCGCATCTGGTCCACGACCTCCTCCGTCGGGTGCGTGCGGCGCAGGTTCTGATAGAGCCCGTAGTCCTGCGAGATCTTCATGAGGCGATCGGCGGTCAGGATCTCCTGGCTCAGCGTGAGCAGTCGCGCGTCGATGTCCGCCTGCACGGTCGGCGCCACGAAGCGCTCGGGTATCTGCTGGCGGTTGACGAGCACGAGGGTCTTCGCCGTCCACACGCTCGGCAGGAAGACGGCCAGCGACGCCGCCGCCGTGAGGACGAAGAGAAAGGGCAGGAGGGCCAGCACCCGGCGGCGGCGCGCGATCTCGAGCAGCCCGGCGAGACCAGGACCTTTCGCGGTGTCGTCGTACTGGGTCGGCGGTGTCGGCATGGCGTTCTGTCCTCTGGGTACGCTTAAGGGACGACGACCACGTCGCCCGACTTCAGGGTGACGTTGCCTTCGCCCCGGTTGTCTTTCACGACACGGTTGTAGTTGAACGGGATCTTCTGCGCCTGGCCGTCACCGTTCTTGCGGAGGATCATGATCTTGCCCGGCGAGGCGAAGTCGCGGAAGCCGCCGGCGAGCGCGATGGCTTCGAGCACGGTGGTATCGCTCTTGAGCTGCAGCACGCCCGGCCGCTGCACTTCACCCAGCACCGACACGCGGTAGCTCCGCACGTCGGTCACCGTCACCGAGACCTCCGGATTCGGCATGAACTCGCCGAGGGCGGTGGCGAGCTTCTCCTGCAGCTGCATCGGCGTGAGTCCGGCCGCCTGCACGTCGTGGAGCAGCGGCAGCGAGATCTTGCCGTCCGGCCGCACCGGCAGCCCCCGCGACAGCGACTCGTTCTTCCAGACGGTGATCTGCAGCATGTCCTCGGGACCGATCACGTAGTCGGTGATGGGAATGGGCGCGCCGGTCGGCGTGCGGGCGGCCGCTCCCGTGTTCGAGGGCGGCGACGCCTGCTGGGCGTAGACGGTGGCGACGCTGGCTCCGGCGACGAGCGCGAGCGCGACGACGAACGGCTTCACTGTCATGGATCGTCCTCCTGCACCGCCGCTCAGCCGGCGGCCGAATCCTGCTTCAGTCCCATGTCCTTGATCTTGTAGAGCAGCGCCCGATAGCTGATCTTCAGCATCTTGGCGGTCTTGACGCGGTTCCAGCGGCATTGCTCGAGCGCGCGGCAGATCACCTCACGCTCCGCCTCCAGCACGGCCCGGCGCGAGATCTCCTTGAGCGAGAGTCCCTTGGTGGCGGCGAACGGCTCGGCCGCCACCGCGGCCGAAGCGGTCACCGACGGTGCCATCAGGCTGCGCGGCAGCGTGAAGTCCTGCAGGACGATCATGCGCTTGATGAAGTTCTCGAGCTCCCGGATGTTGCCCGGCCAGCCGTACTGCATGAAGGCGTGCAGCGTCTCCGCCGTCACCTCGCGCTCCGGGAAATTGAAGAGCCGCGAGTAGCGGTGCACGAAGTAGCCGACCAGGGCCGGAATCTCCTCGCGCCGCTCCCGCAGGGGCGGCACGAAGACGTTGATGACGTTGAGGCGATAGAACAGATCCTCGCGGAAGCGGTTGGCGGCGACCTCGCGAGCCAGATCGCGATTGGTGGCGCAGATCACGCGGACGTCGACGCGGATGTTGTGACGGCCGCCGACCCGCGAGAACTCGCCGTCCTGCAGCACGTGGAGCAGCTTGGCCTGCAGCGCCGGGTGCAGCTCGCCGATCTCGTCGAGGAAAATGGTGCCGCCGTCGGCGAGCTCGAAGCGGCCGGGCTTGCGTTGGTGCGCGCCCGTGAAAGCGCCGCGCTCGTGGCCGAACAGCTCGGACTCGAGGAGCTCTCGCGGCATGGCCGCGCAGTTGACCTTGACGAAGGCGGCGCGCCGCCGCGGGGAATGGGCGTGGATCGCGCGCGCCACCAGCTCCTTGCCGACGCCCGTCTCGCCGCAGATGAGGACGGTGACGTCGGCGCGCGCCGCCTGCTCGATCACGGCCTGGATGTCGCGCATCTGCTGGCTGGTGAGCAGGCCCAGCTCGCGCTGCAGTCGGTCGCCGTTTTCCTCGGCGGTGACGGCGGCCGGCGCCGCCGCCGTCGGCTCGCGCCGAGGCCGGCCGGCCACGCTGCGGATCACGGTCTCCAGATCCTCGGCGGTGTAGGGGCGCCGGAGAAAATCATCGGCACCGGCCTGAATGGCCTCCACGATCTGGGACGAATGGCCGTTGTCGGCGACCATGATCACCGGCCCCGAGGCCGCGAGGTCCTGCGCGCGGCGGAGAAGCTCGATGCCCGACATGCCGGGCAGCCGGATCGCCACCACCGAGAAGGCGAGCCGACTGGCGCGGCCGATCAGCTCCAGTGCTTCCTCGGCGGTGGAGGCGGCGAGCGGGGTGTAGCCCCACGACGACAGCTGCGCGACCACCCGGCGGCGCTGGTCGGCGTCGTTCTCGACGACGAGCACCTGGCGGCCGGCGAGGGGCGTGACGTACGGCGAGGCGGCGTCGAAGCTCGAGGCCTTCATTGGGAATCTTTCTTCCATGAGGCGGACTGTGTCAGTTCAAAACACGTGCCGGACCGCGATGTCGCGCACTTAGCGCGCAGGCGCGGTGCCGCTCCCCCGGCGGTCACGTGTCGTGAACCCAGTCTGGGCGTGGAGGTGCCCGATCGCGGAAAAGGTTTGACGCCTGTCGAGCGAAACGTGCGCGCGACTTCGTCGCTGCTCATCGAATCTCCCAGCGCACGGAGACCCGGAGCGGTCAAGGCCGCCCGGGGGCGCGACAGAGGCGCGCGCCGCGCGCCTCGAAGTTGTGGAGGTCGTGGTCGTGAATGCCGGGGCGTGAGTCAGGTGCGCAGGACGACGCGATCGCCCTCGCCGCCGCGCGGGCGGCGAGGGTAAATCTTCCATCGGACCGTGCAAGTCGTCGGGCCAGCGGCATGTCGTCGGCCGGGGTGACCGGCTGCACCCTGTGACGGCAAGGTCAGTGCCAAATCTTGCAGCCCGGCGCAGGCCGTGCCCGCTGGATGCATTTTCCCCGCAACGGACGGCACACGACGCGCGCCCGCGGGGCGCCGTTCCGGGGTCAGCGCCGGAGCATTCTCAGAAAGCGGGTGCGCGGCGGTGAGTAAAGCGCTGCACTACGGCCGATCGAACGCGAATGGATACCCGAACTGCAGGCCGACGAACACGCGGTTCTGGTCCGCGTCCTCGGCCACGACGAGGCCGGCGCGGTTCAGGACGGGCCCGTCGGTGCGCTGCCGGAAAAACTGGTAGCTCGCGACCGCAGCCACCCACGCGGTGAGGCGATACGTGGCCGTCAGGGGCATCGTGAAGGACTGGATGTCGATGCGCCGCTGGTCCTCGGGCGACTTGACGATGGAATATCGCGGTGCCAGCGACAGCGTGAGACCCCGCGTGAGCGTGGTGACGTCGACGCGGGCACCGAAGCTCGTGTTGTCGGTGGTGCCGCCGACGCCGCCCGCGGTGCCGACGCGACGATCGAAGTCCGCGCGGACCAGACCGAAGAACGTCCGCTGCTCGTAGCTCGCGGTGACGGCCGGCGTGATCCGGTCGTCGCGAGTGTTGCCCTCGGGAAGCTCGAAGGTGGGGCCGCCGCTGAGCGCCAGCGTGATGGTTTCCGTCAACCGATAGGTGGCCCCCAGCCGCGGCGTGTGCGTCCACGTCTTGGGCTCGAACTCGATGTCGAAGTACGCGGCCTCGTACGCGACCGTTCCCGTCAGAAAGCGCGACAGCACGCGGTCGACGGCGACGTCGAAGCGATAGATGTCCGAGTCCTCGAGCGTCGCCGCCTCGTAGCGCTGGACCGTGTATGAGGCGCCCGTCCGCAGGGTCGTGAGCGGATCGAACCGATAGCCGAGGCCGCCGCGCACCGTGTTCGACCAGGCCTGATCGCGGCCGGTGGCGACGCCTTCGGGTGAGATCAGATTGGTGTCGGTGCTGAACGTGAAGCCGTCGACCAGCGTCAGCGTGAGCTGTTCGGTCGGACGCCAGAGGGTGTCGAGATCGAAGTTCTGCCGGTTGAAGGCGGCGTTCCGATCGGGATCGCGCGCGTACATCTCGGCCGTGAAGTTGTAGCCGACGGCGAGCTGATACGTCGCGCTTCCGTAGATGATGTTGAGGGCCGGGGTGATGCCGGTGATGAAATCCGAAGTCCGGTTGGCGTTGCTCAGATTGACGTTGTCGTTGTACTCCTCGCTGATGGTGACGCTCGGCAAGATCGTGAGCGGCGCCCGGCGTGGCATCTGCAGACGCTGCGGATCGTCGGGCCGCGACGTGGACTGGTACGGGGCGAGCGGGATCTGCTGGGCCGCGACCGCGCCCGGCCACAGCGACACGACGACCACGGCGGCCACGCGCACGAGGCGGGCGATCACGGGCTCACGCATATCACACGTCCCCGAGACGCGGAAAGGGCTTTTTCTCGGCGTGCGTGTGCAGCCGCTCGATGGCCTGATGATAGTGCGTGAGCGCCGACGGCTTCTGGATCACGTCGACGGCGCCCATCTTCTTCACGTCCTCGATCTCGTCCGCCGTCGCGTGACCCGTGATGACGACGACGGCGAGGGCGGGACGGATCCGGCGCACCTCGGCCATGACGTCGAGGCCGTTCATCCCGGGCATCGAGACGTCCAGAAACAGGGCGTCGTAGGCTCCCGCCTTGATGCGATCGAGGGCCTCGCGGCCGGAGTGCACCACCGTCGTCCGGTGCCCCTGGCGCTGCAGGGACGTGGCGAGCACCTCGGCAACCTGCGGTTCGTCGTCGACGATCATGATCTCCATTTTCTTGCCTCCCGGCACGTTGTAATTGTTGCAAGCAATCGCATGTATTTTCTACAATGCCGGCCGCTGCTGATAGGGCAGCACAGGGTCAACTCCTTGTAATCACTGGAATAGCCAGTGGGTAAACCCTTGGCACATCGAGTGCACTCCGCTTCACGCAGCATGGGCGAAGGGTTCACACGCGATGTCGACGAGGAGACCACTTCGATGAGCGAGCCCCTGATGAACCTTTGCAACAGCAGCAAGATGCAGCCGATTCGAGACCTCGTCTCGAAGGTCGCGACCACCAACACGACCGTCTTGCTCCGCGGCGAGAGCGGCGTGGGCAAAGAAGTCGTGGCCCGCGCCATTCACAAGGCGTCGCCGCGCGCCGGCAAGCAGTTCCTGAAGGTCAACTGCGCCGCGCTCCCGGGCGAGCTGCTGGAGTCCGAGCTCTTCGGTCACGAAAAGGGCGCCTTCACCGGCGCCTACCGTCAGAAGCCCGGCAAGTTCGAAGCGGCGCATCAGGGCACGCTCCTCCTCGACGAGATCGGTGAGATGCCCCTTCGCCTCCAGGCCAAGCTCCTGCACGTCCTGCAGGACGGCGAGTTCTCGCGGGTCGGCGGCGAGAAGATCATCGATACCGACGTGCGGCTCATCGCCGCCACCAACCGCGACCTGGAAGCCTCGATGCGCGTTCATCAGTTCCGCGAAGACCTGTATTACCGCCTGAACGTGATCGAGATCCGCATCCCGCCGCTGCGCGAGCGCCGCGACGAGATCGCACCCCTCGTCGACTTCTTCCTCCGGAAGTTCAACGCGCAGTACGGCCGCACCGTCGAGATTCCGCCGGACACGATGCGCGCATTCGTCGACTACCACTGGCCCGGCAACATCCGCGAACTCGAGAACGCCGTCAAGCGCGTCGTCGTGCTCGGCACCGCCCGCCCGGTGCACATCGAGATCGTCGGCAACCTCAGCCGCGGCACGCGCCCCGCCGGCACACCGTCCCTGGTCGCCTCGGTGAACGCCGACGCGCCGATCAGCCTGAAGGATATCGCCCGCCAGGCCGCCCGGGAAGCCGAGCGGGTTGCGATCAAGGAAGTGCTGGACCGCGTGCACTGGAACCGTGCGAAGGCGGCGCGGCTCCTGCAGATCAGCTACAAGGCGCTCCTCTACAAGATCGTACAGTGCGGCCTCGTGAGCCAGGACGCTGAACCCGAGAAACCGAAAGAGGTCATCGCCTCGTAGCGGTCGCGGACGCGCATCGGTCATTCCTTTCGGAGCGGACGGTGGCAGCAACTCCCGTGCCCCGCCGCTTCCGGCGACCGCAAGTGGCCGCCGTGACGGTGGCGCTGTCGCGCGTGTCGCCCGCCGGTCGCGCTCGCGCACGGAAACTTTTTTCCATCTTCGGGCACGCCCAGCCGCCTCGTTCGCGCGTGTTACTCTAGCCGCATGTTCGACATCGGTCTTCAGGAGATGCTCGTCATCGGGGTGCTGGCGCTCCTCGTCTTCGGCCCGTCGAAGCTTCCCGAGCTGGGTCGGATGGTGGGCCGTGCCATGCGCGAGTTTCGTCGCGCCAGCGACGAGTTCCGGTCGACGGTGGAGAGCAATCTCCAGATCAACGAGATCGATTCGCCGCCTCCGGCGCCCGACCTGACACCGGTCGCCGAGATGCCGGTGCCGCTGCCATCGGAGACGGAACCGGCGATGACGCAGGAGACGACGGCGGTCGCCGTCGCCGACGCCGAGGAGCACGGAGAGCCGTTCTGCGCGCAGCGCGGCTCGCGCATCTTCCACCGCCGCGACTGCGCGTGGGTGCGCCGGATCCCCGAGCCCGAGCGCAGCTACATGAAGACGATCGCCGAGGCCCGCGAGGCCGGGCTCGCCACGTGCCCCGTTTGCGAGCCGTGGGAGCCGGCCTGAGGGAGCCCTCTTTTTTTGATTGACGACCTCAACACCCGTTGAGTATGGTGTCGCCCACGGAGGTGCGAATGAGGGAGTTGACCGGCAAGCAGCGCGAGGTTCTCGGCTTCATCCGGGGATTCATCGCCAAGCACGGGCTGCCGCCGACGGTGCGGGAGATCGGCGAGCGCTTCAAAGTCACCCCGCGCGCCGCGTTCGACCATCTTCGTGCCCTCGAGCGCAAGGGGATGCTCCAGCGCCGCGCCACGGCCGGTCGCACCTCACGCTCGCTCGTGCCTTCCGAAGGCGGGGGATCCCGACCGCAAGTGGTTCCGATCCTGGGCCGCGTCGCCGCCGGCCAGCCCTTGCTTGCCGCCGAGAATCGCGAGGGCGAATTGCACATTGCGCCGGCCTCGCTGCCCGGTCGCGGCGAGGACGTCTTCGCGCTTCGGGTGCGCGGCGACAGCATGATCGAGGCGCACATCTGCGATGGAGACCTCGTGCTGGTGCGTCGGCAGGACAGCGCGCAGCCGAACGAGATCGTCGTCGCCATGGTGGAGTCCGATGGGGGCGAGGCGGAAGCCACCGTGAAGCGCTTCCAGCGCGACGGCGAGCGGGTGGTGCTCAAGCCGGAACATCCCACGATGGCCCCCATCGTCGTCGACCCTCGACGCACGCCCGTGAAGATCATCGGCAAGGTCGTCGGACTTCTTCGAGGCTTCTGAACAGGCAGACAGGAAGCGGAGGCTCGGATGAACGCTCACGCCGTCACGTATCCCTCACTGCAACGCCGTCTGATCACCCAACGTCGCCAGCGCGCCCTTTTTTTGATCCGAACCACTCGACATGTGAAGAGGGACCGCCTCCTTTTCACCGAAGTCGTCCGCGCCGCCATCGCTGCCCTCGCGCTGGTCGCGTGGTCCGTCTCGCTGCTATTGATCGGCGGTTGAGTTGACTCCGACGCGCGGTGGTCGTTCGTAAAGTGCAGCCCGGCCGAACCCGCGGCGCTACGACGGCCGGGTGACGCGCTCGAAGACGCGAGCCGAGATGAACAGGTCGAGAAGCGCGGAGTCGAGGGCGCCGGAGCGACCCTCGGCGTCGAGGATTGCCAGCGCTTCCTCCGTGCGCACCGCCTTCTTGTACGGCCGATCCGTCGCCGTCAACGCGTCGTAGATGTCGGCAATGGCCATCATGCGGGCCTGGACGGGAATCTCCTCGGCGCGAACGCGGTTCGGATAGCCGGTGCCGTCGAGCTTTTCGTGATGGGCGCCGGCGATGTCGGGGACGCGCCGGAGCTCCTTCGTCCACGGGATGCGGCTCAGGAACTCGAAGGTGTGGACGACGTGGTCCTGGATGTCGAGGCGCTCGCCGTCGGTGAGGCTGCCGCGCGGAATGGCGAGAATGCGCGCCTCGTCGGAGGTGAGGATGCTCCGCGCCGCGCCGTCGGCGTCCTGCCACACGCGTCCGGCGATGGCGGCGATGTCGGCCGTCAGCTCCCGCGCCTGCACGTTCGGCTCGTTGGCGACGACGATCAGGCCGAGCTGACGATCGAGGTCGGCGAGGGCGGCTGCCAGCTCGGCGTCGAGGCGCGCCGCCAGCGCAGCGTAGTCGGCGCGGCGGGCCACCGCCGCATCGAGCTTCGCGCGTGCCGACCGCAGCGCGAGCTCGCGCTTGAGGAGCTCCACTCGGTGGCGGATGCGCTCGAGGTCCGCCGGATAGAGCTTCTTCGACTTGACCAGCACGTGCTCGCGAACGCCCACCTTGCCGAAGTCGTGCAGGAGGGAGGCGTAGCGCAGCTCCATCATCTCCTCGGCGCTGAAACGCAGGCGAGCATACGGGCCGCTGTCGCAGCCGTCCACGACCTCGGCGAGGCCGACCGTGAGATCGGCCACGCGGAACGAATGGCCCGACGTCGTCGGGTCCCGTGCCTCGATTGCGGTGACGGAGGCCTTGACGAAGCCCTCGAACAGGTCGCGGATCGACAGGTAGAGACGGCGGTTGTGGATCACCACCGCGGCCTGGGAGGCCAGGGACCCCGCCAGCTTCTCGTGCCGCGGGCCGTAGGGATGGACGTGACGCTCGACGTCCGCCGGGCTCTCCAGCGAGCCGCGCCAGTCGCCCTTGCAGTTGATGAGCTGCAGGGCGCCGATGGTGTCGCCCTGCGGCGTGCGCATGGGGACGACCAGCATCGATTTGCTCCGATAATGCGTCTGCTCGTCGAACCACCGGTTGATCGTGAAGGGCGAGTCCGCGGGCGGCGCGTAGGCGTCGACGAGGTTCACGATCCGTCCCGTCAGGGCGACGTAGCCGGCCACGCTCTCGTCGGTGAGCGGCAGGGTGGCTGCGCGGTACGGGATGTTCACGCTGTCGTTCTGCGCGAGCGCGAATCGCAGATGGGCCACGTCACTGCCCTCGTCGACGATGTACAGCGAGCCGGCGTCGCTGGACGTGATCTCGCGCGCCTTGCTGAGGATGGTCTCCAGGAGGAATCGCGGATTCGACTCCTCGGAGAGCCGGATGCCGATGGCGTTCAGCTCGCCCAGGTCCCGCTCGAGACGCTCGAGGTCGGCCTCGGCCTCGAGATCCGCGAACGCGTTGGCGATGGCGCGACGCAGCATCGCGGCCGGCGCGTCGATGGGCAGCACGGCGTACCACGCCGGCGGCCACGGCCCGACGTCGCCCGCCTCGACGAGGCCGATGATCCGACTGCCATCCTTGGGTTGGAGCGTCGAGCCCGGCCCCACGAGGACGAGCTCACCGGCCGGCTCGCCGACGAGCGCGCGGACCTCGTAGTCGACGGCGAGAGGAGCGGCGGCGGCGGCGACCGAAGGCGAACCGTCGTGGGAGATCACGCGCCGCATGGTCTTAACCCTACGGGGCTGGCCGCCGGTGAGTCAAATTCGCTCAGTACAATGCGGACATGACGACGTTCGGAGAGCTCGCCGCGCTCGGCCGCCGCCTCGAGCGCCTGCGTGGCCGGCTCGACAAGCAGCGTGAGGTGGCGAGCTTCCTCCGCTCGCTCGGTCTCGACGAGGTCCCGATCGCCGTTGCGTTTCTGGCGGGCCGGGCGTTTCCGACGTCCGACCCGCGCGTTCTCGGCGTGCGCGGTCTCGGCAGCGGCGTCCCTGCCCGGGGCTCGCAGCCGGGCCCCGCGCTGACGCTCGGCGACGTGGCGGAGGCGTTCGCCGAGGTGGCTGCCGCCGCGGGCGCGGGCTCGCGGCGCGCCCGCGACGCGCGCCTGGCCGACCTTGCCGCTCGCGCCTCCCCGGACGAGCGTGAGTTCCTGGGTCGCATCATCGGTGGCGAGATGCGCACCGGAGTCTCGGACGGCCTGCTGCTGGAGGCCATCGCCGCCGCCTGGGGCGCCGACATCGGCGCCGCGCGTCGCGCGGCGCTCTTCCTGGGCGACCTCGCCGCGGTGGCGCGCCTCGTTGCCGGCGGCGGGCCGGCCGCGCTCGCCGGCGTGGCGCCCCGCCCGTTCGTGCCGCTGCTGCCGATGCTGGCCGAGATCGCCGACGACTTCGGAGTCGTGCTGGCGGCTCACGGTGGGCGCACGGCGCTCGAGTACAAGTACGACGGCGCGCGGATCCAGCTGCACCGGGACGGCGACCGCGTCGAGGTGTGGACGCGCCGGCTCTCCGACGTGACGCGCAGCCTCCCCGACATCGTCGAGATCGCGCGTCGCGAGCTCGTCGGCCCGCCGTTCATCCTGGACGGCGAAGTGGTCGCGCTCGACCAGACCGGCAAGCCGCTGCCGTTCCAGGAGCTGATGCGGCGCTTCCGCCGTGTCCACGGTGTGGAGGCGCTCGTGCGCGAGATGCCGCTGGCGTTGCACTTCTTCGACTGCCTGATGGCCGAGGGGCGCTCGCTGATCGACGAGCCGTACGCACGCCGCTGGGACGCGCTGGCGGCGGTGACGCGCGGGCGCTACCTGGCCGAACGTCGCATCGTGACGACCGAGGCGGAGGCCGCGTCGTTCCGCGAGGCGGCGCTCGCCGCCGGCCACGAGGGCGTCATGGCCAAGGATCTCACCAGCGCGTACGAGCCGGGCGGCCGGGGGAAGCGGTGGTTCAAGGTGAAGGCCGCCGAGACGGTCGACTGCGTGATCGTCGCCGTGGACCGCGGCTCGGGACGCCGGCAGGGATGGCTCTCGAACTACCATCTCGCCGTTCGCGAAGGCGACGGCTTCGCCGATGTGGGCAAGACCTTCAAGGGCTTCACCGACGCGCAGTTCGCGGCGATGACGGAGCGGCTGTGGACGCTCGCAACGGCCGATGACGGCTACACGGTGCGCGTGCGGCCGGAGGTCGTGGTCGAAGTCGAGTACAACGAGATCCAGAAGAGTCCCACCTATCCGTCGGGCCTCGCGCTGCGCTTCGCACGGATCGCGCGCGTGCGCGACGACAAGGGGCCGGGGCAGGTGACCACGCTCGGCGAGCTGCGCGACCTCTACGAGCGCCAGTTCCGGACGAAGGGCCGCTCCGCGGGCGTGGTGTAAAATCCAGCGGTGACCGCACGCGTCTCCACCGGGATCCCGCGGCTCGACCAGATGCTGGGCGGCGGTCTGCTCCCCGGCACGCTGGCCGTCGTCTACGGCGCCACCGGCATCGGCAAGACGCATCTCGGGCTCACCTTCGCCGACCACGGGCGCGCGTCCGACGGTGCGCGCGGGATCGTGCTGGACATGAACGGGCGCGGCGACTCGCAGCAGCATGACGAATACGCCGCGCGCCTGTTCGACTGGTCGCTGAAGGAATGGACGCACACGGTGCCGCCCATGACCGAGCCGTACCCGTCGAGCGATCAGATGGACGCGTTCTACTGCAACGCGCTCCGGTGGGTGGGACGGGTGCGCGATTTTCAGGTGCCGACGCCGGACGGCTCGCTCGAGTTCGACTGGAACTGGAAGGCGACGTACAACCACGCGCTCTACACGGTGCGGCCGTTCTTCTACTTCCATTTCACGGCGGGGACGCGCCGGGTCGTCGTCGACGGCGTGGAGCCCATGGACCAGCCGGCGGACTCCATCCAGTTCTGGATGTTCGACGAGCTCTACCGCAAGACGATCCATCGCGACTCCGAGACGGTCGGCATGGAGATCTGCCTGCCCGTGTGGAAGCACCGCCCGTTCATCGACGCGCACCTCTACGATCACGCGGCGGTGACCACGCTGCTGCTCGTCACCACCGAGGAGACACGCCTCGAGGACCTGCTGGCGCGCCGGGTCGCCGTCGGCGACATCGGGGCCACCGCCAACACCATCCTCGTGATGGGCAGCGAGCGCGTGGGGAGCCGCGTCGCGCGGCTGCTCTCCGTGGTGAAGCATCGCGGCAGCGCCATGAGCGACGAGATCGTGGAGTACCGCATCGGGAGCGCCGGGCTCGAGCTCGGATAGGGCGGTGGCGACCGCCGCCTGGCGCCCGCCGTTTCCCTGCATCGACGTCCACGTCCACCTCCATCCGCCACGGCTGGCCGCCGCCATCGAGCGCCACTTCGCGGGCGAGGGATGGGTGGCCGCGCACCCGTTCGATCCCGCCAAGGTGGCGACGACGCTGGCCGAGCGCGGCGTCGAGCGCTTCTGCTTCTTCTCGTACGCCCACAAGCCCGGCATGGCGCGCGAGCTGAATCAATGGGTCGCGCAGACCGCCGCGACGCTGCCGGCGGCGGTGGGATTGGGCACCCTGCACCCGGGCGATCCCGACGTCGACGACGTGGCCGTCGAGGCCACGGGGCGGCTCGGCCTGCGCGGCTTCAAGTTCCATCACTCCGTGCAGCGCTTCCACGTCGACGACGTGCGGCTGCTCGGCGTCTACGCGCGGGCGGAGGCGGCCGGCCACATCCTCGTGCTGCACGCGGGGACGATGCCGTACCGCGACGCCTTCACCGGTGTCGAGCGCTTCCGCCGCGTGCTCGCGCGCTTCCCGCGACTCACCGTCGTCGTCGCCCACATGGGCGCCTTCGAGAGCGACGCCTTCCTGGCCCTGCTGGACGCCCATCCGAACCTCTACGTCGACACGACGATGGCGCTGGCGCCGGCCGCGCGGCGCTTCGTCGGCGCCGAGCCGGCGGCCATCACCGACGGCGCGCTGATCCGCTATCAGGATCGCATCCTGTTCGGCTCCGACTTTCCCCTCGTCCCCTACGACTACGACGAGGAGCGGCGCTGGGCGTGGGACCGCCGGCTGCCGGACGCGGTCCGGCGCAAGATCTTCCACGACAACGCCGCGCGGCTCCTCGACCGTGGCTGAGCTCCGCCTCGCGCGGCTGTCGCGCGCGCAGGTGGCGCTGCTGCGCGGGACGGCGGCGGTGGCGCCGACCGGGACCGTGCTCGTCGGCGGCGCCGTTCGCGACGCCGTGCTCGGCCGGCCGGCGGTCGACGTCGATCTCGCCGTCCCGAACGGGGCCATCGCGCTGGCGCGGCGGTGCGCGCAGCGGCTCGGCGGCACCGCCGTGGTGCTCGACGCCGAGCGCGGCGCCGCCCGTGTCGTCGCGGACGGCTGGACGCTCGACGTCGCGGACTTCCGCGCGCCGACGCTCGAGGGCGACCTGGCGGCGCGCGACTTCACTGTCAACGCGCTGGCGGTGCCCCTCGTCGCGCTGGTGACGCGTGGGCGCGGTCCGATCATCGATCCCACCGGCGGTCTGGCGGATCTGCGCGCGCGCCGGCTGCGCCCGGCCGGCCCCGATGTGCTCGGCGAGGACCCGCTGCGGTCGCTGCGGGCGGTACGCCTCGAGGCGGCGCTCGGCCTGCAGCTGACGCCCGCCGCTGCGCGGGCTGTTTGCGCCGCCGCCGCCGGGCTGGCGGAGGTGTCGGCCGAGCGCGTGCGTGACGAGCTGCTCGCGCTCGTCGACATGGCCGACAGCGCGCGCGTCCTGCGGCGGGCCGACGCCCTCGGTGTTCTCGGCGTCGTCCTGCCGGAGATCGAGCCGATGCGGGCCACCGCGCAGCCGGCGCCGCACCGCTTCCCCGTCCTCGAGCATTCGCTGAGAGCCGTCGCCGGGTGCGACCGCCTGCTGCCGCGGCTGGCCGCGCTGACGCCGTACGGTGAGGAGCTCGCCGCCCACGTGGCGGAGCCGCTCGGCGGCGGGCTCACCCGCGCGACAACGCTGAAGCTGGCCGCACTGCTGCACGACGTCTCGAAGCCCGAGACGCGCCGGCGCATCCACGGCCGCGTGCGGTTCTTCGAGCACGACGTCATCGGCGCGCGCCGGTCACGCGCCATCGGCGAGCGGCTGAAGCTGCCGGAGCGCGCCATCGTCGTCGTGGAGCGGCTCGTCCGCCACCACCTGCGGCCGATGCACCTCGGCAGCGCCGCCAGCGTCACGCCGCGGGCGCACTATCGCTTCTATCGCGATCTGCGCGAGGACACCCGCGACCTCTTGCTGCTCGTCCTCGTCGACGCGGCGGCCGTGACCGGCGTCTCACCGGTGACGACGTGGCGCCGCGCGCCGCTCGTGCGCGAGCTCATGCGTGGCTGGGCCGAGCAACGCGTCTTGGCCGCGACGCCGCCGCTGATCCGCGGCGAGGACGTGATGGCGCGCTTCCGCCTGGAACCGGGACCGCGCGTCGGATGGTTACTCGCACGGGCGCGCGAGGCGCAGGACCTCGGGCGCGTGGGCAGTCGCGAGGAAGCGCTGGCTTACCTTGACTCGCTCGTTGCCGGCCCGTAAAGTACCGGCACCACTGAGCAAATCCACCCCTCGGTTTGGAGGTCCCCCCATGAGTCACTGGCGAAGCGTTCTGGCGGTGCTGAGCGTGCTGGCGCTCCCGATGGCGGCGTCGGCGGCACCGGCCGGCAAGGTCACCATCGCGCAGGGCGTCGATCCGACGACGCTCGACATCATGAACCAGCAGGAAACGCCGGCCTCGGTCGTCGGCGCGCATATCTTCGAAGGGCTCTACGAGCGTGATCCGAGCCTCAAGATCGTTCCCGGCCTCGCCACCGAGCTGCCGAAGCTGATCGCGCCGACGACGTGGGAAGTGAAGCTTCGCAAGGGCGTCAAGTTCCACAACGGCGAGGACTTCAACGCCGAGTCGGCCAAGTTCAGCCTGGAGCGCGTCAAGGATTCGAAGCTCCGCGCGAGCTCGAACTTCCGGCCGATCGACCGCGTCGAGATCGTCGATCCGTTCACGATCCGCGTGCACACGAGTAAGCCGTGGCCGACGTTCCTGAGCATATTGACCTTCGCGCAGGCCTCGATGTACCCGCCGAAGGCGTACGCCGGCAAGGAGCCCGCCGATATCTCGCGTCAGCCGGTTGGCACCGGTCCTTACAAGTTCGTGCGATGGGCGAAGGACGAAGAGATCGTGCTTGAGGCGAACTCCGCATACTGGCGGGGCGCGCCGAGCATCAAGACCGTCGTCTTCAAGCCGATTCCCGACGATGCCGTGCGCGTGGCGGCGCTCCAGAACGGCGAGGTCGACGTGGCGGTGAACATCCCGCCGCATCTGGCGAACCCCATCGCGAACCACCCCAAGCTCTTCCTGTCGACGGCGCCATCGATCCGCACGATCCAGCTGATGTTCCAGACCCATGAGTTCGATCCCAAGACCCACAAGGCGACGGGCCCGTACAAGGGACCGACGGCGGACAAGCGCGTGCGCCAGGCGATTCAGTACGCGCTCGATCCGGACGACATCATCAAGAACGTGCTCGATGGCAAGGCCATGCGCATGGCCACGATGCTGACGCCCATGCACTTCGGCTTCGATCCTGCGCTGAAGCCGATCAAGCAGGACGTCGAGAAGGCCAAGAAGTTGCTGGCCGACGCCGGCTTTCCGAACGGTCTGGAGCTGACGATGAATGGCCCGCAGGGTCGTTACGTCCGGGACAAGGAGGTCCTGGAGGCGGCGGCCGGCCAGCTCACGAAGGCGGGCATCAAGCCCTCCATCAAGACCCACGAGTTCGTGAGTTATCTCAACAACCTGACATACCAGCACAAGGGCGGACCGGTGTGGCTGATCGGCTGGGGCACGCCCACCCTCGACGCCGAGACGATTTACAGTCCGCTGTTCACGAACGGCGCGAACCTGACGACCTACATGAACGCCGACATCGACGGCCTCGTCGCCCAGGCCCAGACGGAGATGGACGAGAAGAAGCGGCGCGAGATCTACCACCGGATCAGCAAGATCTGGATCGAGGACGCCGCGGCCGCGCCGCTCTACCAGCAGCTCGACCTCTATGGCGCCAGCAAGCGACTCAGCTGGAAGGCGCGCAGCGACGAGCGGATCAAGGCCACCGAGATGACACTCAAGGACGGGAAGTAGGCTTCCGGAGTAATATGGAGGGCGGCGAGCGGCCGTAATTCAGTGGCAGAATGCCAGCTTCCCAAGCTGGACGTCGCCGGTTCGAATCCGGTCGGCCGCTCCAACTCTTCGACGAGGGGCTACGGGACGATCGTTCCGTAGCCCTTTTCGATTTCCGCCCGAGGTGCTCCGCGTTCAGGTCAGTCCACCGTCGACGGCCATCACCTGGCCGGTGACATAACCGGCGCGGTCGGAGCACACGAAGGCCACGACGGCGGCCAGCTCCTCGGGTCGACCGGGACGGCCGAGCGGAATGGCGCCGATCAACTCGGCGCGCACGTCCGGCGAGAGGCCCGAGGTCAACTCCGTGTCCACGAACCCCGCCGACACGCAGTTGACGGTCACGCCGAGCG
>JBIOXS010000022.1:0-16884 GCA_044869815.1 Candidatus Rokuibacteriota bacterium | reverse complement strand
CACCGCCCGCTGGCAGAGGACGTTGAGGATCGCCGGGCGGCCCTCGCGGACGGCGGCCAGCCCGCGCTTGAGGGCCGCCGGCAGCTCGCCGGGGCTCTCGACGCGCTCGCCGTAGCCGTCGACCGTCCGCGCCATCTCCTCGAAGCGCGGCGACGGGCGCAGCTCGCTCAACGGAAAGGTGCCGCGTGTTTTGGCGGCGCCGGTCGGATGGACGGCGAGCGTCCCTGACTTCACGGCTTCCCACTGCTGGTTGTTGAAGATCACGGTGAGAATCGGCAGCGCGTGAGCGCGCTGCACGAAGAGGCACGAGAGCGGCTCGCCGAAGAAGTACGCGCCGTCGCCCACGGTGGCGATGACGGTGGCGTCGGGGCGCCCCAATTTCACACCGAGGGCGGCGCCGAGGCCGAAGCCGAGGCCACTCGAATGCGGTGAGGCGAGATAGCTCCCGGGCCGCGTGAACGCGGCGAAGCGCCGGTCCAGCGGATACTCGTTCACCACGACGGTGGTGTCGTCGGCGAGCTCGGCGATGCAGCGCGACGCCCACGCGAAGCCGATGCTGGAGGCGCTCGCCTGCCGCCCGACCAGCTGGTCCCACTCGGCGTGACGGCGGCGATGCTCGGCGGCCAGACGCTCGCGCCGCCGGGCGACCACCTGGCGATCGGCGTGGCGACGCACCGCCTCGGCCAGGAGTGGCAACGCCACCCCGGGCGTGGCGGCGATCGGGACGTCGCAGGGATAGCTCCGCATCGGATAGCGCGAGAAGAATGGGTCGACGCCAAGGTGGATGATGCGCGCCCCGGGCGCGGGCTTCTCGAGATGCGGGTACCACGGCACGTCGGCCTCGACGACGACGACGGCGTCGGCGTCGGCCAG
Organism: Candidatus Rokuibacteriota bacterium; assembly: GCA_044869815.1. GTDB lineage: Bacteria > Methylomirabilota > Methylomirabilia > Rokubacteriales > CSP1-6 > AR12. The sequence goes on along the minus strand of JBIOXS010000022.1, from coordinate 16,011 downwards.
CGACGGGTTGGTCGTGCCGGACTGGTTGTAGCCGAGGTGCAGCTCGTGGCGGTGTGACGCGTTCAGGTAAATCGGATCGGCTTCGACGATCCCGACCCCTCCGGCCTCGGCGACCTCGACCAGCCCGGCCACCGCGCGCGGATCGATGCCGGCAGCGGACACGAGGATGAGCGGTGACTCGGCGCCGGCCAGCAGGCGCGCCGCCTCGTCGATGCGCGCCGGATCCGGAAAGCGCTCGCTCCGCCACTGGCGCCGCGGCGGTGACGTGATCGTCATCGGTCCCGGTCGCGCCGCCAGGACTTCACGCGGCAGCGTCAGGTACACGGGGCCGCGCGGGTCGGCGTGCATCAGCTCGAACGCGCGATCGACCACGGCCTCGAGCTGCACGGCGGTGCGCAGCTCGTAATCCCACTTGACGTACTCGCGCAGCATGGCCGCCTGGTCGAAGCTCTCCTGCGCCCAGTGGATGTGCAGGTCGCGTGAGCCCGGCAGGCCCTCCTCGGTGATCGGCGTCCGTCCGGCTGACATCAAGATCGGCACGTTCGCGCGCGCGGCGGTGATGATGGCCGTGGCGGCATTGCCGGTGCCGACATTGACGTGGACCATCACCGCCGCCGGCCGCCCGCCCGCCGCGTAGTAGCCGTGCGCCATCGACACCGCCACGAACTCGTGGGGCACCACCAGCGGGCGCGGGGCGCGGCCGCTCTCGGACGCGAAGCGCGCGAAGCCCTCCACCAGCGACGCGAAGTCGGTGCCCGCGTTGCCGAGGAAGACCTCGATGCCACGGTCCTTCAGCAGCTCGAGGTAGGCTTCCGCCGTCGTCTCGGGCTGCAGCGTTCGAGAGCTCATGCCGCGGAGTATCGCACGCGGAGCGGCCGCCCGCGTCGCCGACCAATTGTTGCTATATTCATCGCCACCACGGCGCGAAAGGACGGCACATGGCGACGATCACGGGCTCCGAGGTGCTGGCGCAGACGCTCCACTCGCAGGGGGTGGACACGCTCTTCTATCTCATGGGCGGGCCGATGCTCGAGACGGAGGCGGCGTGCATCAAGCTCGGAATCCGGGCCATCGACACGCGGCACGAGCAGGCGGCGTCGCTGGCCGCCCACGCCTGGACGCGCGTCACGCGCCGTCCCGGCGTCTGCATGGGCTGCTCGGGCCCCGGCACGACCAACCTCGTCACCGGCGTCGCCAACGCCTTCGCCGACTGCGCCCCGCTGGTGGCCATCGGCGGGTCGAGCCCGCGCGTCTACCTCGGGATGGAAGCGTTCCAGGAGATCGACCAGGTCGCCATCATGAAGCCGATCACGAAGCGGGCCGAGCGCATCTACGACGCCCGCCGTATCCCCGACGTGGTCGCCACGGCGTTCCGGGAGGCGACGGCCGGACGGCCCGGTCCCGTGTACCTCGATCTGCCGGGCGACGTGCTCGGCGAGAAGATCGAGGAGGAGGCCGTCGTGTACCCGGCGCCATGGCGGCCGGCGCCGCGCACGCTCGGCGACCCGGCGGCCATCCGCGAGGCCGTCGCCCTTCTCGCCCGCGCCGAGCGGCCGGTGGTCCTCGCCGGCAGCGGCGTCTGGTGGTCGGACGGGGCCAGGGCCTTCCAGGACTTCGTCGAGGCGACCGGGATTCCGTTCTACACCACGCCGATCTCGCGCGGGCTCATCCCCGAGGACCACGCGCTCGCGTTCCTCAACGCGCGCAGCAAGGCGTTCACCGAGGCCGACGTGGTGCTGGCCGTCGGCACGCGCTTCAACTGGATGATCCAGTTCGGCCGTCCCCCGCGCTTCGCCGCCGACATGAAGGTCATCCACGTCGACGTCAATCCCGCGCAGCTCGGCCACAATCGCGCCGTCGACGTCCCCATCGCCGGCGACGCGCGCGCCGTGCTCGAGCAGCTGCGCGCGGAGGCCGACGGAAAGATCCAGCCCAAGCAATACGCCGTGTGGACCGGCAAGCTCCGCACCCTCGACGCGGAGAAATCCGCCGAGATGGACAAATCCATGTCCGCCGATGCGGCGCCCATTCATCCACTGCGCCTCTGCAAGGAGATTCGTGATTTCCTCCGTCGTGATGCGATCCTCGTCGTCGACGGTCAGGAGATCCTGAACTACGGCCGCCAGGCGATCCCGACCTTCGTCGCCGGCCATCGCCTCAACTCCGGCGCGCTCGGCACCATGGGCGTGGGCCTGCCATTCGGCGTCGGCGCCAAGGTCGCGCGGCCCGACACCCAGGTGGTCGTGCTCCACGGCGACGGCTCCTTCGGCATCAACGCGATGGAGATCGACACGGCCGTCCGCCACCGGATCCCGGTGGTGGTCGTGATCAGCAACAACGGCGGCTGGACGGCCAACGCGCCCTGGACGCGGCCGCTGCCCAAGCCCGGCCGCAACCTCGGCCACACGCGCTACGACCGCGTCGCCCAGGAGCTCGGAGCCCACGGCGAGTTCGTCGAGAAGCCGCACGAGATCCGGCCCGCCCTCGAGCGCGCCTTCGCCTCCGGCAAGCCGGCCGTCGTCAACGTCATCACCGATGACAAGGCGCGCGCGCAGACCGTGCGCTTCTCCGCGTACACGACGTAGGACGGGCGCCATGGCCGATCGCGCGCTGACCGGGATGCGGATCCTCGATCTGACCCAGTTCGAGGCGGGCACCACGTGCACGCAGCTCCTCGGCTGGCTGGGCGCCGATGTCCTCAAGATCGAGCCGCCCGGCGGCGAGCAGTCGCGGCGCAACCGTCCCGAGGTCCCCGGCCTCGACGCGATGTTCTTCCTCGTCTTCAATGCCAACAAGCGGAGCGTCACGCTCGATCTGAAGCATCCCGACGGCCGCGCGCTCTTCCTCCGCATGGTCGAGCGGGCCGACGTCGTCGTCGAGAACTTCGCGCCCGGCCTCATGGAGCGGCTCGGGCTCGACTACGAGCGGCTGCGCGAGGCGAATCTGCGGATCATCATGGCGCGCATCAAGGGCTTCGGGCTCTCCGGCCCCTACCACGAGTACAAGAGCTTCGACATGATCGCCCAGGCCACCGGCGGCGTCATGAGCGTCACCGGTTTTCCGGATCGCGAGCCCGTGCGCTGCGGAGCGGCCATCGGCGACACCGGCACCGGCGTCCACACGGCAGCCGCCATCATGGCCGCCTACATCCAGCGGCAGCGCACCGGCGAGGGCCAGCTCGTCGAGGTGGCGATGCAGGAGGTCGTCGCCAACCTGGCGCGCGGCCGCTTCGTCGATCACTACCGCGAGGGCGCCCCCAGCGTGCGCCGGGGCAACGAGATCACCGGCGGGGTGCCGGGCGGCGCCTATCCGTGCGCGCCGGGCGGCCTCAACGACTACGCGTACATCTACGTGCAGACGATGAACGCGGAGATGTGGCGCGACTTCGTCACCGCCATCGGCCGCGAAGACCTCCTCGGCGATCCGCGCTGCGCAGACGCGGCGACGCGGTGGCAGCATCGCGAAGCGCTCAACGAGATCATCAGCGCGTGGACGCGCGCGCGTACGAAGCACCAGGTGATGGCCGAGCTCGGCAAGGCGGGCGTGCCCTGCGGCGCCGTCCTCGACACGGCCGAGCTCCTCGACGATCCGCATCTCAACGCGCGCGGTCAGATCCATGCCATCGAGCATGCGACGCGGGGACGCTTCCGTCTGCCCGGCTGTCCGGTGCGGCTGTCGGCCTCGCCGGCGCCGACGACGCCGCCGCCGCTGGCGGGGCAGCATACGGCGCAGGTCCTCGAAGAGGTGCTCGGGCTCTCGGCGGAGGAGCTTGCGGCGCTGCGAGCGCGTGGCATCGTTGCACCGTGACGGAGCAGCACAGGAGGCGAGGATGCTGAAGGCGCTGGCGGGCATTCGTGTCGTCGATCTGACCCAGTACGAGGCGGGGCCGTCGTGCACGCAGATGCTGGCATGGCTCGGCGCCGAGGTCATCAAGGTGGAGCCGCCCGGCGGCGAAGCCGGCCGCACTGCGCTCTCGGATCGGCGCGGGGAGGACGCCTGGTTCTTCCTGCTCCTCAACTCCAACAAGAAGGGCATCACGCTCAATCTCAAGACGCCGCGTGGCCGCGCCATGTTCGAGGACCTGATCCGTACGGCGGACGTGCTGGTCGAGAACATGGGGCCCGGCGCCATGGAGCGGCTCGGCCTCGGCGTCGATGCCCTGCGCGCGCTGAACCCCCGGCTGATCGCCGCCTCCGTGAAGGGCTTCGGCGGCGGCGGGCCGTATGCCGATTACAAGAGCTTCGAGTGGATCGCGCAGGCGATGGCGGGCGCCATGAGCATGACCGGCGCGCCGGACGGTCCGCCGACCAAGGCCATCGGCGGCCTCGCCGACACCGGCGCCGGGCTGCACGCCGCCATCGGCATCCTGGCCGCCCTCGTCCAGCGACAGACGACGGGGGCCGGCCAGCAGATCGAGGTCGCTCAGCAAGACGCGGTGGTGAACCTCCTGCGGATCCATCTCCGCGACACATATGCCAGCGGCCGGCCGGTGCCGCGGCAGGGCAATCGCTCGGTGAACGCGGCGCCGTCGAACATCTACCGGTGCCGGCCGTTTGGGCCGAACGACTACGTCTTCGTCCACTGTGCGACGGTGGAGATGTGGAAGACGCTGACGGCGATCGTCGGTCGCCCGGAGCTCGGCGACGATCCCGGCTACGCCGACCGCCGCGATCGCGTGAAGTTCATCGACGAGATCGACGACATGATCGAGGCGTGGACGGAGAAGCGCACGAAGCACGAGGTGCTGGAGATCCTGGCCGGCGCCGGCGTGCCCTGCGGGGCCGTGCTCGACTCGACGGAGGTCCTCGCCGATCCCCATCTGCGGTCGCGGGGCATGATCGTGGAGCTGAAGCACCCGACGCGCGGCACCTATCCGATGCCGGCCAATCCCGTGCGGCTGTCGGACTCCCCGACCGAGGTGGTGCGGGCGCCCCTGCTCGGCGAGCACAACGCGGAGATCTACGGCACGCTCGGCTACGGCGTCGCGGAGCTGGACACGCTGCGCCGCGAGGGCGTGATCTAGGTCGGCTCCGCTGAGCAGGAGCGGTCGCGAGCGCGGCGCGCTACTTCGTCTTCTTCGGCTTCTTCTTTTCCTTCTTCATGCTCTTTCCCTTCGCCATCACCTCACCTCCTTCCGTCGTGGTCTCGGCCGATTATAGAGGGCAGGCCGGTGACCCGGCGAACGGAAACGCGCGGCAGATGCCGGTTCGCGGACGAGGCGTGGGCGAAGGGGACCAGCGGCCTCATACGCCGGGACAGTGTATCCTCGCTGGGCGAAAGGAGACCACCCACATGGCTGACGTGGTGACCGTAGTGGCGAAGATCCGCGCGGCGAAGGGCAAGGCTGACGCGCTCGCGGCGTTGCTGAAGGAACAGGCCGGCGTCGTCAGGAAGAACGAGCCGGGCTGCATCGTGTACCGCCCGCATCGCTCGACGAAGGACCCCGAGCTCTTCCTGTTCTACGAGCAGTACAGGGACGAGGCGGCCTTCCAGGCCCACGGCAAGGCGCCGCATCTCGCCCAGTACCGTGAGCGGCGTCAGAAGGAAGGGCTCACCGAAGGCGCGGTCGAGGTCGACATCTACCGCGCCCTCACCGACTAGCGTGCTCGCCGACCTCGCGTCGCATGTCGGCCGCAAGCAGATGGCGACCGACGTGCTGCACGTCCATCCCGCGAATCTCCTGCGCCTGGCCCTCGGCCGTCCGGAGCCCGAGCTGCGCGAGGGCGACCCGCTGCCGCCGAGCTGGCTGTCGCTCTACTTCGTGCCGCGCTTCACCGCGGCGGAGCTGCGGCCCGACGGCAGTCCGCGCGACACCGGCGTGGTGCCGCCGATGCCGCTTCCGCGACGCATGTTCGCCGGCGAGCGCGTGCGCCTGCACCGCCCGCTTCGCCTTGGCGAGCGCGTCCACCGCGAGCTCGAGCTCGCCGACCTGAGCGCCAAGACGGGCGGCACCGGCACGCTCGTCTTCTCGACCGTCGTGAGTCGCGTCTCCGGAGCGGACGGCGTCGCGCTCGAGGACGAGCGGCGCACGGTGTTTCGCGAGGAGGTGAAAGCCGGGGAGGGCAACCAGGCGCCGCGTCGGGAGCCGGCCCCGGCCGACGTCGCCTGGCGGAAGACGATCCGCCCGGATCCGGTGCTGCTGTTCCGGTTCTCGGCGCTCACGTTCAACAGTCACCGCATCCACTACGACCGTACGTGGGCGACGGAGGTCGAGGGCTACCCCGGCCTGGTCGTGCACGGCCCGCTGACCACGACGCTGCTCGTCGATTTCGCCCGTGACCAGAATCCCGGCCGCCGCGTCGTCGCCTACGCCACGCAGGCGCGCGCGCCGCTCTTCGACACGGCGCCGTTCGAATTGCGCGGCCGGCCGACCGCCAGGGGCTGCGAGTGCTGGGCGGTGACTCCCGAGGGCACCGTCGCCATGAGCGCCGAGGTCGAACTCGCTTGAGAGAGGACCACCGATGAAGATCAAGGCCGCGAACGGCTTCGCCCGGATCTTGAAGGCGGAAGGCACTCCGTGGGTGAGCTGCTACCCCACCAACCACGTCAACAATGCCCTCGGCGAAGAGGGCGTGCCGATTCTGATGATGGGCGAGGAACGCTTCGCGGTGGCCGTGGCCGATGCGTTCTCGCGCGTCACCTGCGGCAAGCAGATCGGCGTGTGCACCGTCATGGCGAACCTCAACGCGGCCGGCCTGCAGATGGCGTACGGCGCCATCGCCCAGGCGTGGGAGGATTCGGCGCCGCTGCTCGTCATCGCCGAGGGCGTCAGCCCCGGCGCCACGCGGCACACCCATTTCGACATGGCCGAGGCGTTCAGGTCCGTCACCAAGTGGGTCGGACAGATCGACCGTCCCGAGCTCGTTCCCGACTACACGCGGCGCGCGTTCACGCAGCTGCGCTCGGGTCGTCCGGGTCCGGTGCTGCTGATCATCCCGCGCGACCTCGGGGAGTATGACCCCGACGAGCACCCGTACACCCCGGTCAAGGGCTGGCGGTCGGCGCCGGATCCGGAGGACGTGGCGGGCGCCGTGCGAACGCTCCTGGCGGCCGGCAACCCCCTCCTTTATATCGGGGAGGGCGTCCTCTACGCCGACGCCACCGCCGAGCTGCGTCGCTTCGCGGAGCTGGCGCAGGTGCCCGTGCTCACGACGCTCAAGGGCAAGAGCGCGTTCCCCGAGCGCCATCCGCTCGCCGTCGGCGTGCGCGGCTCCCTGGCCGAGCACTACCTCCGGAAGGCCGACGTGCTGTTCTCGATCGGCTCGAGCCTGTTCCCGAATCGCTTCAGCCACGCCATTCCCGACGCCGCCCGCAAGACGATCGTGCAGTGCACCGTCGACACGCTCGACATCAACCGCAGCTACGAGACCCGGCACGCGGTCATCGGTGACGCGAAGCTCACGCTGCAGGCGCTGACCGAGGAGCTCTCCAAGCGCGGCGGCGGCCGCAAGAACCCCGCGCTCCTCGATCAGATCCGCGCCGGCAAGCAGGAGTTCCTGGCGAAGTTCCGGCCGTGGCTCGAATCGAACGAGACGCCCATGAATCCCTACCGCGTGTTCGGCGACCTCATGAAGGTCCTCGACCCGGAGCGCTCCTTCCTCACTGCGGACTCGGGTAACACCCGTGATCAGACGAGCACCGTGTACGAGGCGCAGATCCCGCGCGGCTATCTCGGCTGGGGCAACGTCTCGACGCTCGGCTTCAGCCTGGCCGGTGCCGTCGCCGCCAAGCTCGCGTTCCCGGATCGGCAGTGCGTGCACGTCACCGGCGACGCCGGCGTCTGCTACATGATGGGCAACTTCGAGGCGGTCGCCCGCTACAAGATCGGCATCACCACCGTGCACATCAACAACGGCGGCTACTCCGGCTATGGCCCGGGCTTCTGGGGCGCCGGCCACGATCCGTACACCTGGAAGGTGTCCGATCATGACAGCGCCTGCATGGCGAGCATGGCGCGCGCCGTCGGCTTCCACGCCGAGGACGTCACCGAGCCGGCGCAGATCATCCCGGCCCTCGAGCGCGCCTTCAAGGAGAACGCCACGGGTCGGCCGGCATTCCTCGAGTTCGTCTGCTCGCACCATCCGGTCCACGGCGGCTGGGTACGGCCGGGATGAGCGTCAGCATCACGATCACCCACCTCGCCACCGGCCCGACCGCGCCGAAGGCGGCCGGCGCCGACGGGCCGAACACGCTGCGCACGCGCGTCGCAGAGCTGGCCGCCCGTCTCGGTCCCCCGCCGTGGTCGCGGCGTGTGATCCAGGACGAACGGCAGCTCGTCACGCTGATCGCCAACGCGCCCGGCGGCGGCAACCGGCCGCACTGGCATGCGGAGTTCGACGAGTGGTGGGTGGTCATGGCCGGTGAGCTCCAGTGGGAGCTGACGGGCGGCGTCGTGGTCGGCGCGCGCAAGGACGACATCATCTGGGTCCCGCGCGGCACCGTGCATCACATCCGGACGATCGGCACCGAGACCTCGCTGCGGCTGGCCGTGGCCATGCCCCCGGCCACGCACTACTTCAGCCCGTGCGAGCAGTGCGGCTACACCGACGACGGGCCGCGGGAATGGACCTCGGAGGGGGCCTCGGCGGCCCCCTCCGATGCCTCCCCCTAGAACTTCGATTGCGGCGGCAAAGCCGCCGCTCGAAACGCGCTTTCACGGCTGATCCCGAGCGGGGTTTTAGACATCGCAGTCATCCAGAATGCGAGGAGGCCGCGATGGGAGCGAAGCACGAGCTGCTGACGGAGGCCGAGGCTGCCTATACCGAGCTGCGCGAGGCCGTCGACGCGGTTCCGGATGCCCGGATGGCGGAGACGTGGCTCGGGTCGTGGGGCGCGCGCGAGATCCTGATCCACATCTCGGGCTGGCACCGCGAGATGATCCCCGCCTTCGAGCGGATCGCCCGCGGCCAGCCGCCCTATCCCGACGGCGTGTCCTACGACGACTTCGACGCCTGGAACGCCCGATTCGTCGAGGCCAGGCGCGGCGTGAAGGTGGCCGATGTCCGGGCCGAGCTGGCGGCCTCGCACCGGGACTTCGTGGCCGCAGCGGCGGCGCTGCCCGAGCTGCATCTCGGCCCCGGCGGAGCGGCCCGCGAGCTCTTCACGGGCGCCGGCCCCGCGCATTACCGCGAGCATGCCGGGCAGATCCGGGAGTGGCGCGCGCGCTGACCTGAAATTTTCTCTTCGTCCCGGCGGCGGGCTTCGACGCTAAAGTGGATCCATGCTCGTCAACTGCGCCGTCTACCAGGGCGGCCGGAAGCTCGGCGACATCGGGAAGAGCGAGATCTCGAAGTACGTCAGCCGGGACGACTGCTTCCTCTGGGTCGCGCTCTACGAGCCCGACGCCGTCGAGCTCGAGGAAATGCAGCAGGAGTTCGACCTGCACGAGCTGGCCGTCGAGGATGCCCGCCACGGCCACGAGCTGCCGAAGCTGGAAGAGTACGGCGACTCACTGTTCGTCGTCCTGCACACCGTCCAGCTGGTGGACGGCGAGCTCGCGGTCGGCGAGGTCAACATCTTCGTGGGCCGGAACTACGTGCTCTCGGTGCGGAGTCGCAGCGAGCGCGGGTTCGCAGCCGTCCGCGCGCGCTGCGAGCGCGAGCCGGAGCTGCTGCGGCACGGGTCCGGCTACGTCCTCTACGCGCTGATGGACGCCGTGGTCGACCGCTACTTTCCCGTGCTGAGCGCGCTGGAGGCCGAGCTCGAAGACGTCGAGACGCGCATCTTCTCCGAGGGATCGCATCGCGAGAAGATCGAGACGCTGTACGCCCTCAAGCAGAAGCTCGTGGTGCTGAACCACGCGGTGGGGCCGCTGCTCGAGTCGACCGGCAAACTGCTCGGCGGTCGCGTGCCGCACGCCTGCGGGGGAATGCAGGAGTACTTTCGCGACGTCTACGATCACCTGTTCCGGATCAGCCAGCGGATCGACTCCATCCGCGACATGTCGACCACGGCCATGTCGGTGAACCTCTCGTTACTGCAGATCCACGAGAACGAGGTGACCAAGCGCCTGGCGTCCTACGCCGCCCTCATCGCGGTTCCGACCATGATCGCCGGCATTTACGGCATGAACTTCGAGCACATGCCGGAGGTTCACTCGCCGCTCGGCTATCCGGTCGTGCTCGGCGTCATGGGCGTGCTGGACGCCTACCTCTTCTACCGCTTCCGCAAGGCCCGGTGGCTCTGAAAACTTCCGGCCAGCCTCCCTCGGATGAGAAAATCGCCGTCGAGATCTCGGTGCAGCTCACCGACGCACACGAGGGGGAGGGCAGATGAAGGCAGCCAGCACGAAGGCGGCTCGGGCTCTGCGGAGACGGAAAGCCAAGATGGACGCCAGCATCGCCCGGGTGCAGCGGACGGTCAAAAGCCTGACGAAGAAGCTCCGGGTCCAGACCTCCATGCTGAACAAGCGGAAGGCCCGGCGCGCAAAGCTGAAGTAGCGCTCGCTCAGCGGTAGGCGGCGATCAGCTCCTCGAACGCGACCATCTGGCCGCCCCGCGTCGACGACGGCACCAGGCTGACGGTCTTCACCCCCGTCGCCTGCCACGCCTCCACGCCGTCGCGGACGGCCTTCGCGCTGCCATACAGCGTGACATCGCCGAGCCATCGCTCGGTCATCGCGCCTTGCATGGCAGCGTCATTGCGACGTGCCATGGCCGCGCGCACGGCCGCCATCTCGTCGGCGTAGCCGGCCTCGATCCTGAGGCGAGCTCCAGCGTCGCCCGCCGTCGCCCCGCCACCGCCACCAGACTGACTGCCGGCTTCACCGGACTCCTGTAACATGGGGACCCCGAAATACCCCTGACGCTCGTCGCGCCCCGGCAAGCCGTGGCGCCTCGAAAGGAGCCGGCCATGGCGAACCGAAAGGGCAGCGGCCTGTTGATGGTCTGGGTAGACGTCCCCTCCGACCGCGAGAAGGAGTTCAACCGCTGGTACAACGAGGAGCATCTCGCCGAGCGACTCGCGGTCCCCGGCTTTCTGAGCGCCGCACGCTACGAGGCCGTCAAGGGCGGTCCCAAGCACCTGGCCATGTACGAGCTCGACAGCGTGGCCGTCCTCGAGAGCGACGCCTACAAGCGGCTGCAGGCGCAGCCTACCGAGTGGACGAAGCGCGCGGGCCCCGCCACCGTGGCCACGACGTTCATCCGCAACGTGTACACCCTGCTGCATCCCAGCGCGCCGACGCCCGCCATCAGCGCAAGCGCGATGGCGCCGGCGCTGCAGATCGGACGCATGGACGTGCCGCGTGAGATCGATGCGGAGTGGAACGCCTGGTACAACACGATCTACGTGCCGAACTACGAGAAGGTCCCCGGCGTGATTCGGGGCCGGCGCTTCCGCGCCGTGGACGGCACGCCGACCTACATGACCGTGTACGAGTTCGAGCACCCGAGGGTGTCGGAGAGCGCCGCGTGGAACGCGCAGCGCGACGCGATGCCTGTGAACGAGCGCATGCGCAACCACATGCGCCACGCGCCCGGCTCGCCGGGCGTCTACGTCAAGACGTTCGAGCTCTGATCGCGCATCTCAGCGTCCGACGCGCTGTCGATACGCGTCGAGAATGGGCGCTGCCGCCGCGCCCATGCGCTGCACCCAGTCGTCGACCGCGACCTGCCCGGCCGCGCGCAGCGCCTGCTGGTAGTGCGGCGACAGCTCGGTGGTGATCGAGACGCCCGCCGCGCGCATCCGCGCGTAGTTCTCGGCAACGCGCGTCTTCATGACCTCCCATTGCCGAGCTTCGGTCTCCGCGGCCGCCGCCAGCATGGCCTCCTGCCACGCCGGCTCGAGGGCGGCCCACGCCTCGTTGTTGATCGTCACCATGCTCAGCGTGACCGCGTATTCGATGGCGGTGAAGTGACGCAGCACCTCCATCAGTCGCGCGCCGGCGCCGCCGTCGCCGGAGGACAGGACGGCGTCCAGCTGCCCGGCCTTGAGCTGCGGGATCGCGTCGGCGAACGAGACCTGCACGGGCACGGCGCCCGCGGCCTTGAACGCCAGCACGCCGCTCGAGTCGGCGGTGCGCAGGCGAAGACCCTTGAGGGCCTCGGCGCTGTCGATCGGCTTGTTCGCCCAGAGCCCCGCCGGCGGCCACGGCGACAGGAACAGGAGTCGCTGGTTGTGGCGCGCGAGCACGCGCTCGTACGCCGGACGCGCGACCTCCGCGAGCGTCCGTCCCTGCTGCGGCGTGGTCGCCAGAAACGGCAGCGACGGCAGCAGGAACACGGGGTCGACGGAACCCAGCGCGCCCATGTAGGTGTTGCCGATGGGCACCGCGGCGCGACCGATGGCCTCGACCATGTCCTTCGAGCGGAACCCCGACGAGGCGTCGTAGGCGTGAACGATCTGGATCCGATTGCCGGAACGCTCGGCGACCGCGCGCGCGAACCGCGCATCGGCCTCGCCCTGGATCGACGTGGCCGGATACTCGTTGGCCATCGTCAGCCGCGCCGCCTGCCCCGCGGCGAGGGCCGGCACGAGCAGCAGCGTGACGCACGCGAGCAGCAACCGTCGCGATTGCCGCAACGTCGTCACGCTGCGGGTCCGGCGAGGCCGATGAAGGCGCCGCCAGCCTCACGCGGCGGCACCAGCATGGCGTGCTCGCCGGTGTTCCGGATGCCGCGTGCGGGCGGCGGCAGGCCGTGATCCCGCATCCACCGCTCGGCCGCGTCCATGCTCCGAGTGCGGAAGAGGACCTGGAACGGGCCGGGGCCGCGGGTGGCGAGCGCCTCGGCGGCGGGGCCCGGCTCCACCGGCTCGGCCACCGTCAAGCCCGTCGGGCCGAGATTGAAGACGACCATGTTGGCCTTGATCACGGTGCCGCGTTCGGCGCGGGGGATCGGGACGCCGAGGACGCGCGCATACGTCTCCGCCGCCTTGGTCACGTCGGCGACGACGATGTACGCGCGCTCCGGTCGCAGGACGCCGTTCGGATGCTGGCCGGGTTGTGGAACCTGCCGCCGACGCTCGGCCAACGGCGTGAGGTGCTCGATGAAGAAGATCGGGAGCGGATTGCCGGCGCCGAGCCGCGCCGCTCGCCAGCGAAGCTCCGCGCCGGTCGGCGTGCGCCGTCCGCCGTCCACGGGCTCGTCGACGTCGACGCCGCGCCGTCGCATGGCGGCCACGTCGCCCGCGAGGTCATCGCTCTGCACGGCCAGATACCGGAGCCCGCCTCCGCGCGCGATGAAGTCGGCGAGCGCGGCGCCGGCCAGCGCCTCCTCGCCGGCGCGGATGCTCAGGAGCTCGAGGTAATCGTCCTCGAAGAAGGCGATGGCGTTCTCGGTACCGCGGTCGGGATGCACGCCCCCATAGTGAACGTCGAATCCGATTCGCCGGTACGTCTCGATGCCCGCCTCGAGATCGGGCACGCAGATCATGACGTGATCGATGCGCGTCAGTGTCATCGGTGTCTCGCCTCCCTCAACCCTTCACGCTCGGCAGCAACGTCGTGGCCGCCTCGCCGATCTGCGCGAACTGGTCGCCGCCGGCGAAGCGCAGGGTGAGATGGCGGGCGCCGGCGGCGACCCAGCGCCGCAGCCACTCCACGCAGCCTTCGATCGGCCCCGCGTACGTCGCCTGGCGCGCCATGATCGTCTTCGCCGGCGCCGCGTAGTATTCCTCGAGGAACTTGTGCAGCCGTGCCTCGGCCCCGCTGCGATTGGGATGGAGCGCCAGGGTGACATAGGCGGCGCCGGTCACCGCGCCGGCGGGGCGCCCGGCCTCGCGCGCGGCGGCCTCGATCCGCGGGAAGTTCTCCGCGAAGAACTCCACGCTCGGCCCGGTGGGGAACCACGCGTCGAAGCGCGCGGCCTCGCGAAGCGCCGTGGGCCCGCTGCCGCCGATCCAGATCGGGGGGCCGCCGCGCCGGTGCGGCTTGGGCTCCACCGTCACGTCGTCGAGGGTGAAATGCTTGCCGGTGAAGCTCACGTGATCGCGGGTCCACAGCCGGCGGCAGATGTCGAGGGTCTCGAGGAAGCGGCCGACGCGGCGGTCCCACGGAATGCCGGCGGCGGTGAATTCCGCGCGAATGGCCGGCGTGTCGGCGGCGATGCCGGCGCCCAGGATGATCCGTCCCTCGGCCACGCGGTCGAGCGTGGCGAGGGCGTGGGCGAGCACGACCGGGTTACGGAGCGCCGGCAGGAGCACGCCGGTGCCGATCTTCACGTGCTGCGTGCGCGCGGCGATGGCGGCCATGAGCGTGAGCGGCTCGTGGCGCGGCCGGGCCGTGATCGAATCGCCGATCCACACGGCGTCGAAGCCGGCGGCCTCGGCGTGCTCGGCCATGGTCAGCAGCGGCGCCGTCTCCGGCCGCCCCGACATCACCATCTCCCGCGTCGGAATGAGGATGCCGATCTCGACCGCCATCACGCCGTGCCTTTCTCGACGGTGGCCCGCTCCACGGCGAGCAGCTGGTCGATGCCGATCACCTGCAGCACCTCGTGCTCCACCGCCGTCCAGTCGGTCTTCGGCGCCCGCGCGCCGAAGTCGTCGGCGAGCTCGGCGTAGATCTTCTTCCACGCGGCATAGGCCGCCCACAGCGGCGTCGACGGGTCGGCGACGATCTTGTAACCGAGCGTGCCGAGCTCCTTCAGGGTCAGGCCGAGGCCGGCCAGGCCGCCGCGCCCGGTGAGGTACATGAGCGGTCCGCCAAGCCGCTCGGCGATCAGACGCAGCTGCTCGGGCGTGTGCGCCATCGACAGCAGGACCACGTCCGCGCCGGCCCGGCGATACGCCTCGCCGCGCCGGAGTGCGTCGTCCATCGTCCCGGCGCGCACGGCGTTGGTGCGGCCGATGATGAGGAAGTCGGGGCGGCGCCGCGCGGCCACGGCTTCCTTCACCTTGGCCGCCATGAGCTCCATCGGAATCATGTGCTCGAGGCCGACGTGGTGATGGGCGCGCTTCGGTACCAGCTGATCCTCGATCTCGATCGCCTCGAACCCGGCCGCCTCGGCCATCCCGATCGTGCGGTGCATGTGCATCGGGTCGCCGTAGCCGCAGGCGCCATCGAGGATGAGCGGGAGCGCGGAGACGGCGCCGATGTCCAGAGCGGCCTGGCACATCTCGGTGAGGTTCAGGTTCGCCTCGAGCGCGACTTTCTGGTAGCCGGTGGCGCCGCCACCGAGATAGCCGGCGGAAAAGCCGGCGGCTTCGGCCATGCGCGCCATCAGCGGATTGAGGACGAGCGGAGCCGTCACCGGCAGCGCGTCGTGCAGGCGGGCGCGGAGCGACATGCTCTATCTCCTTTCGACGGCGGGCGTCATCGCCGCGCGATCATGCGCCGGAAGACGGCGCCGTACCGGAACGGGTAGCCACGCGCGTGCTCGCCGGCGCCGCGCCGCAGGCGGGCGCCGATGGTTTCCCCGTCGGCCACGTTGAAGCCGGGCAGCTGGCTCTCGTGCCGCACGAGGGCGGCGATCTGGCGCTCGATGGAGTCGGTCACGTCCACGATGACGTTCGGCTCGTCGGCGCCCCAGTACCAGAGCTCGCGCACCTTGTGCGGCGCCAGTCCCTCCGCCGCGATCTGCTCGGGGAAGTGCAGATGATCCCGGGCGAACGGATAGACGGCATCGGTGGTCGTGAGCCCGGCCTTGCGGTAATCGCGATGCTGGAAGTTCTTCAGACGGTACGGATCGTGGACGAACACCGTGTGCGGCCGGTACTGGCGGATCGCGCGCACGACATCGCCGAGGAAGGCGCGGGTGTCCTCGAGAAAGCCGTCGGGATAGCCGAGCATCACCAGGTGCTTGACGCCCATCGCGTCGGCGGCCGCGCGCTGCTCCTCCGCGCGCCTCGTCGCGAGCTGGGCCGGCGTCAGCGACCGCTCGACGGTTCCGGCGTCGCCGTTCGTACACAACACGTAGGCGACCTCACACCCGGCCTCGATCCAGTTGGCCACCACGCCGCCGGAGCCGATCTCCGCGTCGTCCGGGTGGGCGAAGACGACCATGGCGCGCTCGGGAACGTCGGTCACGAGCTCGAGCGTCCGGGAGATGCGATCCGAGGGCATGCCGCATT
>JBIOXS010000021.1:0-6372 GCA_044869815.1 Candidatus Rokuibacteriota bacterium | reverse complement strand
GCGCATCCCGCCGGCGCGCCGCCACCGCGGCAGTTCGGCTCGCCGGAGAGCTACACGCCGAAGCATCTCGCCGAGCGAATCCTGACGTCGAAATCCGCGCTCGAAGGCGAGCGCAAGCAGGTGACCGTGCTCTTCGCCGACCTCAAGGGCTCGATGGAGCTCCTCGCCGATCGCGATCCGGAGGATGCGCGCAAGCTGCTCGACCCGGTGCTCGAGCGCATGATGGACGCCGTTCACCGCTACGAGGGCACCGTGAACCAGGTGATGGGCGACGGCATCATGGGGCTCTTCGGCGCGCCGATCGCCCAGGAGGACCACGCCGCGCGCGCCTGCTACGCGGCGCTGCGGATGCACGACGCCGTCGGACGCTACGCCGAAGAGCTGCGCCGGGCGCACGGCGTCGACGTCCAGATCCGCGTCGGGCTGAACTCCGGCGACGTCGTCGTCCGCTCCATCGGGAACGATCTGCACATGGATTACACGGCCGTGGGGCAGACGACCCATCTCGCGGCCAGGATGGAACAGCTGGCGCGACCGGGGACGACGTTGATGAGCGGCGCCACGCTGCGCGGCGCCGAGGGCTACGTCGAGGTGAAATCGCTGGGGGCGATGCCGATCAAGGGCCTGCCGGAGCCGGTGGCCGTCTACGAGCTCGTGGGCGCCGGCACCGCGCGGACGCGGCTGCAAGCGTCCATGGCGCGCGGCCTCACGCGCTTCGTCGGGCGAGACGCCGAGATGGAGCAGCTGCGCCATGCGCAAGAGCAGGCCGCGCGCGGCCGCGGCGAGATCGTGGCCGTGGTCGGCGAGGCCGGCGTCGGAAAGTCACGGTTGTTCTACGAGTTCATCCACTCCCACCGCACGCACGGCTGGCTGATCCTCGAGTCGAGCTCGGTCTCGTACGGCAAGGCGGCCCCCTGGCTCCCGCTCACCGGCCTGCTCAAGAGTTATTTCAAGATCGCGGACCGCGACGACACGCGCGCGATCCGAGCGAAGGTGACCGGCATCCTCCTCACGCTGGACGAGGGCTTGAAGGACAGCATCGCGCCGGTGCTCTGGCTGCTCGATGTCTTGCCCGACGACCATAAATTCCTCCGCCTCGACCGCCCCGCGCGGCGAACGGCGGCGCTGGATGCCGTGCGTCGCGTGCTCCTGCGCGAGAGCGCGAGCCAGCCGGTGCTGGTCGTGTTCGAGGACCTGCACTGGATCGACGCCGAGACGCAGGCGTTTCTCGACGCCCTCGTGGAGAGCCTGCCGAGTGCCCGGGCGCTGCTCGCCGTGAACTACCGTCCCGAATACCATCACGCCTGGGGCGGCAAGACGTACTACCGCCAGCTCCGCATCGACGTCTTGCCGCCAGCCACGGCGGAGGCGCTGCTCGAGCCGCTGCTGGGCGACGACCCGAGCCTGGGCTCGCTGCGCCGCCTGCTCGTGGACCGAACGGAAGGCAACCCGCTTTTTCTCGAGGAAAGCGTGCGGGCGCTCGTGGAGACGCAGGTCCTGGTCGGGGACCGCGGCGCCTACCGGCTGCTGAAGGATCCGGGCGCGATCCAGGTGCCGCCTACGGTGCAGGCGATCCTCGCGGCGCGCATCGATCGACTCCCGCCGGACGACAAGCGTCTGCTGCAGACCGCGTCGGTGATCGGCAAGGACGTGCCGTGGACGCTCCTGCTCGCCATCGCCGAGCTGTCGGAGGACGACCTGCGGCGCGGCCTCGGGCGCCTGCAGGCCGCGGAGTTCGTGTACGAGGCGAAGCTGTTCCCGGATCTCGAGTACACGTTCAAGCATGCGCTGACCCACGAGGTCGCCTACGGCAGCCTGCTCCACGGCCGGCGTCGCGTGGTGCACGGCCAGGTGGTCGCCGCCATCGAGCGCCTGCATGCCGATCGCCTCGCCGAGCACGCCGAGCGGCTGGCGCACCACGCGTTTCGCGGCGAGCTCTGGTCGACGGCGCTGCGCTATCTCGAGCAGACGGGGACGGCGGCGACGCAGCCGAGCATCGATGCGGTGCTCGGCGGACCCGAGAGTCCCGGCAATCTGTGGTGGCGGGGGATGCACCAGCGGGCACTCACGCTCGCGACGCGCGAGCGCGCGATGCACGCCGACTTCGGGAACTTCGCGGGCGTCGTCACCGCGAACTTCCGCCTCGGCCAGATCAATCACTCCCTCGGTGACTACGGCAAGGCGGCGGCGATGCTCAACCAGAACGTGGCCGCGCTCGAGGGGGAGCTCCGCCGGCAGACGTTTGGACTAGCGGGGTTGCCGTCAGTCTTCTCGCGTGCGTGGCTCGCCCTGTGTCTGACCGAGCAGGGCGCGTTCGACGCCGCCCAGGCTCAGGCCGACGAGGCGGTGGCCATCGGTATGGCCGAGGACCACCCGTTCAGCGTCGCGGTGGCCCACGTCGGGAGTGGGGTCCTCCACGCCCGGCGCGGACGACTGGCGGCGGCCATTGCGGCGCTCGAGCAGGGGCTGGTGATCAGCCGCTTCGCCGACATCCCGATGCTGTTTCCGTTCGTCGCGGCGCCGCTCGGCTGGGCGTACGCGCTGGCCGGGCGTCAGGACGAGGGCCTGGGCCTGCTGCGCGAATCGATCGAGCGCGCCGACACGATGCAGCTCGCCGCCAACCAGGCTCAGCGGCTGGTGTGGTACGGCGAGGCGCTACGGGTCGCCGGGCAGACGGAGGACGCGCGGCGCTGCGCCGTCCAGGCGCTGGAAACGGCGCGCGCGAGCGGCGAGCGGGGACACGAGGCGTACGCGCGGCACCTGCTGGCCGAGCTGGCGGCGAGCTCTGGTCAGCCAGAGGCCGCCGACGAGCACGCGCGCGCCGCGCTCGCGCTGGCCGAGGGCCTCGGGATGCGACCGCTGGCGGCGGCGGCTAGCCGCCTTCCTTCACCTCGATGATGTCGTCGGCCATGACGCCGTGCGCTTCGGCGTGCACGGCCGCGGCGGCCTCCTTGCTCGGGGCCTCGACGAGGCAGAACACCTTACCGGTTCCCTCGTCGAACCAGTAGCGAAGATAGTTCACGCCGTACTTGTGCTGGACCTCCAGGTCCTTGCGATGCGCCTGTGCCAGCACATCGGTGGTCGCTCCTTCGACCTTGTTGTGCACGTCCAGGTAAAGCGGCATCCGAGACCTCCTCTGACGCATTCGTGATCGAAGCTCAGCCCCAGCGCGGCTGCTCGCCGAGATCGATGCCGAGCACCGTCTTGCCGACGATCTCGTGCACCAGGAGCGTGGCTGGACACGCTGCGTTTCCTCCCTCGGAACGATCCTGACGAACAAAGCGAGTGCGCCGGGGTCCTTGCGTCGGTGGGCTAATGTGCGCTGGCTCGTACGGCAAGTCAAGCGCCGCGCGGCACCGTGCCGCTGCGCTAAGATGGGCCCGCCCGACAGGCAAGGAGGACTCCGTGGCCACGCACAAGATCGCGGTCATTCCCGGCGACGGCATCGGCAAGGAGGTCGTGCCCGAGGGCCTGCGCGTCCTCGACACGGCCGCCCGCAAGTTCGACTTCGCGCTCCAGCTCGATCACTTCGACTGGTCGTGCGACTACTACCTGAAGCACGGCACCATGATGCCGGAGAGCTGGAAGGACCAGATCGGCGGCCACGACGCGATCTACTTCGGGGCGGTGGGCTGGCCGGCCAAGGTGCCCGACCACGTGTCGCTCTGGGGCTCGCTCATCAAGTTCCGCCGCGACTTCGACCAGTACGTCAACTTGCGTCCGTGCCGGCTCATGCCCGGCATGCGGACGCCGCTGGCCGATCGCAAGCCGGGCGACATCGACTTCTTCGTGATTCGCGAGAACACGGAGGGTGAGTACTCGAGCGTCGGCGGCCGGATGTACGAGGGGACCGACCGCGAGATCGTGTTCCAGCAATCGGTATTCTCGCGCAAGGGGGTCGATCGCATCCTGCGCTTTGCGTTCGAGCTGGGGCGCCGGCGGCCGAAGAAGCACGTGACCTCGGCCACCAAGTCGAACGGGATCTCGATCACGATGCCGTACTGGGACGAGCGTGTTGAGGCGATGGGACGGCAGTACCCCGACGTGCGCTGGGACAAGTTCCACATCGACATCCTCGTCGCGCACTTCGTGCAGCATCCCGACTGGTTCGACGTCGTGGTGGCCTCGAACCTCTTCGGCGACATCCTGTCCGACCTCGGGCCGGCCTGCACCGGCACCATCGCGATCGCGCCGTCGGGGAACATCAACCCCGAGCGCGCGTTCCCGTCACTGTTCGAGCCGGTGCACGGCTCGGCGCCGGACATCTACGGCAAGGGCATCGCGAATCCGATCGGCGCCATCTGGGCGGCGGCGATGATGCTGGAGCACCTGGGCCACGCGGAGGCCGGAGCGGCCATCGTGAGAGCGATCGAGGCGGTGCTGGAGCCGAAATCCGGCGCGCCGCGAACGCCCGACCTCGGCGGCCGTGCGACGACGGCCGACCTCGGCAAGGCGATCGCGGACGCGCTCTAGCGGTTCTTTCCGCCCTTGCCCGGGTGCTCGCCGCCGTGCTTCATGGCCTTGGCGTGCTTCGGCTTGACCTTGTAGTAGGTGACGGGCACGCCGCGCACTTCGTGGGGGACGGACGCCACCGCCACCCTGGTCCAGCGGGCGCCGGGGCGCGCCGCCACGAACCAGACGTCGTCGTGGTGGCTCCAGTACTTGCCGCCGAAGAGGAAGACGTTGAAGTCGACATGCGGAGCCGTATAGACGGCGGTTCCGGGCACGACCACGAGCTGCGGCTGCACGGTGATGACCGGCGGCGGCACCACGACGGCCGGCGCGCCGATGTTGATGTTCACGTCACCGGCGGCTGCGGTTCCCATCCACATCCCGGCGCACGCCCCGGCGATCAGCAGGGCGAGGATGCTCTGACGCGTCATCGTGAGGGTCCCTCCCGCTGTCGCGCCGGGTGCAGAAAGAGTGCCACGGTGGCGCCGACGCGAACCGCGCACCAACAGAGCGCTATCGCCGCATGCATCGCCCGAAACGGTGTCAGCGTGACGCGCGAGGACGGATCTGTCACGGGCGGCCGCCTTTGCTAGACTGCGCCCACTTCCGAGGAGGGCTCGCATGCTGATCCGCGAAGTTCGCGCGGACCACTACGTCATCCCGTTGCCGACGGCGCTCTCGGACAGCACCCACGGCACCATCGAGGGGTTCGAGCTCGTCACCGCGCGGGTGGCCGACACCGACGGCACCGAGGGGATCGGCTACACGTACACCGTCGGTGCCGGCGGCGGGGCCATACACGCCCTGATCGCGCGCGATCTCGCGCCCCGGCTGCGCGGACGGGAGGCCGAACGGATCGAGGAGCTCTGGCAGGCGATGTGGTGGGCGCTCCACTACGGCGGTCGTGGCGGCCTGGCCGCCCTCGCCATCTCGGCCGTGGACATCGCGCTCTGGGATCTGCGGGCGCGACGGCAGCGGGTGCCGCTGTGGCGGCTGCTCGGCGGGTTCGATCCGCGCGTGCCATGCTACGCGGGCGGCATCGACCTCGACTTCTCGCTCGACGCGCTGCTGAAGCAGACGAACGAGAATCTGGCGCGCGGCTTCCGGGCGATCAAGATGAAGGTCGGCCGCCGCTCGCTGCGCGAGGACGTCGAGCGCGTGCGGGCGATGCGCAGCCATCTCGGCGCCGACTTCCCGCTGATGGTGGACGCCAACATGCGCTGGACCGCGGACGAGGCCATCCGCGCCGCCCGCGCGCTGGCGCCGCTCGAGCCCGTCTGGCTGGAAGAGCCCACCATCCCCGACGACGTGCCGGGCCACGCGCGGATCGTCCGCGAGGGCGGGCTGCCGATCGCCGCCGGCGAGAACCTGCACACGCTGCACGAATTCCGCGCGCTCATCGCCGCGGGCGGCGTGACGTTTCCCGAGCCCGACGTGACGAACTGCGGCGGCGTGACCACGTTCATGAAGGTGAGCCACCTCGCGGAGGCCTTCAATCTCCCGGTGACGTCGCATGGCGCCCACGACCTCACGGTGCACCTGCTGGCGGCGGTGCCCAATCGCTCGTATCTCGAGGCGCACGGGTTCGGTCTCGACCGGTTCATCGCCGAGCCGCTCCGCCTCGACGATGGCGCCGCCATCGCGCCCGATCGGCCGGGACACGGCGTGGAGCTCGACTGGAAGTCACTCGATCGCGTGCGGGCGAGGTGAATGTCGCAGCGCATGCGCTTCCTGAGACCGGCCGAAGCGCGGCCTTATGCGACGAGCTTGCGCATGGCGGCGAGATCGCCCTCCGTCTGCGTCTGGCGCATCAAGACGGCGTCGTCGAAGCCGAGCGCGGCGAGCCGTTGCAGGCGCTCGGCGGCCACCTCGGGCGCGCAGCGGAGATGGAATGGCTCGCCGTCGCCGAGCGGCGTGGTC
>JBIOXS010000020.1:0-3155 GCA_044869815.1 Candidatus Rokuibacteriota bacterium | reverse complement strand
GCGTTCTCCGCGCCGCTCGTGCTTGGCCTGTTCCCGCGGCTGCAACTGCCGTCGGTGGTGCTGGAGATCGTCGCCGGGATCGTGGTCGGCCCGTCGGTCCTGGGTCTTGCGGAAGTCGACCAGGCGGTGGAGGTCGTGGCGCTGCTCGGGCTCGGCTTCGTCCTGTTCCTTGCCGGGCTCGAGATCGAGTTCGAGAAGCTGCGCGGGCCGGTGCTCAGGCTCACAGCGCTGGGGTTCGTGCTCTCGTTCGGGATCGCGCTGATCGTGGCGCTGGGCCTGAAGGCCGGCGGCCTGGTCGACACCCCGCTGCTGGTGGCGATCATCCTGTGCGCGACCTCGCTGGGGGTGCTCGTCCCCGTGCTCAAGGACGCGGGCGAGATCTCCTCGACCTTCGGGCAGCTCATCATCGCGGCGGCGTCGATCGCCGACTTCGGGGCGATCATCCTGCTGTCGATCTTCTTCTCGGGCGAGGGCGGAACGGGCTCGACGCTGCTGCTGGGCGCGCTGTTCGCGCTGGCGGCGGTCCTCTTCGGCGTGATCCGCGGCGCCGAGCGCTCCATGCGCCTGCGCGCGGACCTCGTGCGCCTGCAGGACACGACGGCGCAGATCCGCGTGCGCGCGGCGCTCGTGGTCTTCGTGGGCTTCGCCGCGCTCGCCGAGACGCTGGGACTCGAGGTCATCCTCGGCACCTTCATCGCCGGCGCGATCATCTCCCTGGTCGACCGCGACCAGGTGATGACCCACCCAGCGTTCCGGCGCAAGCTCGAGGCGGTCGGCTTCGGCTTCTTCATCCCCGCGTTCTTCGTGACCAGCGGCGTGCGCTTCGACCTCGACGCGCTCACGTCCTCGGCGTCGAGCGTGATCATGGTCCCGATCTTCCTGGCCGCACTGCTCGCCGCCCGCGGGATCCCGGCGATCCTGTACCGGCGGGCGATCGACACCCGGCGCGTCGCGATCGCCGGCGTGCTCCAGGCCACGTCGCTCCCGTTCATCGTGGCGGCGACCGCGATCGGGATGGAGCTTCACCTGATCGACGCCGCGGGCAGCGCCGCCCTGATCGGCGCAGGCCTGCTTTCGGTGCTGATCTTCCCGCTGGCCGGCTTGCTCCTGCTCAAGCGCGGAGCCCCCACGCGCGAGGCCGACGGCGAGCCCGCGCCGCTGCTGGCGATGTAGCCGCGGCCCTGTAACGACCCGCGTGCCGCGAAGACCAACCCGTGAATCTCACCCCAGGAGGCAACCGATGTCCCACACCGCGCCCACCGTCGACCCGCGACTGCGCCGCGAGGGCATGCCCGGACTGAAGGGCAAGAACGTCCTCGTCACCGGCGGCTCGTCCGGCATCGGCCAGGCGATCGCGATCCGGTTCGCCGAGCACGGCGCCAACGTCGCGATCAACTACCTCACGACCGAGGATGAGGCGGCCGGCACCGAGCAGCAGGTCCACGCCTGCGTGAACAAGGTCTCCCAGCACGGCGTCCGCGACGTGCTGGTGCAAGGCGACGTGTCCAAGGAGGAGGACGTCACGCGCATGGTCGGCGAGGCAGCGGAGCGTCTCGGCGGTCTCGACATCCTGATCAACAACGCCGGCATCCAGATCTCGCGCCCGAGCGAGGAGCTCTCCAGCGCACAGTTCGACAAGGTCCTGGCCGTCAATCTGCGCGGGGCGTTCCTGTGCGCCCGCGAGGCGATCAGGCGCTTCGAGGACGGCGGCTCGATCATCAACGTCTCGAGCGTGCACCAGCTGATCCCGAAGCCGAACTACCTCGGCTACAGCGTCAGCAAGGGCGGGATGATGAACCTCACGCGCACACTCGCGCTCGAGTACGCCGGCCGTGGCATCCGCGTCAACGGCATCGGGCCGGGCGCCACGATCACGCCGATCAACCGCGCCTGGGTCGACGACCCCGTCAAAGCCGAGATGGTCACGCGGCACATCCCGATGCTGCGCGCCGGGACCGCCGACGAGATGGCCGGCGTCGCCTGCTTCCTGGCCTCCGACGACGCCGCCTACATCACCGGGCAGACGATCTTCGTCGACGGCGGCCTGACCCTGTTCGCCGACTTCCGCGAGCCGTGGTCGTCGGAATGACCGGCGCGGAGCGCGACGGCCGCTGGTGGCCCTCGCGCTTCGGCGCGGACGATCAGCTCGGGATGCTCAACCACATCACCGACGCCACCCGCGCCGCGGCGATGCGGCTCGTGCGCACCGGCCGCATCTACGACCTCGGGCGCGTGCTCGACAAGCGCGTGCCCGTCTTCCCCGGGCGCCACTTCCGCCAGACGCTCGTCACGACCGCCCACCACGCCAACCCCGCGATGGGCGTGGGCGAGAACAAGGTCAACTGGGTGACCGAGATCATCTCGGGCACGACGCAGGTCGGCACACACCTGGACGCGCTCTGTCACCTGCAGATGGGCGACCGCGGCTACAACGGCTGGAGCGTCACCGACCTGGCCGAGCCGTCGGGCGTCAGCCGGCTCGGGATCGAGACCGTGCCGCAGATCGTCACCCGCGGCTGGCTGGTCGACGTCGCGCCGCTGGGGCCCGGCGACGTGATCGGCATCCCGGACATCGATCCCTCGCCCGGCGACGCGGTGCTCTTCCACACCGGCTGGGGCACCCACTGGGACGACCCCGACCGGTATCTCAGCGGCGAGCCGGGCCCGGGCCTCGAGCTCGCCGAATGGCTGGCCGAGCGGGGCGTCGCGCTGACCGGCTGCGACACCTGGAGCTACGGCCCGGTGCCGGCCGAGAGCCCCGACCGGCCGTTCGAGGTCCCGCAGCGACTGAACGTCCATCACGGCGTCTTCATCGTCGAGAACCTCGACACCTCGGCGCTGGCCGCCGACGGCGTGCGCGAGTTCGCGCTGATCCTCACCCATCCCAAGCTGCGCGGCGCCACCGGAGCGTGGACGTCGCCGATCGCCCTCGTCTAGGAGGACCCATGGACCACTACGACGTGATCATCATCGGCACCGGCGCGGGCGGCGGCACGCTTGCGCACCGGCTCGCGCCGTCCGGCAAGCGGATCCTGCTGCTCGAGCGCGGCGGCTACCTCCCGCGCGAGCCCGAGAACTGGGACTCGCGCGAAGTGTTCGGCAAGGAGCGCTACGTCACCACCGAGCGCTGGTACGACAAGCACGGCACGGCCTTC
>JBIOXS010000019.1:0-49033 GCA_044869815.1 Candidatus Rokuibacteriota bacterium | reverse complement strand
CCGCCTTCATCGCGCCCACCGGACAGATCGTTCGCCGGATGAACCTCTACGAGCGCGGCCTTCTCACCGAGACGGTGCCGTTGCGCGTCGGCAAGACGCTCTTCACCCGCCTCGGCGACTGGCCGGGACTGCTCGCGCTGGCCACCTCCGCGGCCGCGCTCGTGCTGACGCGGCGGTCACAGCGTGTCGCGGAGGCGGCGTAAATGCTGGGCGAGCTGAAGCGCGACGTCGGCGAACTCACCCGCCGGGTCGACGAGCTCCGGGGGCATCTTTGACCTGCCGGGCAAGGAACAGCGGTTGGCCGGCATCGACACGGAGATGGCGGCGCCGACGTTCTGGGAGGACAACCGGCGCGCGCAGGAGCTGATCCGCGAGCGGACGGAGCTGGCGCGCACGATCGCGCGCACGACGGAGCTCGGCACGCAAGCCTCGGATCTGAACGTGCTGCTAGAGCTCGCGACCGAAGCCGGCGACGATGGCACCCTCGACGCCGAGATCGGCGAGGGCGTGGCCCGCCTCAAGAAGGAACTCGACGAGTTCGAACTGAAGATCATGCTGTCGGCGCCGCACGACAACAAGGCGGCCATCGTCTCCATCCATCCCGGCGCCGGTGGCACCGAGTCTCAGGACTGGGCGCAGATGCTCATGCGGATGTACCTTCGCTGGTGCGAGCGCGAGGGCTTCAAGGCCGAAGTCGTCGACCTGCTCCCGGGCGAAGAGGCCGGAATCAAATCGGCGACGATCGAGGTCACGGGCGAGTACGCCTACGGTTATCTCAAGGGCGAAGCCGGCGTCCACCGCCTCGTCCGCATCTCGCCCTTCGACGCATCGAGCCGCCGGCAGACGAGCTTCGCCTCGGTGGCGGTGACGCCCGAGGTCGACGACGTCGAGGTGACCATCCGCGAGGACGAGCTCCGCATCGACGTCTTCCGGGCCTCCGGCCCCGGCGGCCAGGGCGTCAACACCGCCGACTCCGCCGTGCGCGTCACGCACCTGCCGACCGGCATCGTCGTGCAGTGCCAGAACGAGCGCTCGCAGCTGCGCAACCGCGATACCGCGCTGCGAATCCTGAAGGCCCGGCTCTTCGAGCTGGCCGAGAAGAAGCAGCGCGACGAGCTGTCGGAGCTCACCGGCCACAAGAAGGAGATCGCGTTCGGGAGCCAGATCCGCTCCTACACGTTCCATCCCGAGCAGCGGATCAAGGATCATCGCACCGGCGTGGAGGTCGGGAACGTCGAGGCTGTGATGGATGGCGATCTCGAAGAGTTCATCAAGGCGTATCTCATGTGGGTGCGGGGCAAGGCGTGAGCGAGCGCGACGAGAACGATCTCGTCCGGCAGCGGCGCGAGAAGCTCGAGGTCCTGCGGGCGCGCGGCGTCGAGCCCTTCGGGGCCCGCTTCGGGGCCACGCACTGGGCCCGACCGCTGAGCGACAAGCTCGAGAAGGCCGGCGATGACGAGCTGAAGGCGTTCGGGCCGGTCAGCCTGGCCGGGCGGCTGGTCGCCATGCGCGACCACGGCAAGACGGCCTTCGCGCATCTGATGGACCGCACCGGCCGCATCCAGCTCTACGCGCGCGCCGACCACCTCGGTGACGAGTACGCGGGCTTCACGTCCGTGGACGTAGGCGACTTCATCGGCGTCACCGGAGAGATGTTCCGGACCCGTACTGGCCAGCTCACGGTCGCCGTCAAGAGCTTCACCTTCCTGTCCAAATCCCTGCGGCCGCTGCCGGAGAAGTGGCACGGCCTCAAGGACGTCGAGACGCGTTACCGCCAGCGCTACGTCGACCTCATCGTCAATCCCGAGGTCCGGGAGATCTTCCTGCTCCGCAGCAACATCATCCGGGCGCTGCGCGCGTTTCTCGATGCGCGCGGCTTCCTCGAGGTGGAGACGCCGATGATGCAGCCGATTCCCGGCGGCGCCATCGCGCGGCCGTTCAAGACGCACCACAACACCCTCGACATGGATCTCTACCTGCGCATCGCGCCCGAGCTCTACTTGAAGCGGCTGGTGGTCGGCGGCTTCGAGCGCGTCTACGAGATCAATCGCAACTTCCGGAACGAGGGCGTGTCGACGCAGCACAACCCCGAGTTCACGATGCTCGAGTTCTACCAGGCCTACGCCGATTATCAGGACCTCATCGAGCTGACGGAGGAGCTCTTCACGGAGCTCGCGCAGTCGCTGCTCGGCCGGCTGACGCTGACCTGGGGCGAGCACGCCATCAGCCTGGCCCGTCCGTGGCGCCGGCTCCCGTTCTTCCGCGGTCTCTCCGACGCCCTCGGCGTCACCGTGACGCCGCAGACGGACGTCGCCACCGTCGCCCGCGCCGCCGCCGACAGGGGGATCCGGAGCAAAGGCGGAACCGCCTGGGTCCTGTGGAAGGACGTCTTCGAGGAGCTGGTGGAGCCCGCGCTCGTGCAGCCGACCTTCGTGACGGATTTTCCGATCGAGCTCTCGCCGCTGGCCAAGAAGAAGCGCGACGATCCGCTGCTGGTCGATCGCTTCGAGCTCTTCATCGGGCGGCGCGAGCTCGCGAATGCCTACAGCGAGCTGAACGACCCGATCGACCAGCTCGGGCGCTTCCGCGAGCAAGCGGCGCTGCAGGCCCGCGGCGACGAGGAGGCGCACTGGCTCGACGAGGACTACGTGCGCGCTCTCGAGTACGGCATGCCGCCCGCCGCCGGCGAGGGGATCGGCATCGACCGGTTGGTGATGCTCTTCGCCGATCAGCCCTCGATCCGCGAGGTGATCTTCTTCCCGCATCTGCGGCCAGAGAGCGGCACGACGTGAGCGGCGGGCTGCCCGTCGAGCTGTTCCTGGGACTGCGATACCTGCGCTCGCGCGGCAGCCGCACGAACCTGTCGCTGTTCGTGTGGATCGGCGTCGGCGGCGTGTTCCTGGGCGTGGCCGCCCTCATCGTCGTGCTCGCCGTGATGACGGGATTCCAGGACGGAATCCGGGATCGCATCATCTCCGCCAACCCCCATCTGCTCGTGTTCCAGAGCGGCACCGCCGGCCTCACCGATGCGGACGCGGTGGCGGGCCGTGTGAAGTCCGTCCCGGGCGTCCGATCGGCGACGCCGTTCGTGCTCCAGCAGGCGCTGTTCACCAGCCCCGCCGGCGAGGCGCACGGCGGTCTGATCCGGGGCGTCGATTTCGACGCGCCGGCGGTCCGCGCCGGCCTGGCGGCACAGCTGCGTGGCGGCAGTCTCGAACCGCTGGCGAGCGGCGAAGGGGCCATCCTGCTCGGGGTCGAGCTGGCGCGGCTGCTCGGCGTCGCCCCGGGAGACGCGGTCACCGTCATCTCGCCCAAGGGCGCGCTGACCGCCGTCGGCATGGTCCCGAAGATGCGGCGCTACACGCTGGTGGGCATCATCGAGGCCGGCATGTACGAGTACGACGCATCGGTGGCGTATCTCAGCTTGCCGGCGGCGAAGGACTTCGCCGGACTCGCGGGCGCGAGCGGCATCGAGGTCAAGCTCGACGATCCGTTCGACGCCAAGCGCGTCGGTCGCGCCGTCCTGACTCGTCTCGGCTACCCCTTCTGGGTGCGCGACTGGATGGACATGAATCGCAACCTCTTCGCGGCGCTGCAGCTCGAGAAGCTCGCGCTGTTCGTGATCGTCACCATCATCGTGCTGGTGGCCGCCTTCGCCATCATCGGCCACCTCGTGCTGCTGGTCGCCGAGAAGCGCAAGGAGATCGGGATCCTGAAGGCCATCGGCGCGACGGCGCCGTCCATCACCGCCGTGTTCTTCTCGGTCGGCATGACCATCGGCGTCGTCGGCACCGTGGCCGGCAGCATCGTCGGACTCGCCATCATCTGGATCCAGAACACGTACAAGATCATCAAGCTGGCCGGCGACGTCTACCAGATCGACTACCTCCCGATGAAGCTCTCTCCCGGCGACTTCTCCCTGATCATCAGCGCGACCCTCGTGCTGTCGTTCCTCGCCAGCGTCGTCCCCGCGCGCCGCGCCGGCGCGCTCACGCCAGTGGACGTGCTGAGATATGAGTGAGCGCTGTCTAGAGCAGAACGTCGGGCGGCGGAGCCCTGCGGAGCCGCCCCGACGGCAAAGATCAAGACATGAGTGAGCGCGATCCAGGGCAGAACGTCGGGCGGCGGAGCCAATGACCGAGTCGCTGCTCGCCGGCGTCGAGCTCGAGCGCGAGTACCGGACGGGCCCGGAGGTCGTGCGCGTGCTGCGCGGGGCCTCCGTGGAGGTTCGCGCGGGCGAGGTAGTGGCGCTGGTCGGCGCCTCCGGCGTCGGCAAGTCGACGCTGCTGCACCTGCTCGGCGCGCTCGACCGCCCGAGCGCCGGACGCGTGCTGTTCCGCGGCGAGGATCTCTTCGCGCGTGGTGAAGCGGCGCTCGCGCGCTACCGGCGGCAGGAAGTCGGCTTCGTCTTCCAGTTCTACAACCTGCTCGGCGATCTCAGCGCGCTCGAGAACGCCATGATTCCCGCGCTGCTGCAGCGCCGCCCGCGCTCCGAGGCGCGCGAGCGCGCGGCCGCCGCGCTGGCCGAAGTCGGGCTCGGCGATCGCCTGCGTCATCGGCCCGGCGAGCTGTCCGGCGGCGAGCAGCAGCGGGTCGCGGTCGCGCGCGCGCTGATCAACGGGCCCAAGATCATTCTCGCCGACGAGCCCACGGGCAATCTCGACCCGAAGACGAGCGCGGTCATCTACGATCTCTTCCTCCAGCTTCAGGGCGAGCGTGGCATCTCGTTCTTCGTCGCGACGCACAATCCCGACCTCGCGCGCAAGGCCGACCGCGGCTACCGTCTGGTCGACGGCTTGGCGCGAGAGATCGATCCTACCGATCGTTAATAAGACGACGCTTTTTCGGCGTCGCGCAGAGGGGCTGTTGGCCGGGTATTCGCATGAGGTATGCTTCAGGTGAGCGCTCGTGAAGAAAAAGGCTAGCGAGCCCTCGGCGCGGAGGGCTATACTGAGTGCGAGTTCGAAATAACTAGGCGTCGACTAAGCGAAAACGGGTCAGCGGGCTGTCGGAAAGGGGTGGGGGACTCCAGTGTTTGAACGGTTCACCGAACGGGCGCGACGGGTCATCATCCTTGCTCGCGAAGAGGCGGGACGGTTCCGGCACGACTTCGTCGGCACGGAGCACGTGCTGCTCGGTTTGATTCGCGACGGGGAAGGCATCGCCACGGCGGTCCTGCAGCGCCTCGGGCTGCGTCTGGAGACGGTGAAGGCCGAGGTCGAGCGCGCGCTCGCCGGCTTCCCGAAGACGCTGACGTTCGGCGAAGTGCCGTTCACACCCCAGGCCAAGCGCGTGCTCGAGCTCTCGATCGAGGAAGCTCGCCAGCTTGGTCACAATTACATCGGTACCGAGCATCTGCTGCTGGGCCTCATGAAAGAGGGCCAGTCGATCGCCGCGAAGATTCTCGAGTCCCTCGGCGCGCGCCTCGACGAGGTTCGACAGGAAACGCTGGCGCTGCTGGGCGACCAGTACTATCCGCGACCGAAGAAGCGCTCACAGACCCCCGTGCTCGACGAGTTCGCGCGCGATCTCACGCAGTTGGCGCGCGAAACGAAGCTCGATCCCGTCATCGGCCGCGAGCAGGAGATCGAGCGCGTCATCCAGATCCTGGCGCGCCGGACCAAGAACAATCCGGTCCTGATCGGTGAGCCGGGTGTCGGCAAGACGGCCATTGTCGAAGGGCTCGCCCAGAAGATCATCTCGCACGACGTCCCCGACGTGCTGGCGAACAAGCGGCTGCTGCAGCTCGATCTCGGCGCCCTCGTGGCCGGTACGAAATACCGTGGTCAGTTCGAGGAGCGGCTGAAGGCGGTCATGAAAGAGATTCGCCAATCCGAGAACGTCGTGCTCTTCCTCGACGAGCTCCATACGCTCATCGGGGCGGGAGCGGCCGAGGGCGCCATCGACGCCAGCAACATGCTGAAGCCGGCGCTGTCACGCGGCGAGATCCAGACCATCGGCGCCACCACCCTCGACGAGTACCGCAAGTACATCGAGAAGGACGGCGCGCTCGAGCGGCGGTTCCAGCCGGTCATCGTGAAGGCGCCGAGCGTGCCCGAGGCCATCGAGATCATCCGCGGTCTGCGCCACAAGTACGAGGCGCACCATCGCGTCAAGATCACCGAGCAGGCCATCAGTGCGGCGGTGACGCTGGCCGATCGGTACATCACCGACCGGCAGCTGCCGGACAAGGCGATCGACGTCATCGACGAAGCATCGTCGAGAACGCGGCTCATGGCCCTCACGCCACCCGCCGAGCTCAAGGAGATCGAGAAGGAGCTGGAGCGCGTGATCCGCGAGAAGGACATGTACCTGGAGGCCCAGGAGTTCGAGAAGGCGGCCTCGCTCCGCGAGAAGGAGAAGATCCTCCGCGGTCGCGAGGAAGAGATGAAGCGCGACTGGGAAAAGAACAAGGGCAAGGGCACGCAGTCGGTGGGCGAGGAGGACATCGAGTTCATCGTCTCCCGCTGGACCGGCATCCCGCTCAGCAAGCTCGAGGAGAAGGAGTCGGCGAAGCTCGCGCGCATGGAGGACGCCCTCCACGGTCGCATCATCGGCCAGGACGATGCCGTCAAGGCCGTGTCGCGCGCCATCCGCCGCTCGCGGGCGGGGCTCAAGGACGCCAAGCGTCCGGTGGGCTCGTTCATCTTCCTCGGCCCCACCGGCGTGGGCAAGACGGAGCTGGCGCGCACGCTGGCCGAGTACCTGTTCGGCGACGAGAACGCGCTGATCCGCGTGGACATGTCGGAGTACATGGAGAAGTTCTCCGTCTCGCGTCTGCTCGGCGCCCCTCCCGGCTACGTCGGCTACGAAGAGGGCGGCTTCCTCACCGAGAAGGTCCGGCGGCGGCCGTACTCAGTGGTGCTCTTCGACGAGATCGAGAAGGCGCATCCCGATGTCTTCAACATGATGCTGCAGGTGCTCGACGACGGCCGCCTGACCGACTCGCTCGGCCACGTGGTCGACTTCAAGAACACCATCCTCATCATGACCTCCAACCTCGGCACGAGCCTCATCGGCAAGCGCGTCACGCCCGGCTTCATGCAGGAGTCGGACGAGTCGAGCTACGAGAAGATGAAGGACCGCGTGATCGAGGAGATGAAGCGCGCGTTCCGGCCGGAGTTCCTCAACCGGATCGACGACATCATCGTCTTCCACGCCCTGTCGCTGGCGCACATCCAGCAGATCATTCGGCTGATGATCGAAAAGATCAACAAGCAGCTGACGGAGAAGGGCATCGAGCTCATCTTGACGCCGGCCGCCGAAGCGGCGCTGGTCGAGAAGGGCTACGACCCGCAGTACGGCGCCCGGCAGCTCCGGCGGACGATCCAGAAGCACATCGAGGATCCGCTGGCCGAAGCCATCGTTCGCGGACAGGTGCCCGAGAGCGCCCGGATCGACGTGGACATCGCGGGGAACGACTTCGTCTTCCGTGAGGCCCGCGCCGCCGACGCTCCGCTCGAGCTTGCTGAGCGCTAAGCAATCGCCTTCGTCGCGAGCCTGAAGCGCGGTGACCACTCGGGGGCGGGTGCGTGCAACCGTCGTTTCCCTGCTCGCGGCCTGGCTGGCGATGCTCGGGATCGCTGAAGCGCAGCAACCCCCCGTTCTCGTCAAGGAGCTCACCGTCGAGGGCAATCGCCGCGTGCAGGAGGCGGTGATCCTCGGCCGCGTCAAGACGACCCTCGGCGGACCGTTCAACACCTCGCAGCTCTCCGAGGACGTTCGTTCCGTATTCGCCCTCGGCTTCTTCGACGACGTCCAGGTGAACGTCGAGGACTTCGAGGGCGGCGTGAAAGTGACCTTCGTGGTGGCCGAGCGCCCCTTCGTGCGGGACGTCGACTTCGTCGGCAACAAGAAGGCCACCGCCGCCGAGCTCCAGGAGAAGATCGACCTCAAGCTCGGCAACGTCTACAATCCGGTGGACGTCCAGCGCGCGCGCGAACGCATGAAGGACTTCTACGAGGACGAGGGGTATTTCGAGGTCCAGATCACGCCGGACATCGAGAAATTCGCCGACGGCGACGTCAAGGTCGTCTTCACGATCAACGAAGGCCGCCAGATGAAGATCGACCGCATCGTCATCCGCGGCAACAGGGGCCTCACCGACAAGCAGGTCAAGGAGGCGATGGCCACCCAGGAGCGGCAATACTACATCCTGCGCGGCACCGTCCAGCGTCAGCGGCTGGAGGACGACGTGGAGCGCATCCTGGGCCTCTACAACGACCACGGGTTCATCCACGCCCGCGTCGAGTCGCACGAGGTCACCGTGGACCGCGAGAAGGCGCGGGTGACGATCAACATCGTCGTGGTCGAGGGAGCGCAGCACCTCGTGAGCGGCGTCACCGTGACCGGGGTGACGCTCCTGCCGGAGACCGAGATCCGGCGGCAGATCAAGCTCAAGGCGGGTGACGTCTTCTCGCGCGGCAAGCTCCGGGAGTCCACCAAGGCCATCGAGGAGCTCTACTCCAACGTCGGGCGCGCGTCGGCGGAGATCAATCCCCGCATCGAGACGTTGCCCGGAAACCGCATCGGCATCACCTTCGACATCAACGAAGGGCCGAC
Source organism: Candidatus Rokuibacteriota bacterium (assembly GCA_044869815.1). Taxonomy (GTDB): domain Bacteria; phylum Methylomirabilota; class Methylomirabilia; order Rokubacteriales; family CSP1-6; genus AR12. Next base: position 40,471 of record JBIOXS010000019.1, on the reverse strand, counting down.
CGTGTACGTCGAGCGGATCAACATCGCGGGCAACGTCCGCAGCCAGGACAAGATCCTGCGCCGCGAGTTCCAGATGGCGGAAGGCGACATCTTCACCCTCCGGAAGCTCCAGCGCTCCCGCCAGCGGCTCGTGAACCTCGGCTACTTCGAGAAGATCGAGGTCACCACCGCCCCCGGGAGCGACAAGACGAAGATCCTCGTCAACGTCGACGTGACCGAGCGGCCCACCGGCGTGTTCAGCATCGGCGGCGGCTACTCCTCGCAGGACAGCATCCTCGGCACCATCGACCTCTCGCAGAACAACTTTCTGGGCCGGGGCTGGCAGGCCTCCATCCGACTGCGCGCGGGCGCCAACACGCAGCAAGGCGTCATCAGCTTCACGGAGCCGTGGCTGTTCGACCGGCCGCTGGCGGCCGGCTTCGATCTCTTCAACACGCGCCGCCAGTTCATCGAGTACGACTACGAGCAGCTCGGCGGAGCCGTCCGGGTCAGCCATCCGTTCGAGGAGTACTGGCGGTGGAATGCGATGTATCGCCTGTCGCGCGACGAGATCTCCAGCATCGAAGGCACCCTCGACAGCGCGCTGGAGTCCGAGCGCGGTGTGCGGGTGACCTCGCTCGTGGAGGGGGCGGTCTCGCGCGACAGCCGGGACAACATCCAGGCGCCCACGCGCGGCAGCACGCTCACCTTCATCGCCGACGTCGCCGGCCTCGGCGGCGACTCGCGGTTCGTCAAGACGGTGGCCAGCGTCACCCACTTCCAGCCGATCTGGTTCGATCACATCCTCTCCGGCCGGCTCGAGGGCGGCTACGGCTTCGGCTGGGGCGGCGAGGACCTGCCGCTGTTCGAGCGGTTCTACCTCGGCGGCTCGAACTCCGTCCGCTCCTTCAAGTCACGCCAGATCTCGCCGAAAGACGACGCGGGTGTCCGCATCGGCGGGACCACCGAGGTGCTCGGCAACGTCGAGTACATCGTGCCGCTGCCGTTCAACGTGCGGGCGGCGCTGTTCTTCGACGTCGGCAACGTCTATGGCTTCGGCACGAAGTTCGATCTGACCGACCTGCGCACCGCCGTCGGCGGCGGCCTCCGGTGGTTGTCACCCTTCGGGCCGATCCGCGTCGATTACGGGTTCAACCTGGATCCGCGGCCGGGGGACAGGTCCGGAGCGTTCAATTTTTCGGTCGGGTCGCCATTTTGAGGAGGGACGGCATGAGGTCAGCGGTCCAGGCAACGCTCGTGACGGCGATGATCGTGGTGACGGCGGCCGTCGCCGGCGCGCAAACAGCGGCGGCACCGAGCGCGCCGCCGGCGTCGATCAAGATCGGCTACATCGACGTCCAGCGCGTCCTCGCCCGCTCGGCGGCCGGGATGGCCGCTCGCGAGCAGCTGGAGAAGGAGCGCGCCGGCATCCAGAAGGAGATGGACGGCCGCCGGCAGGAGCTGGAGAAGCTCCGCGACGAGATCGAGAAGAAGGGCCCGCTGATGACAGCCGACGCCCGCCGCGAGAAGCAGGAGCAATTCGAGCGCAAGCGCCGGGACGCCGCGCGGGCGGCCGACGACTTCCAGAAGGAGCTGGAGAAGCGTGAGGCCACGCTGCTCCAGAAGGTGCTGCAGGAGATGGGCGGCGTCATCGAGCGCGTCGGCAAGGAGAAGAACTACTACATGATCGTCGAGAAGCGAAACGCGGGCGTGCTCTACGCCACCACCGACGCGGACCTGACCGACGAGGTCATCCGGGCCTACGATCGAGACGCCGGGAGCAAGAAGAAGTAGCCGTGATGACCAGCGGAGCGGGCTTCACGCTCGGCGAGCTCGCCAAGGCGCTCGGGGCGACCCTCGAGGGTGACCCGCGTCGTGTGGTGACGGGGGTGGCACCGCTCGACACCGCCGGGCCGGATCAGGTGTCGTTCCTCACCCAGGCCCGCTACACGGATGCGGCCAAGGCCTCGCGCGCCGGCGCCTTCGTGGCCGGCGCCCATGCGGCCGGCTTGCCGGCGCCCGTCCTCCGCGTGCGCGCGCCCGAGCAGGCGCTCGTCGATCTCCTCAATCTCTTTCATCCGCCGGCCGCCATCGCGGCGGGCGTCCATCCCACGGCCGTGGTCGCGGCCGAGGCGCACGTCGATCCGACGGCGTCCATAGGCGCGCATGCCGTGATCGAGGCCGGCGCGTCGATCGGCGCGCGCGTGCGCGTGAGCCCCCTCGTCTACGTCGGTGCCGGCGTCGAGATCGGCGAGAATTCCAGCGTGGGTCCGCACGTCGCGCTGCTCGGCGGTGTGCGACTGGGCCGTCGGGTGGTCGTGCACCCGGGCGCCGTGCTGGGAGGCGACGGGTTCGGCTTCGCCTTCGACGGCGCGCAGCACCGGAAGATTCCGCAGACGGGCGGCGTCCTCATCGAGGACGACGTCGAGATCGGCGCCAACACCACCATCGATCGCGCGACGTTCGGGGACACCATCGTCCGCCGCGGCACGAAGATCGACAATCTGGTGCAGATCGGTCACAACGTGGAGGTCGGCGAGCACTCGATCCTCGTCTCGCAGGTCGGCGTGTCCGGCTCGTCACGGCTCGGGCGGGGCGTCGTGCTCGCGGGCCAGGTCGGCGTCGCCGACCACGTGACGATCGGCGACGGCACCCTCGTCGGCGCGCAGGCCGGCGTGCCGGCGGACCTCGAGGCAGGCGGCAAGTTCCTCGGCACGCCGGCGCGGCCGATGCTCGAGGCCAAGCGCATCATGGCCGCCGAGAACCGCCTCCCGGAGCTGCTGCGACGCGTCCGAGCGCTGGAGCGCGCGCTGGCGAAGCTGACGGGTGCGCCGCTCGAGGACGAAGGCGGCGGCCGTGAGTGAGATCCATCCGACGGCTGTCGTCGACAAGTCGGCCACGCTCGGCGCCGACGTGCGGATCGGCGCCTTCTGCGTCGTCGGTCCGGAGACGACGCTGGGCGACGGCGTCGAGCTCGGTCACCACGTCGTGACGGAAGGCCAGGTCGTCCTTGCCTCCCGCGTCAGGATCGGTCACGGCACGGTGCTCGGCGGACTGCCGCAAGACCTGAAATTCAAGCCGGGCACGCCGTCGGGCGTGCGGGTGGGGGAGGGGACGGTCGTACGCGAGTACGTGACCGTGCATCGCTCGACGCAGCCGGAGGGGTGGACGGAGATCGGCCGTGACTCGCTCCTGATGAGCATGAGCCACGTGGCGCACGACTGCCGGATCGGCAACGGCGTGATCATCATCAACTACGCCGGCATCACCGGCCACTGCGAGATCGGCGACCGCGCGACGCTGGGCGGTCACACGGGAGTGGTGCCGTTCACGCGTGTCGGGACGCATGCGTACGTCGGTGGCTTTGCCAAGATCAATGCCGACGTTCCTCCGTACGTGATCGTGGACGGCCAGCCGGCCACCGCCCGCGGCGTGAACGTGATCGGGCTGCGCCGCGCCGGGATGACGCCGGCGGACCGCCGGACGCTCCAGGACGCGTTTCGCATCCTCTACCGCCGCGGGCTCGCGCCCGGCCGAGCCGTGGCGCGCATCCGCGAGGAGCTGCCCATGACGGAGCCGATCCGAATGCTGCTGGAGTTCATCGAGGGCGCGCACCGCCATGGCATCGTCGGCGCGCCGGACGACGGCGCCACCGCGGTCGAGGAGGTCACGAGCTGATGGCGGTCAACGGGACGCGGCTGCGAGCGGGCGTGGTCGGGGCCGGACACATGGGCCAGTACCACGTCCTCGTCTACGCCGAGCTGCCGGACGTGGAGCTCGTGGGGGTGGCCGACGTCGACGCGGATCGGGCGCACGCGGTTGCACGCCAGTACGACACCCAGGCCTTCACCGATCATCGTCAGCTCGTCGGCAAGATCGACGTGGCCAGCGTGGCCGTCCCCACGGAACGCCACTTCGCGGTGGCGCGCGACCTGCTCGAGGCCGGCGTGAGCGTCCTCGTGGAGAAGCCGATGACGACGACGATCGAGGAGGCGCGGCTGCTCTTCGAGACGGCCGAGCGGAGCGGGGCCGTCCTGCACGTGGGCCACGTCGAGCGCTTCAACGGCGCCGTGGACGAGCTGCGGCAGATCGTGCGCTCGCCGATCCTCATCGAGTCGCGCCGTCTCGGTCCGTTCGCCCCGCGCGTCCAGAAGGACACCGTGGTGATGGACCTGATGATCCACGATATCGACATCGTGCTCGGCCTGGTCGACTCGCCGCCCGTGCAGATCGCCGCCCAGGGCGCGGTCGTCCACTCGTCGGTCACCGACGTCGCCAGCGTGCAGATCCGCTTCGAGTCCGGCGCCATCGCCACCATCACCGCCAGCCGCGCCACCGAGGAGAAGGTCCGCACGCTGGCCATCACGCAGCCGGATGCCTATATCCTGCTCGATTACACCGACCAGGACATCCGCATCTACCGCCGGGCCGCGCAGCAGTACACCCTCAACCGCAGATCCATCCGCTACTCACGCGCCTCGCTGGTGGAGCACCTGCAGGTGCACCGTGACAATCCGCTGAAGCTGGAGATCCAGCATCTGCTCGGCGCCCTTCGCCGACGCCGCCGTGGCGAGAAGGTCGCCTTGAATCTCGCCGAGGACCTGACGTCGCTGGCCATGGCGCTCGAGATCGAACGCATGATCCGTGACGGTGTACCGGAGATCGTCTGGCCGAAGGACCTTCCGTGGAGCGGTCGCTCGGACTGATGTGCGGCGCCGGCGATGTGCCGGCGCTGATGGCCAGGCAGGCGCGGCGGCACGGCTGGCGCGTGGTGGCGTTCGCCTTCGCGGCGCCCTCGCCCGGCGTCGTCGGCGATGCCGCCCGGGTCGTCCCCTCCAGCGTGCGCGAGATGGGCCCGGTGGTCGCCACGCTCCTGGAGGAGAAGGTGGGCGGCGTGCTGCTCTCCGGGAAATTCTGGATGGGCGAGCTCCTTCGTGCCGAGCAGGTCGACGAGACCCATCGCGCCATGGCCGCCCGCGCCGGCGGCCTGCTCGACGGCAACGTCAAGTCGGTGCTGCTGTCGACCCTGACCGGGATGGGCATCGATCTCCTCGACCAGCGTCCGTTCCTCGGCGACGACCTGCCCGGTGAGCGCGTGCTCGGGGTGCTCACGCCGTCGGAGGCCGAGTGGGCCGACGTGCGACGCGGGCTCGAGGTCGGTCGTGCGGTGGCGACGCTCAGCATCGGCCAGACGGTGGTGGTGCGGCGCGGCGCCGTGAGCGCGGTGGAGGCGATCGAGGGCACCACGGCCGCCGTGCGCCGAGGGACGGCGCTGAGCGGCCCCGGCGCCGTGGTGGTGAAGACGGTGGCCGCCGATCACGATTTCCGCTTCGACGTGCCGACCATCGGCCCGCAGACGATCGACGCCGCCGCCGAGGGCGGCGCCACCGTGGTCGCGCTCGCCGCAGGCTGCGTCTTCGTGCTCGACCGCGAGGCGACCACGCGCCGGGCCGACGCGGCCGGGATCGCGCTGGTGAGCGCGCGTGCCGACGCCGGCTGAGCATGGTCGGACGATCATGCTCGTGGCCGGCGAGGCCTCGGGCGATCTGCACGGCGCCACCCTCGCCCGTGCGCTCCGGGCCCAGGCGCCGGCGACACGGCTCTACGGCATGGGCGGTCGAGCAATGGCCGCCGCCGGCGTGGAGCTGCTCGTGGATGCGACCGGGGAGGCGACCGTCGGCGGCACCGAGGCCGTCCGCGGCGTCCCGGCGCTGTATCGCGCCTACCGCCGCCTCCGCGCCACCCTCGACGGCCCCGGCCGGCCCGACGCCCTCGTCATCATCGACTTTCCGGAGTTCAATCTCCGCCTCGCCCGCGCGGCCCGCCGCGCAGGGGTGTCGGTGATCTATTTCATCCCGCCGCAGGTGTGGGCGTGGCGACCGTGGCGGCTGCGGCTCATGCGCCGCGTCGTGTCGCTCGTGCTCGCCGTCTTTCCGTTCGAGCCGCCGCTGTATCGGCATGCCGGCGTCCCGGTGGAGTTCGTCGGCCATCCCGTCGTCGACGCCCTCGCCGAGGCGCCGTCGCGCGACGACGCGCGCAAGCGGCTCGAGCTCGACGGCGCCGCTCCGGTGATCGGACTGCTGCCGGGAAGCCGGCGCCTCGAGGTCGCGCGCGTGATGCCGTTGATGCGACGGGCCGCGGAGCTCATCGCCGCGCGTCACCCGGAGGCCCGGTTCGTGGTGGCGCAGGCGCCGACGGTGGCGCGCGTCACGCTGGAGGAAAGCGGCGCCGCCGGCTTCACGATCGTCCCATCGAGCGCGCAGGCGGTCATGCGGGCGGCGGACCTGTTGCTCGTCACCTCCGGCACGGCCACCCTCGAAGCGGCGCTGCTCGGGACGCCGATGGTCGTGTGCTACCGGCTCTCGCGGCTCACCGCGCTGCTCTTCGGGCCGCTCGTGCGCGTGCCATGGATCAGCCTCGCCAACATCACGCTCGGGCGCGGCGTCGTCCCCGAGCTCTACCAGCGGCGGCTCAGCGCGGAATCGCTCGCGCGCGAGGCGCTCGCGCTGCTCGAGTCGCCGGCGGCGCTGGCCGCGCAGCGGGACGCCTTCGGCGAGCTGGCCGGACAGCTCGGGACGCCGGGCGTCGGCGTTCGAGCGGCACGCCAGGTCTTGCAGCGGGCGGTGTCGTGAGCGCCCTCGGCACGCGCATGCTGACGCTCGTGGCCGCCCTCGGCGTGCGCGCCCTCGGCATGACGCTCTCGGTGCGCGCGGAGGGCTTGGAGGCGCTGCGACCCCTCTGGAGCGCCCGCCGGCCGCTGATCTACGGAGTCTGGCACGGCCGGATCCTGATCGTGCCCTGGCTCAACGCGCGCCTCCGGCGGACCGACGGCGCGCGCAACGTCCGCGTGCTCGCCAGCCGCTCACGCGACGGCGAGCTCGTGGCCGGCTTCGTCCGGCGGTTCGGTCTCGACGTGGTGCGCGGCTCCTCGTCGCGCGGCGGCGCCGGCGCGCTGCGCGAGCTGGCGCGGGCGCTGCACGCCGGGCAGGACGTGGCGGTCGTGCCCGACGGACCGCGCGGTCCGTCGTGTCGCGCGCAGGCGGGCATCGTGAGCCTGGCCGCCGCCACCGGCGCGCCCATCGTCCCGCTCGGCGTCGCGGCCCGGCCCGCCCGACGGCTCCAATCGTGGGACCGCTTCATGGTGCCGGCCCCGTTCGCCCGCTGCGCCGTCGTCTTCGGCTCGCCCGTCGGCGTCGGTCGCCACGACGACCGCGAAGCCGTGCGCCTCGCCGTCGAGCGCGCGCTGCAGAACGCCACCGACAGCGCCGATCGCCTGGTGGAAGCCTCGTGATGTATGGGCTCTACACGGCGCTGCTCGCCACCGCCGTCACCGCCTACGCGCCGGCGGCGCTGGCGCGCCGCGTTCTGCGCGGCGTGCCGCTCAACCTGCGCCAGCGCTTCGGATACGGCGCGCTCCGCGGGGCGCCCGGTCCGCGAGCGTGGCTCCACGCCGTCTCCGTCGGCGAGGCGATCGCAGCGGCGCCGCTGGTGGACGGCCTGCGGCGCCTCTATCCGGAGCTGCCCCTGGTGGTCAGCACGGTGACGGCGACCGGCGCGCGCGTGGTGGCCGAGCGCTTCGACGGCCTCGCGACGCACCGGTACTTTCCGCTGGATCTCCCCGCTGCGGTCCGGCGCAGCGTGCGCGCGATCGACCCGGCGTTCTTCATCTGCATGGAGACGGAGCTCTGGCCGAACGTCCTGCGCGAGCTCGGCCGGCGCGGCGTGCCGGCGATGATCGCCAACGGCCGGCTCTCCGACCGGTCGTTCCGGCGGTACCGCCTGCTGCGACCGCTCATGCGGCGGGTGCTGGCCGACGTTCGCGTCTTCGGCATGCGATCGGACGAGGACGCGCGCCGCGTGATCGCGCTCGGCGCCGCCCCCGAGCGCGTGGTGGTCACCGGCAATCTGAAGAACGACGCGGCCGCCGATCCGCCGGGCGCGGCGGACCTCTGGCGGCGATTGCTCGGGCTGCGTCCGGGCCAGCGGGTGTGGATCGCGGGAAGCACGCACAAGGGCGAGGAAGACGCCGTGCTGGCGGCGCATGCGGCGGGACAGTCGGTGCATCCGGATCTCGCCCTGGTGCTGGCGCCGCGCCATCCCGAGCGCGTCGACGAGGTGCTGGCACTCGTGCTGGCGCGCGGCTGGCGCGCCGTGCGCCGCAGCACGCTGCCGGCGGCGGCGCGCTCGGCGCGACCGCCCGTGATCGTGCTCGACACCGTCGGCGAGCTCGCGCAGATCTACGCGATCGCCGACGCCGTCTTCGTAGGCGGCAGCCTCGTGCCGCGCGGCGGCCACAACGTGCTGGAGCCGGCCCTCCGCCACAAGCCGATCCTGGTCGGTCCCCACACCGACAACTTCCGCGAGGCCGCCGCGCTGCTGGTCGATGCCGGCGCCGCCGTCGTCGTGACGGATGCCGCCTCGCTGTCGGCGGAGCTGAAGACGCTCCTGGCCGATCCCGCCGTCGCCGTCAAGCGCGGCGACGCCGGCGCCGAGGCGGTGGCGGCGCGCCACGGCGCCGTGGCGGCGACCCTCGAGCTCGTGGAGCGTTACCTCCAGCCCGGCCGCCGGCCATGAGCCGCACCGACGAACGATTCGCCGACGGATGGCAGGACGGGTTCGGTCCGGCGACATCGCGCGTGCTGTCCGTGGCCGCCGGCGGTTATCGCGGTCTGCTGGGCACGCGTGACTGGCTGTATTCGCTCGGCATCCTGAAGTGCCGTCACCTCGGCTGTCCCGTCGTGTCCGTCGGCAACCTCACCGTCGGGGGCACCGGCAAGACGCCGGCGGTGGAGCTGGCGGTGCGCACGCTCATCGACCTCGGGCACCGCCCGGCGGTCCTCAGTCGCGGCTACGGGCGTCGCACGCACGGTATCCGCATCGTCGCCGACACCGCCTCCATCCGGCTCGACGCCGAGGAGGCCGGCGACGAGCCGTTTCTCCTCGCCCGCCGGCTTCCGGGCGTGCCCGTCGTCGTCGGCGGCAATCGCTACGCCGCCGGCCGCCATGCGATCGCGCGGTTCGGCGTGAGCGCCATCGTGCTCGACGACGGCTTCCAGCATCGAACGCTGGCCAAGGACGTCGAGATCGTGATGGCGCGGGCGCGCGCGCCGTGGGGCAACGGTCGCTTGCTGCCGGGCGGTCCGCTGCGCGAGCCACTGGCGGCGCTCCGGCGCGCCGCGCTCATCGTGGTCAGCGGCGCCCGCAGCGGGGACGACGTGGCGGAGGTCGCGGACGCCGCGCGGCGCTACGCCCCGCGCACACCTGTCCTGGCCGCGCGACACGTGCCGACGGAGTGCTGGGAAGTGGCCACGATGAAGTATCAGCCGGTCGAGCGTCTCCTCGGCAAGCGGCTCTTCGTCTTTGCCGGCATCGGCGCCCCGGAGGGCTTCCGCGAGACGCTCAAGGAGACGGGCGTGGTCGAAACGGGCTTCGCGCGGTTCACGGACCATCACTGGTACACCCACGAAGAGCTGCGCGGGCTCGACGCCGCGGCCGCCGCGCGCGGGTCCGACGGCCTGGTGACGACGGAAAAGGACTGGGTGCGGCTGCGCCGTCTGCCCGTCCCGAAGCGGCCGATCTACGTCCTCGGCGTCCGGCTCGTCCTCCTGTCCGGCGAGGCGGAGTGGCGCGCGGCCTTCGAGGTCGGCGCGGCGCGCCGGGCATGATGAGCACGCTGGCCGTCCGGCTGCCGAACTGGCTCGGCGACACGGTCATGGCGGTGCCGACCGTGCGGGCGCTGCGCGAGTCCTTTCGGGAGGCGCGCGTGGTGCTGGCCGGGCCGTGGGCGCCGCTGCTGGCGCAGCAGGGCCTCGCCGATACGCTGCTGACCTACCCGCGCGCATGGTCGGCGCGGCTGGCCGCGGCGGACGCGATGCGGAAGATCGGTCCCGACACCGCGGTCCTCCTGCCGAACTCATTCGAGTCCGGCCTCGCGGCCTGGTACTGGGGCGCGCGGCGACGTGTCGGCTTCGACATCGGCGGCCGCGGGCTGCTGCTGACCGACGCGGTCGCGTTGCCCGCACCGCGGCCCCACCAGGTCGACGAGTACCTGCTGCTGGCCGAGGCGTGTGGCGCCACCGTGGGCGACCGCGCGCCACGGCTGGCGCCGCCGAAGCCCGACGCCGCCGAGCGCGCGGAGGTCCGCGCGCTGCTCGAAGCGGCCGGCGCCCCGCGCGAGGCCGGCCGCCGACTCATCGCCGTTCACCTCGGCGCCGCGTACGGGCCGGCGAAGCTGTGGCCGCTGCCGCAGGTCGAGGAGTTCTGCCGGCTGATGGCGGCCGACGGCGCCACCGTCGTGCTGGTCGGGGCGCCGAGCGACGCGCCCTCCGCGACGGTGGTGAGCGCGGCCGCGCCCGCGCGGTCCCTGGTCGGTCGCGATCGTCCCGCGCTGCTGAGCGCGCTGCTGAGCGAGATCGACGTCCTCGTCAGCGGCGACACCGGTGTCGCCCATCTGGCCGCCGCCCTCGGCACGCCCGCGGTGACGCTGTTCGGGCCGACGGATCCGAGCGTGTCGGCGCCGCGCGGCGCCGCGCGCGTGCTCACGCATCCCGTGCCGTGCGCGCCGTGCTTCTATCGCGAGTGTCCGATCGAGCATCCTTGCCTGCGCGATCTGGCGCCCTCCCGCGTCGGCGATGCGGTTCGATCGCTGCTCGAGCGCGTGGAGGTCGCGTCGTGAGCGGCGGGGCGTTGACAATCCTGCACCTGGCGGCCAACCGCTGGTGGACGGGAAGCGCGGACCCCACGATCCAGCTCGCGGCGGGGCTGGCGTCGCGTGGCCATCGCGTGCTGCTCGGCGTGACGCCCGGCGATCGCTTCGAGGCGAAGGCGCGCGAAGCGGGCCTCGCCCTCGTGGAGGGTCTCAGCCTGCGCGCGCGACTGGCGCCGCTCGAGCTCGCGCGCGACGTGAGCCGCTTGCGCCGGCTCGTGGGCGAGCGGGCGGTGGACGTGATCCACGCCCACCATTCGCACGATCACTGGCTCGCGGTGGCCGCGGCGACGCGGACCGCGGCGCCGGTGGTGAGGACGTTCCACAGCCTGCGCGCGGTGAAGCGCGGGCTCGCCGCCCGCGCGCTCTACCGGCGCACGGCGGCCGCCTTCGCCGTCTCCCGCCAGATCGAGGCGCGATGTCGACTCGCGGGCGTCGGGGGCGGGCGCGTGTACTGGACGCCCGGCGTGGCGGACCTGCCGCGCTTCGGCGCCGCCGACGACGGACAGGCCGTGCGCGAGGAGTTCAAGCTTGACGACGCGCCGGTGATCGTGTCGGTCGCGCGGCTCGCGCCGAACCGCGGCCACGAGCTCCTCCTCGCCGGTTTCCGCGAGCTGCTGGCCAGCGCGCCGACGGCGCGGCTGCTCCTCGTCGGCAAGGGCGAGACGCGCGCGCGCCTCGAGCAGCTCGTCGTCGATCTCGGGCTCACGCCGCACGTGACGTTCACCGGCTACCGCGACCGCGATCTCCCGTCGGTGTTGGCGGCGGCGGACTGCTTCGCGCTGATGGCGGCCGGCTCCGACGACTCCTGTCGCGCCGCCCTCGAGGCCATGGCCGCCGGCCGCCCCGTGGTGGCGCGGCGCGTGGGCGCGCTGCCCGAAACGATCGCCCACGGCGAGACCGGACTCCTGCTCGACGACGACACGCCGGCCGGGGTGGCGGCGGCGCTGGCGTCGATCGTCGGCGATCGCGCCCGCGCGCGCGCCATGGGCGCCGCCGGGCGGCGCCGGGCGGAGCGGGAGTTCACCCGTGAGCGCTCGGTGGACACGGTGGAGGCCGCGTACCGCGACGTCCTCGGAGCCGGCCCGTGAGGATCCTGCACCTGGTCTCCTGTCGCGGCTGGTCGTCCGACGCCTACTGGGCGGCACGGATCTCGCGCGAGCTCGAGCGCCGCGGTCACCAGGTGACGCTCGGCTGCCGGCGCGGCACCGACGCCGCCGTCATCGACCGCGCCAAGGCCGAGGGCGTCGGGACGATCGAGACCTTCGAGTTCGCCGGCGGCGTCCGCCTGGCCGCCGACGGCGCCGATCTGCGGCGGCTCGCCCGCGCCTTGCTGGCCGCGGACGTCGTGCACGTGCATCGCGGCAAGGAGCACTGGCTGGCGGTGGCGGCGTCGCGCCTGGGCGGCCGGCCGCGCCCGATCGTGCGGACACGCCACATCGCGCAGGCGGTGCGGCCGCACGCCGCCAATCGCTGGCTCTATCGCCGGGCGACGGCGCTCGTCGTCACCGTCAGCGACGCCATTCGCCAGCAGTACCTCGCCTCCGGGCTGGTGCCCGCCGAGCGCGTGGTGGCGCTGCCCGGCGGCGCCGATGCCGACGCATACCGGCCGCGCGCGGCCGATCCCGCCGTGCGCGCGGCGCTCGGCGGCACCGACGTGCCGCTGGTCGGGCTCGTCTCGGGATTTCGCGTGATGAAGGGCCATCAGGTCGTCGTGGATGCCGCCGCGCGGCTCATCACCGCCGGCCGGCGCGTGCGCTTCGCCTTCGTCGGGCGCGGCGCGCGCGAGGGCGTCATTCGCGACGCCATCGGACGCGCCGGGCTCGAGCGCCACATCACGGTCGCCGGCTGGGCGGCGGATCTTCCTTCGGTGATGGCCGCGCTCGACGTGGGTCTTTACGTGCCGCTCGAGTCGGACGGCATGTCACGCGTGCTGTTCGAGTACCTCGCCGCGGGACGACCGATCGTCGCCGCGCGTACCGGCGTGGTGCCCGAGGTCCTCTCCGACGGCAAGCAGGCGCTGCTGGTCCCGGCCGGCGACGCGGCCGCGCTGGCCATCGCACTCGCGCGCCTGCTGGACGACGCCGAGCTCGGCGCGCGTCTCGGCAGGGCGGGGCGGCGCCGGCTCGTCGAGCATTACTCGGGCGCCCGCGTGGCGGAGGCGCTCGAGGCGCACTACACGCGTCTCGCCGCGTGAAGATCTCCGTCCTCGCCTTTGACCTGTCCGACAACGCGACAGGCCGCGCCGACCTGCTCGCGCGACTGCTCGCGCCGCGCTACGCGGTCGAGGTCGTGGGGCCGCGCTTCGGCGCCGAGATCTGGCGCCCCGCCCGCGACGGCGCCATCGCGTATCGCGCGCTGCCGGGGGCGCGGTATCCGGCGTTCGCGTCGCGCCTGAGCGAGCTGGTGCGGCTGGCTGACGGCGACGTGCTGCTCGCGTCGAAGCCCCGGCCCACGAGCTACGGCGTCGCGCTGCTGGCGCGGCGGCAACGCCGCCGCCCGCTCGTGCTCGACATCGACGACTGGGAGGTCGGCTTCTTCTATCGCAGCGGGCTCTGGGGCCGCGTGGGGCGGGCGCTGAACGTCGGCAACCCGAACGGCCTGCCGTGGACGTGGGCGATCGAGCGCCTCGTCGGCCGCGCCGATGCCGTCACCGTGGCGTCGCGCTTCCTCGAGCGCCGCTTCGGCGGCACGCTGGTGCCGCACGTGCGCGACACCGACGCTTGGGACCCCGCGCGCTTCGACGCCTCGGACGTGCGTGCCGGCCTCGGCGTCGGAGACTCCAAGGTCGTCATGTTCCTCGGCACGCCGCGGGGCCACAAGGGCATCGACGATCTCGTCGAGGCGATGGCGGGCGTGTCGGGGGCACGCCTGGTCGTCGTCGGGGCCGAGCCCGACCGCGCGGCGACCCGACGCTGGGCGGAGCGGCCCGGCGTGATCGTGCGCGGCCCCGTGCCGTTCGACGACGTTCCGCGCTATCTGGCGGCGGCCGACGTGGTGGCCGTGCCTCAGCGGGCGACCACCGACACCCTCGGCCAGGTGCCGGCCAAGCTGTTCGACGCCATGGCGATGGCGCGACCCATCGTCTCCACCTCGGTGTCGATGATCCCGGAGGTGCTCGACGGCTGCGGCCTCCTCGTGCCACCCGGCGAGCCGCGCGCCCTCCGCGCCGTCGTCGACACACTGCTGGCGGATCCCGCCCGCGCCCGCGAGCTCGGCCGCCGTGCACGCCAGCGCTGCATTGAGCGCTACAGCTTCGCCGCCGCCCGCGCGGTGCTGTTCCCGCTCATCGAACGCCTGAAATGAAGATCCTCATCATCGCGCGGCCGTTCACGTTTCACGGCGGCGTGGAGACGGCCACCTCCGGCCTGATCGGCGCTCTCGTTGCGCACGGCCACGAGGTCCATCGCGCGGGTCCGGGTCGTCAGCCGGCTCACGCCGGCGTCATCGATCACCGCCTGCCGTTGCCGCCGTTGCCGGCGCCGCTCCGCGCGCTGGCGCTGGCGGCGGCCGCGGCTCGCATCGCGCGGTCGAATGCATGGGACGTGGTCCAGAGCCACGAGCGAACCCTCCGGCAGGACATCTATCGCGCGGGGGAAGGCTCGCATCGTGCATACCTGGACGCCATCGCGCCGGCGACGTCGGGCCGGCTCCGCGATCGCGTGCTGCTCGCGCTCGAGCGCCGGGTCTTCGCGCGGACGCCGGAGATCGTCGCCATCTCGCGGGCGGGACGCGAGGAGATCGCGCGACTGCACGGTGTGCCGGAGGCGCGCCTGTCCGTCGTGTACAACGGCGTGGATCTCGAGCGGTTTCACCCCCGCCTGCGCGACGCGCACCGCGTCGCGGCCCGCGCCGAGGCCGGCGTGCCAGCGGAAGCGTGGACGCTCCTGTTCGCGGGCAGCGGCTTCGCGCGGAAGGGCCTCGACGTCGGGCTCCGCGCGCTGCGCGCGATCGGCGACCCCTCGGCCCGCCTGGTGGTGATCGGTCGGGGTGACGTCGCGCGGTATCGCGCGCTCGCCCGCGAGCTCGACCTCGACGGCCGGGTCGTGTGGCTCGGCGTTCGACCCGACATCGAGCGCTGGTACGCGGCGGCCGACGTGCTCGTGCTGCCGACGCGCTACGAGCCCTTCGGCAACGTCCATCTCGAGGCGCTCGCCAGCGGGCTGCCGGTGGTGACGAGCCGCGTGGCCGGCGGCGCCGAGGTCGTCGACGCGCGCTGCGGCGCGGTGGTCGACGGGCGCTCCGCGGAGGAGATCGCCGGCGCCGTCGGCCGGCTCCGCTCGCGTCCGCGTGCCGAGGCGAGCGCGGCGGCACGCGCGGCGGCGGAGCCGTTCACCTTTGCTCGCCAGGTGAGCGAGCTCGAGCGCATCTACAAGCGCGTCGGCGGGCGCAACCGCTGATTTTTCTTGAGAAATCAGGGTCGCGGGCATACACTGCCGGCGTGGTTGCTCGCCCCGCGGTGTTCATCGACCGGGACGGCACGCTGACCGAAGAGGTGGGGTACGTGAACCACCCGCGGCGGATTCGACTATTGCCGAGATCGGCCGAGGCGATCCGGCGGCTGAACGCCGCCGGGGTCGCGGCCGTCGTCGCCACCAACCAGGCAGGACTCGCTCGCGGCTATTTCTCCGCGGAAGTCCTCAAGGCCGCCAACGACGAGATGCTGCGTCAGCTGAAAGAAGCGGGCGCGCGGCTCGACGGCGTCTACGTGTGCACGCATCACCCGACCGAAGGCGTGCCGCCGTACCGCACGGAGTGCGAGTGTCGCAAGCCGAAGGCCGGCCTGCTGCAGCGCGCCGCCCGCGAGCTCGGCCTCGATCTCGCCGCCTCCGCGATGGTCGGCGACAAGGCCAGCGATCTCGATTGCGGCCGCGCCGTGGGCGCCCACGCCGTGCTGGTCCTGACCGGCTACGGCCTCGGCGACTGGGAATACCGGCGCCACTCGTTCCGCGTGCCGCCCGATCACGTGGCCGCCGACCTGCTCGACGCCGTCGAATGGGTGCTCACGCGCACGGTGGCGGCATGACCGCGTCCACCGATCGTCTCCGACGGCTGATCAGCGGCTTTGCGAACAAGACGATCGTCGTCGTCGGCGACGTCATCATCGACGAGTACGTCTTCGGCAAGCCCGGGCGGATCTCGCGCGAGGCGCCGGTGCTGATCCTCCGCTTCGCCGAGCGCGAGGTGCGCCTCGGGGGCGCCGCCAACGCCGCGCACAACGTCCGCGCCCTGGGCGCGCGCGTGCTGCCCATCGGCGTCGTGGGCAAGGATTCGCTCGGCGACGAGCTTCTCGGGCTCTTCCATGCCGCCGGGATGCCGACCGACGGGCTGGCCAGCGAGAGCGGTCGGGTGACGCCGATGAAGACGCGCATCATGGCCGGCGGCTACCAGGCCACGCGGCAGCAGGTGGTGCGTCTCGATCGCGAGCCGGCGGGCGAGCCGCAGCCGATGACCGAGGATGCGATGCTCTCGCGCCTGACCGCGCTGGCCGAGCGCGCGGACGGCTTCCTCGTGTCGGATTACGGCTACGGCACGGTCACGTCGCGCGTGTTCGAGCGCGTGCGGGCGCTCGCGCGGCGGACGAACGCCACGGTGACGGTGGACAGCCGCTATCAGCTCGTGAAGTTCGTCGGCGTGACCGCCGCCACGCCCAACGAGGCGGAGCTCGAGCAGCTCACCGGCGCGCCGGTGGACGACGAGCGCGCGGTGGAGAAGGCGGGCCGGCAGCTGCTGGAGCGGCTCGACGCGCGCATCCTCCTCGTCACGCGGGGCAGCCGCGGCATGGCGCTGCTCGAGCGCGACGGGGCCACCACGTTCATTCCCATTCACGGCACCGACGAGATCGCCGACGTGACCGGCGCCGGCGATACCGTCATCAGCGTCTTCACGCTGGCGCTGGCCGCTGGCGCCTCGCCGCTGGAGGCGGCCACGCTCGCCAACGTGGCGGGCGGCGTCGTCGTCATGAAGCGCGGCTCGGCCACCGTGTCGTCCGCGGAGCTGCGCCAGGCCCTGGGCGCGCCGTCCTCGTGACCGTCGCCGAAGCGGGCCGGCTCGCCGAGCGGCTCCGCGCCGCAGGCAAGCGTATCGTCCTCGCCAACGGCTGCTTCGATCTGCTCCACGTGGGCCACGTCCGCTATCTCGACGCCGCCCGCCGCCTCGGCGACGTCCTCTTCGTGGGCATCAACGGCGACGCGGCCGTGGCGCGACTCAAGGGCCGCGGCCGCCCGCTCATGCCCGCCGGCGAGCGGGTGGAGCTGCTGTCCGCGCTGCGCGCGGTCGATCACGTGGTCGTCTTCGACGACGACACCGCCGACAAGCTCATCGCCGCCATCCGCCCCGACGTGCACGCCAAGGGCACC
This sequence comes from Candidatus Rokuibacteriota bacterium, assembly GCA_044869815.1. Taxonomy (GTDB): domain Bacteria; phylum Methylomirabilota; class Methylomirabilia; order Rokubacteriales; family CSP1-6; genus AR12. The sequence continues at coordinate 23,428 of JBIOXS010000019.1, read as the reverse complement.
GACTACACGCCCGACTCGGTGCCGGAGCGGGAGACGGTGCGCGCGTGCGGTGGCCAGGTGGCCATCGTCGGCGGCCCCAAAGATTTCGCGACGCGCAACCTGATCGGCGAGATCGCGCGTCGCTTCGCACCGGTGGCCGACCGGTGAGGCCCGCCCCGCGGGCCATCGCGCTCGTCAAGCTCTCAGCCCTCGGCGACATCGTCCACGCGACGCCGGTGGTGGAGGCGCTGGCCGCGACGTTTCCGGCCGCGCGGCTCACGTGGGTGGTGGAGCGGCGCGCCGCGGCGCTGCTGCAGGCTCACCCGCGCCTCACGGAGGTCGTGACCATCGATACGCGCGCGTGGCGGCGCGTCCGCACGCCGTCGGCGGCGCTTGCGCTCGCCCGGGCGCTGCGCGACCTGCGCCAGCGGCTCGGCGCCGGCCGGTTCGACGTGGCGCTGGACCTCCAGGGTCTGGTGAAGTCCGGCGTCGTGACCGCGGCCACCGGCGCGCCCCTGCGCATCGGCTTCGGGGCGGGCTTCCGTCGCGAGCGCTTGAACGGCCTCTTCACCAACCGTCACGTGACGCCGCCGCCCTCGGCGCACCACGTGGTCGAGCAATATCTGGCGCTCCTCGAGCCCCTCGGCCTGACGGCGCCGCCCGTCGCCTTCAGGCTGCCCGTTCGCGAAGCCGCCGAGGGCCGCGTGGAGGAGTTCTTCGCACAGTCGGGACTGAAGCCCCACGGGCGCGTCGTCGTGGTCAATCCCGGCGCCGGCAAGCCCGCCAAGCGCTGGGTAGTCGAGCGCTTCGTCGAGCTGGCTGCGCGGCTCACCCGCGAGGCCGGCGCCCGCGTGCTCGTGCTGTGGGGGCCGGGCGAGCAGACGGCAGCGCGGGCGATCGCGCAGGCGCCGGGCGCGGTGCTGGCGCCGCCGACGGATCTCGATACCCTCGTCGCCGTGATGCGGCGGGCAAGCGTCGTGGTGGCCGCCGACACCGGTCCGCTCCACGTGGCGGCGGCCGTCGGCGCGCCCTGCGTCGGTCTCTACGGCCCGACGTCGGCCGTACGCAACGGTCCATACGGCACCGGGCATCGCACGCTCGCCGCCGCCGACGGCCGCATGACGTCCATCGAGGTGGAGGCGGTGCTGAGCGCCGTCCGCGAGCTGCTCGGGCCGTGAAGCCGCCACAACTCTCGGTGGTGATCGTGACCCGCAACGAAGAGGACCGGATCCGCGCCTGCCTCGACGCGGTCGCCTGGGCGGACGAGGTCATCGTCATCGACGCCGAATCCGAGGACAAGACGGCGAGCATCGCGCGCGAGCTGACGGATCACGTGATCGTGCGCCCGTGGCCCGGGTATGCGGCCCAGAAGAACTACGGTCTCGACCTGGCACGCGGCGCCTGGATCCTCTCGCTCGATGCCGACGAGATCGTGTCGCCGGCGCTGCGGGCGGAGATCGAGCGGGTCGTCGAGCGCGACGGGCCGGGCGACGGTTACGCCGTTCCGCGGCGGAACATCTTCTGGGGACGCTGGGTCCGGCACGGCGGACTCTATCCCGACCGGCAGGTGCGGCTGTTCCGGCGGGGCCGCGGACGGTTCGGCGAGCGCGCCGTGCACGAGTCGGTGCAGGTCGACGGCGACGTCCGGCGGCTCGGCGGCCATCTCGAGCACCACTCCTACCGCGACGTGGCGGACTTTCTGGTGCGGGCCGACCGCTACTCGACGCTGGCCGCCGAGGACTTCATCGCCCGGGGCCGCTGCGTCCACACGTGGGACTTCGTGCTGCGCCCGCTGGGACGCTTCGTCGGCATGTACGTGCTCGAGCGGGGCTTCCTCGACGGCTGGAGGGGATTCCTTCTGGCCGCGCTGTATGCGTACTATGTGCTGATCCGATGCGCGAAGGTGTGGGAAAGGACGAGAGCGTGAAGGCGACGAAGGAGCGCGTGCTGTCGGGAATGCGGCCGAGCGGGCGTCTGCACCTGGGCAACTATCTCGGCGCGCTCGCCAACTGGGTCAAGCTCCAGGACGACTACGACTGCTTCTACTTCTCCGCCGACTGGCACGTGCTGACGGATCGCCTCGACACGCGCGACGTGCCGCAGAACACGCTCGAGATGGCCGCCGACTGGCTCGGGGCGGGCCTCGATCCCGAGCGCTCGACGCTGTTCGTCCAGTCGCTGGTGCCGGAGCACGCGGAGCTATACCTGTTGTTCGCAATGTGTACGCCGGTCGGCTGGCTCGAGCGCGTGCCGACCTACAAGGAGCGCATCGAGCAGCAGGGGATCGAGTCGCCGTCGTACGGCCTGCTCGGCTACCCGCTGCTGCAGTCGGCCGACATCCTCATGTACAAGGCCAGGTGGGTCCCGGTCGGGGCGGACCAGGTGCCGCACATCGAGCTGACGCGCGAGGTCGCGCGCCGCTTCAACGCCGCCTTCCGTCCCGTGTTCCCCGAGCCCGACGCGAAGCTCACGGAGATCCCGAAGGTGCCGGGGACGGACGGGCGCAAGATGTCGAAGTCCTACGCCAACGACATCGAGCTGGCGGATCCGCCGGAGATCATCCGAGCGAAGATCCGTCCGATGATGACGGACCCGGCGCGGAAGCGCCGCACGGATCCCGGCACCCCGGAGATCTGTCCGGTCTTCGACCTGCACAAGATCTTCACGCCGGCGGAGGACCGGGACTACGTGGCCAACGGCTGTCGCACGGCCGGTATCGGGTGTCTCGACTGCAAGGAGGTGCTGTTGAAGCACATGATCCCGCCGCTGGAGAAGATCCGCGAGCGCCGGCAGACGTTCGCCGAGAAGCCGGACACCATCAAGGAGATCCTCTTCGAAGGCTCGCGGCGCGCGCGGAGCGTGGCCGAGCGGACGATGACGGAGGTCCGGGCCGCGGTGCAGCTCAAGCCATGACGACCGCCACCGATCTCACGCTTCGGGTCGGCTCCTTCGAGGGGCCGTTCGATCTGCTCCTGCATCTCTGCCGCACCAACGAGATCGATCTCGCCGCGCTGCCGCTGCGCGCCATCACCGATCAGTACCTGGCGCATCTCGAGGCGATGGAGTTCCGCGATCTCGAGGTCGCCGGCGCCTACCTCGTCATGGCCGCCACGCTGATCTATCTGAAGTCCAAGCTGCTGGTGCCGCCCGACGAGGACGAAGAGCCGCTCGACGACGAGGCGCTCGCCCTCAAGCAGGAGCTGGAGGACCGGCTGCGCGAGTACGCGCGCGTGAAGTCCCAGGGCGCATGGCTGGCTGCCCGCGAGGTGGAGATGTCGCTCATCTGGGGCCGTCCGGGCGCGACCCTGCCGGACGTGGAGGAGCTGCCGCTCGAGGATCTCAGCGTCGACTGGCTCGAGCGCGCGATGAAGCGGCTCGTCGAGGAGCAGAAGCGCGCGCGGCCGCGCGACGTCGAGCCGAATCCGCCGTCGGTGCTGGAGCGCATGAGCGAGATCCTGTCGGTGCTCCGCGACACCTGGTCGCTGCTCTTCTCCTCGCTGAACGCCGGCGAGCGCACGCGCTCGGACGTCGTCGTGACGCTGCTGGCCGTGCTGGAGCTCGTGCGCCAGGGTCGCATCAAGACGCAGCAGACGGAGCTCTTCGGAGACATCGTCATCGAACGCCAGGCCGCCACGCCGGCCATGGGGGAGAGACCCAGTGCCCAACCCGATTGACGTGGTCGAGGCCCTGCTGTTCGCCTCCGACGTCCCGCTCGAAGCCGACCGCATCCGCGAGGTCCTCGACCTCGACAACGTCGACGCGGCGCACGACCTGGTGGCGACGCTGGTGGCGCGCCATGACGAGCAGGCGAGAGGGCTCGCCATCGTGGAGGTCGCCGGCGGCTACCGGATGGTGACGCGCCCGGAGCTGGCGCCGTGGCTGCTGCGGCTCGCCCGCACGCGCACGCGGGTGAGGCTGTCGCGGCCCGCCCTCGAGACGCTGGCGATCGTCGCCTACAAGCAGCCGGTGTCGCGACCCGAGATCGACGCCGTGCGCGGGGTGAACTCCGAGGCCACCCTCGACAACCTGCTCGAGCGCCGGCTCGTGCGCATCGCCGGTCGCAAGGAGGCGCCGGGCCGCCCGTTCGTCTACGAGACGACGCGCGAGTTCCTGATCGCCTTCGGCCTGCGTGACGTCGGCGACCTGCCCAAGATCGAGGGCGAGCTGGTCATCCCGGTCATGGCGGGGGCCGAGGAAGAGCATGCCGAAGCTGAGGCTCAACAAGATCCTGGCGCAAGCGGGGCTGAGCAGCCGGCGGGGAGCTGATCGCCTCATCGCCGAGGGCCACGTCAGCATCAACGGCGTGGTCACCCGCGATCTCGCCACCCTGGCCGATCCGGACGTCGACATCGTCGCCCTGCGCGGCACGCCGCTGCCGCAGGCCGAGCGCAAGCGCTACCTCCTCCTCCACAAGCCGGACGGCTACGTCACCACCGTCAGCGATCCGCGCGGTCGACCGACCGTGGCCGATCTGGTGCGCGACGTCGGCGCGCGGCTCTATCCGGTCGGACGGCTCGACTGGGACGTCGAGGGCGTGCTGCTCATGACGAACGACGGCGACCTCACACATCGCCTCCTGCACCCGCGCTACGGACTGCCGCGTGTCTACGAAGCCGAGGTGCGGGGCGGAGTGACGCCGGGCGACCTCGCACGCTGGCGGCGCGGCGTGATGCTGGAAGACGGCCGGGCGGCCCCGGCTGCGGTGGAGTTGTTGCGCGCCGTCGGCGGCACCACTCTGCTACGCCTCACGTTCACCGAGGGCCGCAAGCACGAGGTGAAGCGCTACTGCGAGGCGCTGGGCCACCCCGTGCGCCGGCTGCGGCGCGTGGCGTTCGGTCCGGTCACCCTCGGTGATCTGCCGCGCGGCGCGCACCGCGCGCTGACACCGCGGGAGCTGTCGGCACTCCGCGCGGCCGCCGGCCACTGACGGTGGACCCGCGCGTCACGCCCCTGGCTGCAGGTACTTCGCAAACCACTCGAGGATGATGCGATATCGCTCCAGGCGCTGGCGGGGACGACCGAGGAAGCCGAATCCGTGCCCAGCGTCGGGCATCCGCACGAAGGTGACCGTGCGGCCGAGCCGTTTCAGCGCGACGAACATCTGCTCGCTCTCGATGATGTTGCAGCGCAGGTCCGACTCGCCGTGCACGAGCAGCAGCGGCGTGTGGATCTTGTCGGCATAGGTGACCGGCGAGCGCTGGACGTAGCGCGCGACGTCCTCCCACGGCGGCACGCCGCCCTGCTCGTTGATGGTCCAGTGCCAGCCGATGTCGCTGGTGCCCACCTGGGTAGCGACGTTGTGGATGCCCGCCTCCGAGCAGGCCGCCTTGAAGCGGTCGGTGTGGCCGACGACCCAGCTCGTCATGAACCCGCCGTAGCTGACCCCGATGACGCCGAGGCGGTCGCCGTCGATCCACGGAAACCGGCGGAGCGCCTCGTCGACGCCGGCCATCAGGTCCTCGAAGTCGCCGCCGCCCCAGTCGCCGACGACGGCACGACTGAAGCGCTCGCCATAGCCCTGGCTGCCGCGCGGGTTGACGTAAATCACGGTGAAGCCGGCGGCGGCCGCGATCTGGGCCTCGAGCCAGAACCCGTCACTGAACTCGCGATGCGGCCCGCCGTGGATCCACAGCAGGCCCGGATGGCGACGGCTCGCGTCGAATGGGACCGGCTTCAGCACCCACGTGTCGATGTCGAAGCCCGCACGGTGGAATCGGAAGCGCTCCGGCGACGAGCGCTCGACCTGCGCGCACCAGGCGTCGTTCACGTGCGTGAGCCCGCGTTCGCCGGAGCCATCGGCGTTGCAGACGAACAGCTCTGGCGGAAACGTCGGATCGATCGCGGTAAAGGCGATGGCGCCGGTCTCCCGCGCGACCGAGAAGCCCTGCACGACTCGACGGCCCGCCACGATGGGCACCGGGGCGTCGCCACCCTTCGCGCGGACGCGGTAGAGAGGGCACGTGCCTTCGTGCCGGCCGACGAAGAGAATCCACTCGCCGTCGGGCGACCACGCCGGCGGGACGAACTCCCACAGCGGTCGATCGAGGCGCTCGGTGAGGGCGACGCGCTCCCCGCCGTCAGCCGGCTGCAGGTAGACGAGGAAGTTGTAGCCATCCTGCGCCACGGGCATGCCGGCGTGCGCGATGGCGCGGCCGTCGGGCGCATAGGCGGGCGCCCACATCGGGCCGAGCGAGGGGCTGACGCGCCGGACGTCGCCGCCCTCGGCAGCCACCTCGTAGATCGCGTCATTCACGTCGGTGTCGCGCGTGTCGTGGCGCTCGGCGACGAAGGCGATGCGCCGGCCGTCGGGCGACCACGTGGGCCACACGTCGGGGACGTCGCCGTCGGTGATCTGCACCGCGGGGCCGCCGGCAACGGGAATCACGAAGATGTGGGGCCGCCGGTCGTACGTGTAGCCGATCGCCTCGAAGCGATACTTGAGCGTACTGACGATGTAGGCGGGACGCGACTTGCCGCGGTCCTCCTGGCGCTCGGGCTCCTGCCAGCCGCCCACACGCGCGACGAAGGCGAGTCGCGTGGAGTCGGGCGACCACGCGAGGCCCCACGCCGCCGACACGCCGTTCGGGAGGTCGGTCAGCGCCACCGCTTCGCCGCCGTCCGCGGGCATGGCGTAGAGCTGCGCTTTCTTCTTGGCCCCGCGGTCCGACACGAACGCGAGCCACCGACCGTCCGGCGACCACCGCGGGTGCGTGTCGCGCGTGGCGCCGGTGGTGAAGCGATGCGGCTCGCCGCCGTCGATGGCCACCACCCAGACGTTGGACAGGTATTCGTCGCGCTCCTCGGACGCGGTGCTGAGCACGAACGCGACGCGCCTTCCGTCGGGCGAGATCTGCGGGTCGACGACCGCGTGCAGTCGGGTCAGATCGTCGGGTTCCACGCGACGACGAGCGTCAGGCGGCATGGCCCAGACGGTACCAAATCTTTCGCGCCGTTGCGCCGCGCGAAGACATCGGCATATAATGCCCGGTATTCTCGAAGATCGTGATGAGCAGGAGTCTTTATGGACCTGGCCGACTGGCGGACCAGGATCAACGAGCTAGACAACCAAATCCTCAACCTCCTCAACCAGCGCGCCGAGGCCGCCCTTCAGATCGGAGACCTCAAACGACGGCAGGAAGTGCCGTCGTATGTCCCGGAGCGTGAAGCGGCCATTCTGCGTCGTCTTGCCGAGCTGAACGCGGGTCCGATGCCCGCCGACGCCGTGCGGGCGATCTGGCGGGAGATTCTCTCCAGCTGCCGTGCGCTCGAGGAGCCGCTGGCCGTCGCGTATCTCGGCCCGCAGGCGACCTTCACGCATCAGGCGGCGCGCGAGCGCTTCGGCGCCGCCGCCCAGCTCAAGCCCACGCGTGGCATCAGCGACGTCTTCGAGGAGGTCGAGCGCGGGCGTGCCGCCTTCGGCGTGGTGCCCGTCGAGAACAGCACCGAGGGCGCCGTCAACGTCACCCTCGATCGGCTCGTCGAGTCCGACGCGCTGATCTGCGGCGAGGCCTATCTGGAGATCGCGCAGCATCTGCTCTCGCGCGCGGGCAGCCTCGCCGAGGTCAAGCGCGTGCTGTCGCACCCGCAAGGGCTGGCGCAGTGCCGCGGCTGGCTCGCCCAGCACTTGCCCGACGTGCCGACGGAGGAGACGTCGTCCACGGCCGCCGCCGTCGAGATGGCGGCCGCCGACCCCAGCCTGGCCGGCATCGCCTCCGCGCTCGCCGGCGAGCTGTACGGCGTGCCGGTGTTGCGCGAGCGCATCGAGGACAACCGGCACAACGCCACGCGGTTCCTCGTGATCGGACGGCAGCCGATCGGCGCCAGTGGCCGCGACAAGACCTCCGTGCTCTTCGCCATGCGCAACGTGCCCGGGGCGCTGTACCGGATCCTGGAGCCCATCGTCGCCAACGGGATCAACCTGACGAAGATCGAGTCGCGGCCGGCCAAGAGCCGGGCGTGGGAGTACGTGATCTTCGTCGACGTCGAGGGCCACCGGGACACGCCCAACGTCGCCGCCGCGCTCCGCGAGATCGCCGAGCGCACCATCTATCTCAAGATCCTCGGCTCGTACCCGGCGGGATAGAGCAAGGAGAGAGCATGCACACGCAGTGGGAGTCGCTGGCGAACACCCACATCCTGGGCATCGCGCCCTACGAGCCGGGCAAGCCGATCGAGGAGCTGGAGCGCGAGTTCGGCGTGCACGACGCCATCAAGCTGGCGTCGAACGAAAATCCGCTGCCGCCCTCGGAGCGTGTGCAGCGGGCGATCGCCTCCGCCCTCGGCAGCCTGAACCGCTACCCCGACGGCAGCGGCTTCTATCTCCGGCAGGCGCTCGCCAAGAAGCACGACTTCGCCCAGGACCAGGTCTTCGTCGGCAACGGCAGCAACGAGCTAATCGAGCTCGCCGTGCGCACCTTTCTCAAGCCGGGTGACGAGGCGATCGTCCCGCACCCGTCCTTCGTCGTCTATCCGATGATCGTACAGGCGGCGGGCGGCATCCGGGTCATGGTCATGCTGAAGGACTATCGCCTCGACCTGGAAGCAATGGCGCGCGCGATCACGCCGATGACCAAGATGGTGTTCATCGCCAATCCGAACAATCCCACGGCCACCATCGTCACCGCCGACGAGGTGGAGGCGTTCATGGCGCGGGTGCCCGATCGGACGATCGTCATCTTCGACGAGGCGTACATCGAATTCGCCATGGGCACCGACTTTCCCGACGCGATGGACTACGTCAAGCAAGGCCGGAAGGTCATCGTGCTGCGGACGTTTTCCAAGGCCGCCAGCCTGGCCGGCCTCCGCGTCGGCTACGGGGTCGCGGACGCCGATGCCGTCGCGCTCATGAACCGGATCCGCCAGCCCTTCAACGTGAACTCGCTGGCCCAGGTGGCGGCCCTGGCCGCCCTCGAGGACGAGAGCCACGTGCTCGAGTGCGTGCGCATGATCGAGGCCGGCCGTCACTATCTCTACGACGAGTTCAACAACCTCGGGGTGAAGTACGTGCCGTCGCGCGCGAACTTCATCCTCGTCGACGTCGGGCGCAGCGCCTCCGACATCTACCAGCGCTTGCTCAAGGAAGGCGTCATCGTCCGCCCTATGACGCCGTTCGGCATGGAGTCCGCCCTGCGGATCACCGTCGGCACGCCGCAGGAGAACCGGCGGCTCGTGAAAGCGCTCAAGATCGTCCTGGGGAAGCCGGCCGCGTGATCCAGCGGCTGGCCATCGTGGGCGTCGGGCTCCTGGGCGGCTCCATCGCCCTCGCCGCGCGCGCCCAGGGCGCCGCGCGCGAGATCGTCGGCATCGGCCGGGACCGCGCGCGCCTGGACGCGCCGCTGCGCGCGGGCGCCGTGGATCGCGTGACCACCGATCTCGCCACCGGCGTGCGCGACGCGGACCTCGTGGTGCTCGCGGCCACCGTGCTCGCCAACGCTCAGCTGCTCGCAGACACATGGCAGGCGGTGACGCCGGCCGCGCTGATCACCGACGTCGGCTCGACGAAGCGCGGCATCGTGCGCGTGGCCGAGCGGCTGCCCGGCCCGCGCGGCTTCGTCGGCAGCCACCCGATGGCCGGCTCGGAGAAGAGCGGCTATGCCGAGGCGCGCGCGGATCTGTTCCGGGGGGCGACGGTGATCGTCACGCCCACCGACGGCTCCGAGCCGCGCGCGGTGAAGGGCGTCACCGCGTTCTGGGAGTCACTGGGCGCGCGCGTGAGCACGCTCGATCCCGACACGCACGATCGGATGGTGGCGGCCATCAGCCACCTGCCGCACGTCGTCGCGTGGATGCTGGTGGACGCGGTCGTGCGGTTCGAGCCGAGCGCGCTGGCGTTCGCCGCGCGTGGCTTCAAGGACACCACGCGCATCGCGGCCGCCGATCCGGCCATGTGGACGGACATCCTGCTCGATAACCGCGACGAGGTTGCCGGCGGGCTCGTCGAGTTCTGCGCGGCGCTGAACGAGTTCGCGGAGTTGATCGCGAGCGCGGATCGCGAGCGCATCGCGGCGCTGCTCGCACGGCTCAAGGCACAGCGGGAGACGCTCGCGTGAACTTCCGCGTGCGACCCGTGCGGCGGCTCGCGGGCACCGTCGAGGTGCCCGGAGACAAGTCCATCTCGCATCGCGCCGCGCTGCTGGGCGCGCTCGCGGACGGCGTGACCGAGGTGCACGGTTATCTCGAGGGTGAGGATTGTCTGCGCACGCTGACGGCCATCCAGCTGATGGGCGTGGAGGTCACCCGGAAGGGGCCCGGACACTACCGGATCGCGGGCCTCGGTCTGCACGGCCTCGCGGAGCCGAGCGACATCGTCGACTGCGGCAACTCCGGGACGACCGCGCGCCTGCTGATCGGCCTTCTGGCGGGCCAGCCGTTCTGGACGCTGCTCACCGGCGACGACTCGCTCCGCCGTCGTCCGATGAAGCGCGTGGTGGAGCCGCTCGCGCGCATGGGCGCGACCATCGTCGGCCGCGCCGGCGGCGGGCGCTTGCCGCTGGCGGTGCGCGGCGCCGACCGGCCGCGCGCGATCGCCTACGACAGCCCGGTCGCATCGGCGCAGGTCAAGTCGGCCATCCTGCTGGCCGGCCTCCGGGCCGACGGTCCCGTCACCGTCACCGAGCCCGCGCCGTCCCGCGATCACTCGGAGGTCATGCTCCGGGCGTTCGGCGCGCGGCTCGAGCAGGCCGAGCGGCGGGTGACGCTGCACCCGGGTCCGCTCTGCGCGACAGCGGTGCAGGTGCCTGGCGATATTTCCTCGGCCGCCTTCCTGCTCGTCGCCGGCGCGCTCGTCCGCGAGGCGCGCGTCACCATCGCCGGCGTCGGCGTGAATCCCACGCGCACCGGCCTCCTCGACGTCCTCGCTGCGATGGACGTGCCGGTCAGTTCGGCCGCCAACAATCGCGCGGCCGAGGGCGAGCTGATGGCGACCCTGACCGTCGAGAGCGCCGAGCCCGTCGGAACGCTGGTGGCGGGCGCGCTCATCCCGCGCCTCATCGATGAGGTGCCGGTGCTGGTGGTGCTCGCGGCGACCGCGCGGGGCGCCACCGAGATCACCGACGCCGCCGAGCTGCGCGTGAAGGAGTCCGATCGGATCGCCGCCGTCAAGCGAGAGCTCGGCAAGATGGGCATCCGCATCGACGAGCGGCCGGACGGCATGGTGATCCCGGGCGGGCAGCGCTTCCGCGGCGCGCATGTCGCCAGCGGTGGTGATCATCGCGTGGCCATGGCCCTGGCGGTGGCGGGGCTCGTCGCCGACGGCGAGACCGTCATCGAGGACGTCGCCTGCGTGCAGACCTCGTTCCCGACGTTCGTGGACCTCGTGAACACGCTGGCCGGCGGGCCGACGGTGACGGTGAGCGCCTGATGGGTCCGCGCGGCCTCGTGATCACGATCGACGGCCCCGCCGGCGCCGGCAAGACGACGGTGGCGCGGCTGCTCGCCGAGCGGCTCGGCTACGAGCTGATTCCCACCGGCGCGATGTATCGCGCGCTCGCGTTGAGCATCCTGCGCGCCGGCGTGGCCGCCGAGGATCCGGCGGCGCTGGCGCGCCACCTGGCGCCCCTCGACGTGCGGCTCGTGAACGGCCGCGTGCTGCTCGACGGCGAGGACGTCACGCGGGAGATCCGCACGGAGCCGGTGGCCGACGCGACCTCGACGCTGTCCATGCGTCGCGAGGTGCGCGACAAGGTCACGCCTCTGCAGCGTCGCGCCGCCGAGCCGGGCGGGGTGGTGCTCGAGGGCCGCGACACGGGGACGGTCGTGTGCCCGCAGGCCGACGTGAAGTTCTTCGTCACCGCGTCGCTCGAGAGCCGGGCGCGCCGCCGGCACGCCGAGCTGGCCGCGCAGGGCATCGGCGCCGATCTCGACGCCGTGCGCGACGACATCAAGGACCGCGATCGCCAGGACACCACTCGCGCGCTGGCGCCGCTCGTGAAGGCGCCCGACGCGCTGGAGATCGACACGAGCGAGCTCAGCGTCGAGGAGGTCGTCGAGCGCATGCGCAGCGCCGTCGAGGCGCGGCAGGCGGCGCCGGCGCACAGCGGATTCTACGCGGTCATGCGGCTGATCGCGCTGGGGGTCATGCGCGCGATGTTCCGGCTGCAAGCGCGCGGAACGGAGCACGTGCCGGTCCACGGCCCGGTCCTGCTCGTGGCGAACCATTCGAGCCTGCTCGATCCGCCGCTCGTCGGCGGCGTGTGCCCGCGGCAGCTCACCTTTCTGGCGAAGGCGGAGCTGTTCGCCGTGCCCGGGTTCGGGCGGTTGATCCACGCGCTCAACGCGCGGCCGGTGCGGCGCGAGGGCGCTGATGCGGGCGCGCTGCGTGTCGCCCTCCGAGTGCTCCAGCAGGGCGGGGCGCTGCTCGTGTTTCCCGAAGGGACGCGCGGGCCCGAAGGCCACCTGCGCGAGCCCAGGCCGGGCGCAGCACTGCTCGCGGTACTGAGCGGAGCGCCCGTGGTGCCGGTGTTCGTGCGCGGCAGCGGACGGGCCTGGCCACGCGGGCAGCGATTTCCGAGGCCTGCTAAGGTTAGGGTGGCGTTCGGGCCCCCGCTCCGCTTCCACCGTCCGGCGGGCGGCGACAAGAAGGAATATTACGACTCGGTGAGCCGCGACATGATGGCGGCCATCGCGCAGCTTTCAAATCACTGAGGGGAGGACCTGGCGGTTATGGCGAAGGATGAACGAAGACACCTCGGCGGTTCGCGCATGGAGGGCGCAGAACCGGAGGAGCGCATGGAGGATTGGTTCAAGGAAGGGACCACGACCAGTGAGTTCGAGGAAGGCGAGGTCGTCCGCGGACGCGTGGTGCACGTCGGCACCAGCGAGGTCCTGGTCGACGTCGGCTACAAGAGCGAGGGCGCGATCCCGATCGAGGAGTTCCACCGGCACGGCGGCCTGCCCAAGGTCGGCGAGGAGATCGAGGTCTACCTCGAGGCCAAGGAGGACTCTGAGGGGCTCATCGTCCTGTCCAAGGACAAGGCCGACAAGATCAAGGTGTGGGATGCCATCACGCAGGCGTACGAGAAGGCCCAGCCCGTCGAGGGCCGCGTGGTGGAGGTCGTCAAGGGCGGCCTCGCCGTCGACGTCGGGGTGAAGGCGTTCCTGCCCGGCTCGCAAGTCGATCTGCGTCCCGTGAAGAACCTGGGATCGATGGTGGGACAGACGATCCGGGCGAAGGTCATCAAGCTGAACCGTCGCCGCGGCAACGTGGTCTTGTCCCGGCGCTCCGTCCTCGAGGAAGAGCGCGAGGAGAAGAAGAAGCACACGCTCGAGGTGCTCAGCGAGGGCATGGTCCTGACCGGCACCGTGAAGAACATCACTGACTATGGCGCCTTCATCGATCTGGGTGGGATCGATGGCCTGCTCCACGTCACCGACATGTCCTGGGGACGCGTCGGACATCCGTCCGAGATCTTCCAGGTGGGCGACCAGGTCGAGGTCGTGGTGCTCCACTTCGACCGCGAGAGCGGGCGCGTGTCGCTCGGCTACAAGCAGAAGTCGAACGACCCGTGGGAGACGGTGGAGACGCGCTTCTCGCCGGGCACCAAGACGCGCGGCCGCGTGGTGAGCCTCACGAACTATGGCGCCTTCGTCGAGCTCGAGCCGGGGGTCGAGGGGCTCGTCCACGTCTCCGAGATGTCCTGGACGCGGCGCGTGCGCCATCCGTCCAAGCTGGTCAATGTCGGCGACGAGGTGGACGTGATCGTCCTCGACGTGAACCGCACCGCCAAGCGCATCTCGCTCGGCATGAAACAGGTCGAGCCCGACCCGTGGGCGACCATCGAGGAGCGCTACAAGCCCGGCACCCGCGTGTCGGGCAAGGTGCGCAATCTCACCGACTTCGGCGCCTTCATCGAGCTCGAGCCGGGCGTCGACGGCCTGCTCCACATCTCCGACATGTCGTGGACGCGCAACGTCGGCCATCCGTCCGAGGTGCTGAAGAAGGGCCAGGACATCGACACGCAGATCCTCAATCTCGACCGGGAGAACAAGCGGATCTCGCTGGGGCTCAAGCAGATCCAGCCCGATCCGTGGACCACCGTCTCGCAGCGGTATCCGATGGGCTCGCGGGTGACCGGCAAGGTGGTGCGGCTCACCGACTTCGGCGCGTTCATCGAGCTCGAGCCGGGCGTCGACGGGCTGCTCCACATCTCGCAGATGTCGCACCGGCCGATCGGCACGCCGGCCGAGATGGTCAACGTCGGCGACGAGCTGACGCTCCTGGTCATCCGTGTCGATCCGCACGAGCGCCGCATCGGCCTCAGCTTGAAAGAGCTGGCTCATGCGATCGCCCCGCCGCCCGAGGTCGATGACGCCCGAGGCGGTGGCCGCAAGGGCAAGCGCGGCAAGAGTCGTGACTACGACTACGACGACGATGAATAAGACGATGAACAAGTAGATGGGCCGTCGCCTGACGGTCGTCGTGGCCACCGTGCTGGTCTTCATCGGCGTGGCTGCGCTGTTCCTGGTCTTCGGGACGTCGATGGGCCGCAGCCGCGACGGCGGCGGCGCGGCGCTCTTCGGGCCGCGCGTGGCCATCGTGGAGCTCGAGGGGCTCATCGCCGAGACCGATGATCTCGTGCGCGAGCTGCGCCACTACCGCGACAATCCGAGCGTCAAGGCGGTGGTGATCCGCATCAACAGTCCGGGCGGGGTGGTGGGCCCGACCCAGGAGGTCCACGACGCGCTGCTGCGCGTGCGGCAGGCCGGCAAGCCCGTGGTGGCCTCGCTCGGCTCGGTGGCGGCCTCCGGCGGCTATTACGTGGCCGTCGCTGCCGACCAGATCTACGCCAACCCCGGATCGCTCACCGGCTCCATCGGCGTGATCATGCAGATGGCCAACGTCGACGCGCTCATGAAGAAGGTCGGCGTCGACTACGTGGTCGTGAAGGCCGGCCAGTTCAAGGATCTCGGCAATTTCTCGCGACCGCTGACCCCCGAGGAGCGGCGGGTGATCCAGTCGCTGCTCGACGACGTGCACGGGCAGTTCATCGAAGCCGTGGCCAAGGGTCGCAAGCTCGACCGGAGCGCCGTGGTGCAGTTCGCCGACGGCCGCGTGTTCTCGGGCACCCAGGCGCTGGCCCTCAAGATGATCGACGCCCTGGGCGGTCTGGAGGAGGCCGTCAACGCCGCCGCCAAGCTGGCGAACTTGCCCACGCCGCCGCCGGTCGAGCGGGCGCGGCGCCGCTTCTCCATCATTGACCTGATCCGCAACGAGCTCGGTCTCACAGTGCCGACCATGCTCCTGCCGACGCAGCTTCCGATGCTCAAGACGCCGCTCTACCTCATGGACTGAGCGCCGGCGCAAGCAGCGCTCCTTTCAAGGAGCGCCTCAGTCGAAGAGGCTCAAGCTACTGTAATCATGGTCGTGGCGGCGTGGATTGAATCGAGAGTCGGCGACGGGCCGAACGCGCAAGTCGGCATGACGCTTATGGTTTTGGCGCCGCGCGCCCCGCGCGACGGCATGGTCTCTAACTCCTTATTCCCGTTGACATTCTTTTTCAGAGCGTGCTAGTTTCGCCTGCGGGGGATCGACGACGATGACGAAAGCCGACCTCATTGACGAAGTCTCGAAGCTCTCGAATCTGACCAAGAAAGAGACCGAGACCATCGTCAACACTGTCTTCGACAACATCACCGACGCCCTCGCCAAAGGGGACAAGGTCGAGTTGCGAGGATTCGGCAGCTTCCGGATCCGCCACCGGAACTCCCGCAAGGGCCGGAACCCGAAGACAGGCTCCGCCGTCGACGTGCCTCAGAAGCGGGTTCCGTTCTTCAAAGTCGGCAAGCGACTGCGAGAGCTCGTCAACGCGTGACGCGGAGCCCGGCGCCATCAAGCGCCTGTGGGCGCCGTGGCGCATGCCGTACATAAGGGGGTCCGCGCCGGTCGACGGTTGCGTCTTCTGCCGCGCCCGGGACGGGGACGACGACCGTACCTCGCTCGTCCTCGACCGCGGCGAGCATGCGTTTCTGATCCTCAACGCCTTTCCCTACGCGCCGGGCCACCTCATGGCCGTGCTCAACCGTCACGTGGGGTCCTTCCTCGACGCCCGACCCGACGAGCTCGCCGAGGCGATGCGGCTGGCCCAGCGGGCGGCCGCGGCGCTGTCGGCCGAGTACCGCGCCGAGGCCTTCAACATCGGGCTGAACGAGGGGCGCGTTGCCGGCGCCGGAATCGCCGATCATCTGCACGTGCACGTGGTGCCGCGGTGGACCGGCGATCACAACTTCATGACCGTGCTCGGCGAGGTGCGTGTGCTGCCCGAGGAGCTCGCCACCACGTGGGAGCGGCTGCGAGGACGCGTGCATGACTGACGGCGCTGCCGGCGCCGCCACGCCGATGATGCAGCAGTACGGCGACCTGAAGCGGCGGTATCCCGACCACCTCCTGCTGTTCCGCCTCGGCGACTTCTACGAGCTCTTCGCCGAGGACGCCGAGCTGGGGGCGCGCCTGCTGTCGATCACGCTGACCGCGCGGCAGTCGGTCCCGATGGCCGGCATCCCGCATCACGCCGCCGAGGGCTACATCGCCCGGCTGGTGCAGGCCGGCCAGAAGATCGCGATCTGCGAGCAGCTGGAGGCGCCGGGCAAGGGCAAGAAGCTGTTGCGCCGCGACGTCGTGCGCGTCGTGACGCCCGGCACGCTCACCGACACCGCCTATCTCGCCGGCGGCGCCAACAATTACCTGCTCGCGCTGGCACCGATCGGTGCCGCCATCGGCGTCGCACTGCTCGACGTCTCCACCGGTGAGTTCTGCGTGGGCGAGGACGCGGACGGCGCCGGCGGCGTGCTGCCGGCGGCGCTGCTCAGACGGCCGAGCGAGATCCTCGTGCCCGAGACGCTGCGGGGTGGCGGCGAGCTGCTCTCGCGGCTTCAGGCGACGGGCGCCGCGCTCACGTTCGCCGACCCGTCGATCTTCAGCGCGCGTCGTGCCGCCGCCGACCTGTGCGCGCACTTCGGCGTCACCACCCTCGAGGCCTTCGGCGTCGGCGATCTCACGGCGGGCCTGGCGGCGGCGACCGCCGCGCTGGCCTACCTCCGCGCGACACAAGGCGAGCGCCTCGGCCATCTGGCGCGCCTGTCGCGGCTGGTCGCCGCCGAGTGCATGACGCTCGACGAGATCGCGATCACCACGCTCGAGCTGCTGGACGGCGGCGGCGGGAGCCGCGACGGGCTCTTCGCCAGCGTGAACGAGACGGTGACGCCGATGGGCGCGCGGCTCCTGCGGCAGTGGCTCCTCCAGCCGCTGCGCGACTCGGCGCGCATCGCCGACCGACAGGTCGCCATCGAGCTCCTGGTCGAGGCCCCCGAGACGCGCGCGCGGCTTCGCGGGCTGCTGCGCGGCGTCGGCGACCTCGAGCGACTGGCCAGCCGCGCCACGCTCGGCGTGGCGCACGCGCGCGACCTCGTCGCGCTGCGCGGCTGCCTGGGACCGCTCGACGCCGTTCGCATGGTGACGGCCGGCCTGGCGGCGCCACTCCTCGCCGGCGCGCGAGAAGCGGTCGCCGACCTCGCCGCCGTCCGGCAGCTGCTCGCCGCCGCGCTCGTCGACGAGCCGCCGGCCACGCTGAGCGACGGCGGCGTGATCCGCGAGAGCTGGAGCGAGGCGCTGGCCGGGCTCGCCAGCGATGCCGCCGAGGCGCGCCGCTGGATCGCGGGCCTCGAGGAGCGCGAGCGCGCGCGGACGGGGCTGTCGAGCCTGCGCGTCCGCTTCAACCGCATCTTCGGCTACGGCATCGAGGTGAGCCACGCGCAATCCGCCCGCGTGCCGGCCGAGTACGTGCGGCGCCAGACGCTGACCGGCGCCGAGCGGTACGTGACCAGGGAGCTCAAGGAATACGAGGGCAAGGTCCTCGGCGCCGAGGAGCGACGCCGGCGGCTCGAGCAGCAGCTCTTCGAGGACGTGCGCGGCCGCGTGGCGGCGGAAGCCGCGCCGCTGCTCGCCACCGCGCGCGCCCTGGCCCTCCTCGACGTGCTGGCCGCCCTGGCCGAGGTGGCCCACGCGCGCGGCCACGTCCGTCCGGCGGTGGACGAGAGCGACGTCCTCGAGATCGTGGAGGGACGCCATCCCGTGCTGGAGGCGCGGGCGGCGGCGCCGGTGATGCCCAACGATCTCTCGCTCGGCGCGGAGGCGCGGATCGTCATCCTCACGGGGCCGAACATGGCCGGCAAATCCGTCTATCTGCGCCAGACCGGCCACATCGTGATCCTGGCGCAGATGGGCGCGTTCGTCCCCGCGCGCTCGGCCCGCATCGGCGTCGTCGACCGGATCTTCACGCGCGTCGGCGCGCAGGACAACCTCGCGCGCGGTCAGTCGACGTTCCTCGTCGAGATGGTGGAGACGGCGAGCATCCTGAACAACGTGACGGCGCGCAGCCTCGTCCTGCTCGACGAGGTCGGCCGCGGCACCTCGACCTTCGACGGCCTCGCCATCGCGTGGGCGGTGGTGGAGGCGCTGCACGATCGGGCGCCCGGCGCCAAGGTGCTCTTCGCCACGCACTTCCACGAGCTGACGCAGCTGGCGGGGCGGCTCGGCGGCGTGCGGAACTTCCACGTGGCTGTGCGCGAGTGGAACGACGAGATCGTCTTCCTGCACAAGGTGCGACCGGGGGGCACCGATCGCTCGTACGGCATCCAGGTCGCGCGGCTGGCCGGGCTGCCGCTGCCGGTGATCGCGCGCGCCAAGGCGCTGCTCGCGCGCTTCGAGGAGCAGGGCCAGGCGACGGCGGACGTGAGCGACGCCGTGCAGCTCGGGCTCTTCGCGCCCGCCGCCGATCCGCTGGCGGAGGAGCTCGCGGCGCTGGACCTGACGCACGTCACGCCGATCGAGGCGCTGAATCTCCTCGCGAAGTGGCAGCAGGAGCGGTCGCGCTGAGCCGCATTCGGCGCCTGCCCGACGCGCTCGTCAACAAGATCGCCGCCGGCGAGGTCGTCGAGCGGCCGGCCTCCGCCGTGAAGGAGCTCGTGGAGAACGCCCTCGACGCCGGCGCCACCGCCATCGCCGTCGACCTCCGCGATGGCGGCGCCGCGCTCGTCCGCGTCAGCGACGACGGCGTCGGCATGAGCGCCGAGGAGCTGCCGCTGGCGCTCGAGCGCCACGCGACGTCGAAGCTGGCGACGGACGAGGACCTGGACGCCATCGCCACCCTCGGTTTCCGCGGCGAGGCCCTGGCCGCCATCTGCGCGGTCTCGCGGTTCACGGTCACCAGCCGCGCGCGCGGTGGCAGCTCCGAGGGGTTGCGGCTCGGCGGCGAGGGCGGGGCGGTGATCCAGCGGATCGGCGTGCCGTCGGACGCCGGCACCACGGTCGAGGTGCGCGACCTCTTCTTCAACACGCCGGCGCGACTCAAGTTCCTGAAATCCGCGGCGACGGAGCTGTCGGCCACGCTGCGCGCGCTCAGCCAGCTCGCGCTGGCGCACCCCGAGGTGCAGCTGCGGGTCACCAGCAACGGGCGGCCGGTGCTGACGGCGCCGGCGGCCGCGACGCTGAAGGAGCGGATCGGCGCGCTCTGGGGTTGGGACCTGGCCGGGCGGCTGCTGACGGTGAGCCGCGACGAGCACGGCGTGCGCGTGCGCGGCCATGCGAGCCCGCCGGACGTGACGCGCGGCGGGCGGGACGACGTGATCGTCGTCGTCAACCGACGTCCGGTCCGCGATCCCGCGCTGCTCCAGGCGGTGCTCGCCGCCTACCGTCCGATCCTCGCACGCGACCGCTTCCCGCTGGTCGTGCTCGCCGTCGAGCTGCCGGCGACCGACGTCGACGCCAACGTGCATCCCACCAAGGCCTGGGTGCGCTTCCGTCACCCGCGCCTCGTGCAGGAGATGCTCGTGGCCGCGTTGCACGACGCGCTCCAGCGTCCGACGTCCGCTCCGACCGCCGTCGACTGGACGAGCGAGGCGGGGCCGGCGAGCGCCGAGGCCCCGGCCACCGGGACGCAGAGCGCGCTCTTCGCCGAGACGGCGGCGCCGTACACGAAGGCCGTCCGCTTCGGGCGCGTGCTGGGACAGGTGCAGGACACGTTCATCGTCGCCACCACCGACGACGAGGTCTTCTTCCTCGATCAGCACGTCGTCCACGAGCGCGTCCTCTTCGAGCGGCTGGAGGCGGAGCTGGCCTCCGGCGGCGCGCCGTCGCAGGCGCTGCTCTTTCCCGAGCCGATCGAGCTGGCACCCGCCGCGCGCGCGCTGCTCGAGCGCTGGCGCGCGCCGCTGGAGCGCCTCGGCTTCGGCTTCGACATCGCCGCCGGCGGTGCGGTCGTCCTCACGGCCGTGCCGACCCTGCTCAAGGGCGACGAGCCGCGACGGCTGCTCGAAGCCGCCGTCGACGAGCTCGGTGGCCCCAAGGCCGGGGCGCCGGCCATCGACCGCGCCCTGGCCTTCGTGGCGTGCCGCGCCGCGATCAAGGCCGACACCCCGCTTGCGCGCGAGGAGATGGAGCGCCTCGTCGGCGACCTCGCTCGGACACGGACGCCGTATTTCTGTCCGCACGGGCGCCCCATCGTGAGCCGCGTCTCGATGCACGACATCCGCCGCGAGCTGAAGCGCACCTGGTAATCGGGCGGGCGTAGACTCAAGGCGATGCGCAGCCACGACCCATCTCAGCTTCCGCTGCTCGTGATCGCCGGCCCCACGGGAGTGGGCAAGACGGCCGCTGCGGTGGCGCTGGCCGACCGCGTGCCGATGGAGGTGGTCAGCGCCGACTCGCGCCAGGTCTACCGCGGCATGGACGTCGCCACCGGCAAGCCGACGGCGGCCGAGCGCGCCGCCGTCCCGCACCACCTGATCGATGTCGTCGACCCCGACCAGACGTTCGACGCCGCGCGCTTCGCGACGTCCGCCCGGGCCCTCATCGCGGACATCCACGCCCGCGGCCGCTTGCCGGCCGTGGTCGGCGGCACCGGCTTGTACATCCGGGCGTTGCTGCGCGGCCTCGATCCCGCCGTGCCGGCGGATCCCGCCTACCGGGCCGAGCTCATGGCCGTCTCCGGCCGCGAGGGCCGCGCCGCCTTGCACGCGCGCCTCGCGGCAGTGGCGCCCGCGCTGGCCCGCGGCCTGCATCCGCACGATCACGTGCGCGTCATCCGCGCGCTGGAGCGGGTCCGTGGCGGCAATGCCGGCGCGCAGACGCGGTGGGCCACCGCCCAGCCCGATTGGGCCGTGGTGTACGTGGGATTGACGATGCACCGGACGGCGCTGGCCGACCGGCTGCGCGCGCGCGCGGCCCGGATGGCGGCGGCCGGCCTCGAAGACGAGGTGCGCGCGCTGCTGGCCAGGGGGTACGATCGGCGGCTGCGGGCGCTGTCGTCGATCGGGTATCGCGAGTTCGTGGCCGTTGCGCGGGGCGACCTCGACCGCGTCGAGGCGCTGCGGCGGATGCAGCGCGATACGGTCCGCTACGCGCGGCGGCAGCTGACGTGGTTCGCACGCGAGCCCGCGCTCGCGTGGATCGACGTCGACGCGTTCGACGGGGAGGCGGCGGCGGTGGCCGCGGCCATCGAGGCGAGACTCAAGCAGGAGGGGTGTATCGAGTGAGTCGCAACGGCCATGGCAACGGTCACGAGGTGCGGCGGCACGCGAAGGAGCGCGCGATGCTGGCGGCGGTGAAGCGGTCGTCGCAGCGACGCGCGGACGTGGAGGAATCGCTCGAGGAGCTCGCCGGGCTCGCCACCGCCGCCGGCGCCGCCGTCGGCGGTCGTGTCGTGCAGGAGCGAGCGGCGCCGACGCCGTCCCTCTACTTCGGTCGCGGCAAGGTCGACGAGATGGCCGAGGCCGCGCGTGCGGGCGGGATGAACCTCTTCATCTCCGACGACGCGCTGACGCCGATCCAGGAGCGCAACCTCACCGAGGCGCTCGGCATCCACGTCATCGATCGCACGGCCCTGATCCTCGACATCTTCGCGCAGCGCGCGCGCACGGCCGAGGGCAAGCTGCAGGTCGAGCTCGCGCAGCTGACGTACCTGCTGCCGCGACTGGTCGGGCAGTGGAAGCACCTCGAGCGCCTCGGCGGCGGTATCGGGACCCGCGGACCCGGTGAGACGCAGCTCGAATCGGACCGCCGGGTCATCCGGCGTCGCGTCATGCAGCTGCGACGCGAGCTGGAAGGCGTGCAGGCGCACCGGCGGCTCATGCGGCAGGGCCGCCGGCGCACGGGCGCGCCGGTGGTCGCCCTCGTCGGCTACACCAACGCGGGCAAGACCACGCTGCTCAACCGCCTCACGGGCTCGCACTTCACGGCCGCCGACCGGCTGTTCGTGACGCTCGATCCCGCCGCCCGCCTTTTGGCACTGCCGGGCCGGAGGCCGTTCATCCTGACCGACACCGTCGGCTTCATCCGCAAGCTGCCGCACGAGCTCGTGGCCGCGTTTCGCGCGACGCTCGAGGAGCTGGCGGAGGCGGACGTGCTCGTGCACGTGGTCGACGCCTCGCACCCCGCGCTGGAGGAGCACATGGCCGCCGTCGACGCGCTGCTGCGCGAGCTCGACGTCGCCGATCGCCCGACCGTGCTCGCGCTGAACAAGATGGACCGGCTCGAGAACGGCCAGGCCATCGCCGCCTTCGCCGGCCGCCGCGATGCGGTCGCCGTCTCGGCGGCAACCGGCGCCGGCGTCGACACGCTGCTCGACGCGATCGAGGCGGCGCTGCCTGCCGGCGGACCCGTCACCCTGCACATCCCGCACGGCGACGGCGCCGCCCTCGCGCTCTGCTACGAGCGCGGGCGCGTGGTGGCACGGACCGATCGTCCGGAGCACGTGGCGCTCGAGGTGGAGCTGCCCGGGCCCGTGCTCGCGTCGCTCCGCGCCTACCGGGCCGGACAGGGAGCCGTCGCGCGCGTGCTAGACTGAAGCCTTCCACTATGGGGCTCGCGAACTGGCTCACTGTATTGCGGATCCTCTTGATCCCTGTCTTCGTGTCGCTGCTCGTCTACCGGCGGCCCGGGATCGCGCTGGTGGTGTTCGCGGCGGCCGCGCTGACGGACTTGCTCGACGGCTACGTGGCGCGGCATCGCGGCATCCAGAGCCGGCTCGGCGCCTTCCTCGATCCCATGGCCGACAAGCTGCTGCTGATCTCCTCGTTCGTCACGCTGACGTGGCTCAAGGCCCTGCCGTTCTGGATCGCCGCCGTCGTGATCAGCCGCGACATCATCCTGGTCGTCGGCGCGCTGGCCATCCACATGGCCGGCGGGCGAATCTATCCGCGGCCGACGTGGGCCGGCAAGGCGGCAACCTTCTTCCAGGTCCTCACCGTGCTGGCGGGATTGACGGGACGGTTCCTCCGCGTGGAGCTGGGCGCGGTCGTCTTCATGTGGCTGGCGGCGGCGTTCACCATCATCTCGGGCCTGCAGTACATCGTGCAGGGGATGCGCTTCCTCAACGCCGCGCCCGTCGCCGAGCGCGAAGCCGATGAAGCCTCGCTGCTCCGCTGAGGGCGTCGTCGTCGCCGCCGTGCGCGCGCGCAC
>JBIOXS010000018.1:0-2454 GCA_044869815.1 Candidatus Rokuibacteriota bacterium | reverse complement strand
CCGTGATGATCGGGATCAGCGCGTTGCGCAGCGTGTGCAGCGCGATCACCCGGCGCTCCGGCAGGCCCTTGGCGCGCGCCGTGCGCACGAAATCCTCGCGCATCACGTCGAGCACGGCCGAGCGCGTTGCACGCACGAGGACGGCCGCCTGGAAGAGGCCGAGGGCGAGCGCGGGCAGGAGCAGCGACTTCACGCCGGGCCAGACGCCCGACGTCCAGCCCTCGAAGCCGCCGGAGCGGAACCAGCCGAGATGAACCGAGAAGAACAGGATCAGCAGCAGGCCCGACCAGAACGACGGCACCGCGATGCCGAGCTGGGAGACGACCATCGCGAGGTAATCGGCGGTGCGGCGGTAGCGCGTCGCCGCGTAGACGCCGAGCGGGACGGCCACAGCGATCATGAAGCCGGCCGCGAGCAAGGTCAGCGGCAGCGTGACGGGCAGCCGGCTCGCGATCAGACGGCCCACCGGCACGTCGTACTGGATCGACGTGCCGAGGTCGCCGCGCACGGCGCCGGCCAGCCACTCCACGTACTGCACCGGGAGCGGCCGGTCGAGGCCGAGCGATCGACGCAGCCGCTCGAGCGTCTCCGGATTGCGTTCGACGCCGAGGATCAGCTCGGCGGGATCGCCCGGCAGGACGCGGACGACGACGAAGACGAGGGCGGAGACAAAAAGAAGGGTCACGGCGAAGGCCGCGACCCTCCGGAGGACGTACCGCTTCACCGGCGCGGCGGCGCGGCTATCGCGGCGTCGACCAGCCCACTTCCGACAGATCGGCGGACGGGATCGGCAGGTCCTTCCAGAAGCCGGTCACGCCTTTCTTGGCCACCACGAGCCGCGGATGGATGAACAGGAAGACCACCGGCGCATCCTCGACCTGCATCTTCTGCAGCTGCGCGTATTGCTCGCGGCGGGCCTTGTCGTCGAGGGTGACCTCGGACTTCTTGAAGAGCTCCTGGAACCTGGGGCTGTCGTACCGATAGTAGTATTTCGGGTTGGCGTAGTTGGCGAGGTCCCACGCCTCGGCGTGCCCGATGATGGTCAGGTCGTAGTCGGCTTCCTTCCACACGCGTGAGAGCCATTGCCCCCACTCGATCTGCTCGATCTTCACCTTCACGCCGACCCTGGCCAGCTGGTCCACGATGACCTCGCCGGCGCGGACCGTGTAGTAATACTGCGGGGCCACCTTGAGCACCGTCTCGAAGCCGTCCGGGTAGCCGGCCTCGGCCAGGAGCTTCTTGGCCCGCGCCGGGTCGTAGGGCATGGCCCCGGCGAGGTCCACGAAGTAGGGATTCAGCGGGTCGACGTTGGAGCCGATGACGCGGCCCATGCCGAACATCGCGAGCTTCACCACGTCCGGCTTGTTGATCGCGTAGGTCATCGCGCGCCGCACGCGGACGTCGGTGAACGGCTTGCGGGAGTTGTTCATGGCCATGATCACATCGTTGGTGGTCTCGCCGATGGTGACCTCGAAGCGGCCATCCTTCTTGATGTCGGCCACGTGCTCGGGGCCGAGGCCGAACAGCGAGGCGTCGATGTCCCCCGCCTTGAGCGCCGCCAGCGCCGCGTTGGGATCGGGAATGAACCGGAAGGTCACCTGATCCAGCTTCGGCAGTCCCTTGGCGTGATAGTCGGCGTAGCGCTTCAGCACGATGCGATCGCCGCGCACCCAGTCCGCCAGCATGAACGGGCCGGTGCCGACGGGCGCCGACTTGAGCGTGTCGACGGCCTCGCGCGGGTAGATCACCGAGCCCTGCCGCGCCAGGTTGAGCAGGAAGTTCGCCGTGGGCGCCTTGAGCGAGAACGTGATGGTGTAATCGTCCTTCACGATGATGTCGCCGATGGCCGCGTAGTACTGCGGGTACGGATGCTTCGTCTCGGGGTTCATCGCGCGCTCGATGACGAACTTGACGTCGGCGGCCTTCAGCTCCCGGCCGTTGTGGAAGCGCACGCCCTTCTTCAAGAAGAAGGTGTAGTTGCGGTTGTCCGCGGTGTGCCAGCGCTCGGCCAGCCACGGCACGATCTTGCCGTGGGCGTCCACCTTCACCAGGCACTCCTGGATGTTGTAGAGGACCACGGCCGCGGTGGCCGAGGCCGGCGTGGCCGTGAGGTCGAGGCCGGGCGGCTCCGTGGCCGTTTGCACGACGAGCGCGCGCGGTGCCTGCGCCGCCGCGGCGGCCACCAGAGCGAACGTGCCGATGACGAGGGCGAGCGCGGTCACGGTGCGGCGCATCAGAGGTCGCCTCCACGGGATGCGGTCTTGAAGTAGTCCACGGTGCGGCGGAGGCCGTCGTCGAAGCCCACCGCCGGCACGTAGCCGAGCAGTCGCTGGGCCTTGCCGACATCGGCCAGCGTGTGGGGAACGTCGCCCGCGCGCGCCGGCGTGTGTCGGCGCTCGATCCGCTTGCCGAGCAGCGTCTCCAGGCGCGCGATGATGTCGAGCAGGCTCACGC
>JBIOXS010000017.1:0-7394 GCA_044869815.1 Candidatus Rokuibacteriota bacterium | reverse complement strand
GCTTGTCGCTCAGTACCCGCCCGTTCGACGCGATGACGTCGGCGTAGAAGCCGGCGCTGTCCTTGGGCGTGCGCGTCTGGGTCTCGAAGTCGACGTGCACGATCCCGAACCGCTTCGAGTACCCGTGGGACCACTCGAAGTTGTCGAGTAGCGACCAGACGAAGTACCCGCGCACGTCGACGCCGTGCGCGATCGCGGCGTGAACGGCGGCGAGATGCTTGCGGAGGTAGTCGACCCGCAGCGGATCGGCGACACGATCGCCGTCGAGCGACGGCGGATCGAAGAACGCGGCGCCGTTCTCGGTGACATAGACCGGCGGATTGCCGTAGCGCTCCTTCACCCAGGTCAGGACATGCGTCAGCCCGGGTGCCCAGACCTCCCAGCCCGTCTCCGTGTGCGTCGCGCGCTTCTGGACAACGGGCGCCACGCGGAGCGGCCACACCCCGGGATCGAACCGCGTGACGCTGCGCGTGTAGTAGTTGACGCCGATGAAGTCGATCGGCTGCCTGATCAGCGTGAAGTCGTCGGCCGGCCAGCGCGGCCATGCCTCGCCGAACACCTCCGCCATCTCCTCCGGGTACCGGCCCAGGAACACGGGATCGAGATACTGGCGGTTCATGTAAGCGTCGGCCCGGACGGTGGCGGCGAGATCCCCCGCGTCGTCCGACGCGGCGTACTTCGGCTCGAGGTTCACCACGAGGCCGATGCGCTGTCGGCCCTCCGCCCGGTATGTCCGCACGGCCTCCGCGTGCGCCAGCAGCAGACGATGCGACGCAATCGGCGCCTCGAAGGGGCTCCGGTGCCCGGGTGCGTGCACGCCATGCAGGTATCCCGCGTCGGTGCTGACCCACGGCTCGTTGAGCGTCGTCCACAGCTTGACGCGGCCATCCAGCTTCCGGAACATCACGGCCGCGTACTCCGCGAACCACTTCGCGACCTCGGGATTGAGCCACCCGCCGAGGTCGTCCAGCGCGGCCGGCAGATCCCAGTGATAGAGGGTGACCATCGGCTCGATCCCGTTCGCGAGGAGCGCGTCGACGAGCCGGTCGTAGAAGTCGATGCCGGCCGCGTTCACCGCGCCTCTGCCCCGGGGCATCACGCGGCTCCACGAGATGCTGAACCGGTACGCGTTGATCCCGAGGCTCCGCATCAGCGCGACGTCGTCGGCGTACCGGCGGTAGTGGTCACAGGCGACGTCGCCGGTCTCCCCGTCGTGCACGCGGTCAGGCGTGTGCGAGAAGCGGTGCCATATGCTGGGCCCGGCGCCGTCGGCGAGCGGCGAGCCCTCGACCTGGTACGCCGACGTCGCCGTGCCCCAGAGGAAGTCGCGCGGGAACTCGATCACGCGCTCACGGGCTCCCATCGACGACCACCGTGGCCGGGAGAGTGTGGAAGCGCCGCTCCGCGCCCGGCCACGCGAACACGAAGCCGCCGGGCGGCGCCGCGTCGCCGGACACGTGCAGCACCACGCGCGAGCGGTCGCGCTTGAGCGAGTAGGTGATGCGCCCGAACGGCGTGCGCAGGTCCCTCACCGTGACCCCCGGTCCCTCGAGCCACGCTGCGGGAATGCCGCCCGCGAGGACAAGTGCGTCATCGCGCTCGCGCTCGTACACAAAGAGGTCGAGCGCGGCGCGGATGTAGTCCGAGGCAATCCAGCCGTGCGGCATGTCGCCCACGAAGCGCGGCTCCTTCGGATCGCGATGGACGACCTCCGGCCACTGGTTCCAGGCCGCCGGGCGGCGGTCCTCCAGGAAGAACGCGAGGAGCTCGTGCGCGCGCTCGCGCCAGCCCAGGCGCACGAAGGTGCCCACGGTCCGGATCTCGTAGGGCGTGTAGTCGTGCCACGCCTTGCGGCCGTCCCGCCGGTCGGCGAACTCGCGCCAGTAGCGCTCGTACGTCGCGAGGACCAGGTCGGGCGGCAGCCGGTGCAGCTCGCCGCCCGGCGAGATCGCGATCGTCGACGACGCCGGATCGAAGTCGCCGAGCTCGGCCGCGCCCGGAAGATACGTGATGCGGTGCGTGGCGGCGACGTGGCGCAGCGACGCGGTGACATCCTGCCGGAACTCGTCGCCCGCCGCGGCGAACCGTCGGGCGGCGTCGTGCCGGCCGAGCGCCGACGCGATGGCGACCGCGCCCGTGTAGCCCTTCAGCGCCCAGAAATCGTCCCAGTACGAGTGCATCGGCTTGGCCGCGTAGCCCTCGTGGCTGATCGACGGCGGGAGCAGCCCGTAGAACGCGCGGTTGGCCGCGGTGAGATTCTTCGCGGTGCGCCCGGACTGCCGCAGCGACTCGAGGTACGCCATGGTTTGCTCGACGTGCGGCCACACGTGCTCGAGCAGGCGGCGATCCCCCGTGTAGCGGTAGATCTCGGCGGCGAGGAAGACGAGCTGGCCCGGGCTGTCGTGCTCCGGCACCGGATCGCGGCCGCGCTCGTCGACGCAGCACGGCACCTTGCCCGTCGAGAACAGGTGCTGCACGTACCAGCGCAGGTAGTCGGCCGCGACGTCCGGGTGGCCGAGTCGCAGCAGCGACTCCGCCATCATCGCGCCGTCGCGGATCCACGAGCGCGCGTACGACCGGACGCCCGGCCGCAGCACCGGCCCGTCGCGCGTGACGAGCACGTGCGCGAGCGCCGTGCGGAGCGTCGAGACCAGCGGCTGGCCCGCCGCCGGAACCTCGATCGAGACGCGATCGAGTCGTTCCCGCCACGCGCCGGCGGCCTCGGCTTGCTCCTGGTCCATCCACGCCGCCGGCTCGGCGGTGACAGCCGGCCGGGCCCGCGTGCCCGTCAGCGGAACGACGAGGCCCACCGTGGCCGTCGCCCCCGGCTCGAGTGTCAGCCGATACCCCATCGCCGCCGACGCCCAGCCGGCCTCGTCGTGGAGCCGTGCCGGGCCGGACCACTGCGGTGCACCGAGCAGGCGCGGCACCGGCCCCGCGTCGAAGGAGAACGCGGCGACGCGGTCGGGCACGCGGAGCGGGTGCACCAGGCGGTCGGTGTTGACGGACAGCGCGGCGCCGTCCCACGCAATGTCCCGGATCGGGCTGGCGCCGCCGAGGATGTTGAGCGACTGCACCGGCGGATTCACCTGGAACGGCCGCACGGCGAGCACGAGCTGCACGGCCGTCGCATCGTGCGTGAGGTTCTTCAGCTCGTACCGCGCCACCAGGCGCGAGGCCTCGCGCGCGCCGGATGCGAACGCCGTCACACGCAACTCCCACGACGGATGACGCCACGCCACGCCGGGCATCGGCAGCGATCCGCCGACGAGGAACGGCCGCCGATCGACGTCGGCCCAGCTCACGACGCGGGAGTCCGCCACGACGAACGGCTCGATGGAAAAGCCGCCCTTCGCCACCTCGAGTGCGCCATCCTCGGACAGGAGACCGCTGTCCGCGCCGCCATCGACGCCGACGATGGTCCACGCCGTTTGCTCGCCGGACATGCCGCGCGGGTAGGTCCCGCGCGGAGCCTCGCGCGCGAGCGTCTCGAACACGGCGTTCGGCGAGGTGCCGAACCAGACGTCCTTGATCTCCAGCTCCGCCAGGCCGTAGGCGCCCGCCGGTCCGTCGTGGAGGACGAGGCGCACGAACCGCGCCTGCGCCTCGGGCAGCCACACGACGTCGGGGCCGCCGCGGCCGTCCAGCACCTTGCGTACCGTCCGCCACTGCGCGCCGTCGTCCGAGAGCTGGGCGTCGTAGCGCGAGGCATGCGCGGCCGCGAGCCAGCGGACGATCAGACCGCCGAGCTCGCGCGGGCGCTGCAAGTCGACGGTGAGTGTCTGCGCGGGGCCGGTGGCGCGGTCGCTCTTCCACGCGGTGGCGGTGCTGCCGTCGATGGCCAGCGAGGCCGCCGCGCCGGGCAGGGCCGACGACGCGTGCACCGAGGGCGGTGGGAGAGCGGTCTCCATGGGCACCTCGCGCAACGCCAGCCGGCTCACGTACACGGAGCCGCGCCCGCCGCCGCGACCGGCGGCGACCACGAACTCGAGAGCGGCGGCCTGACGGAGCGTGCGATCGCTGGTGGGTCCCCACGCGAAGTGGATGTGGCGTTTGTCGATCCGGACGAGCTGCCACTCGCGCGGGAATTCGAAGTTGGGCCGGTTGACCCACCACACGTTCTCTCCGCTCGCGTCCATCAGCTTCAACTGGAACGTGTTCACGGCCGCGTCGGCGCGCACCCAGAAGGTGATCTCGTAGTTGTCGGGCAGCATCAGCGGCAACTCGCGATGGGCGACGGCGTAGCCTGCCGTCCCCGCGAAGTCGAAGTCGAGGCGCAGCGCGGGGCCATGGACGTCCTGCGCGGGATGGACCGACGCCCGCACGTCGTCGGACGCGATCGCGGCCCACGGCGCGATGTCGTCGAAGCTGTCGAGCACGCGCTCTTGCGAAGCCTCGGCCCCGTGCGCCGGGACCACCGCCGTCCACACGACGACGATGGCGACAGCGAAGACGCGACTCATCCTTTCACGCTGCCGAGCATGATTCCCTCGACATAGTAGCGCTGGAGTAGCAGGAAGACGAGCAGCACGGGCAGCGTCGTGAGGACCGAGCCCGCCATCATCAGCTCGTTGTCCTGCACATGCTCCCGCGACAGGCTGGCCAGCGCGACCGGCAAGGTATAGAGGTCGCTGTCGTTCAGCACGATCAGCGGCCACATGAAGTCGTTCCAGGTGCCGAGCGACGTGAAGACCGCGAGCGTGACGATGATCGGCTTCAGCACCGGCACGATCACCGAGCGAAAGATACGGAACTCGCTCGCGCCGTCGATGCGCGCGGATTCCAGGATCTGGTCCGGGATCGAGAGCGCGTACTGGCGCACCACGAAGATGCCGAAGATGCTCGCCATCGCCGGCACGATGACGCCGCCGTAGCTGTTCACGAGGCCCATCTGCTTGAGCAGCAGGAAGAGCGGCACCATCGCGACCTGCCCCGGGATCACGAGCGCGGCGAGCAGCGACTTGAAGATGCGGTCACGGCCGCCGAACGGCAGCTTCGCGAAGGCGTAGCCGGCGGCGACGTTGAACGAGAGCGACACGAGCGTCACCGCGACCGTCAGCACGACGCTGTTCACGACGTAGCGGCCCATCCCGGCGTGAGCGAAGAGCTCGCGGTAGTTCGCGAGGGTGGGCTGGCCCGGCACCAGCGGCGGCGGGAACGCGCTCGCCTCGCCCGGCGACATGAACGACACCGACACCATCCACACGAGCGGCGCGACGGTCGCGACGGCGGCGCCGAGCAGCAACCCGTTGACGATCACGCCCGCCACCCTGGGCGTCATGCGGGTTGCTGCCATCGCGCGAGCCGCAGCTGTAGCGCGGTCAGCGCGAGGATGAAGAGGAACAGGACGAAGGCGACCGCCGACGCCGAGCCGAGATTCCACCACTTGAAGCCTTCCTCGTACATGAAGTACAGCACGCTCACGGTGCTCTGCAGCGGCCCGCCCTGCGTCATCACGTAGGGCTCGGCGAAGAGCTGGAAGTAACCGGCGATGGTGAGGACGTTCACCATCGCCAGGACGGGGCCGAGCAGCGGCAGCGTCACGTGTCGGAACCGCCGCCAGAAGGACGCGCCGTCGATGCGTGCCGCCTCGTAGAGCTCTTCCGGGATGGCCTGCAGGCCGGCGAGCAGGATCAGCATGTTGTAGCCGAAGTTCTTCCACACGGCGAAGACGATGATGGCGGGCATGGCCCAGGCGGGATCGCCGAGCCAGTCGATCCGCCCGATGCCGAGCCCTCCCAGCGTGTAGTTGATGAGCCCGTACTGGGTGTTGAAGAGGTAGCGCCAGATCACCGCGACGGCGACGAGCGTCGTCACGACCGGCGCGAACAGCGCCGTGCGAACCAGGCCGCGGAACCGCACCAGCCGCGAGTGCAGCAGGAGCGCCAGGCCCAGGGACGTGCCCACCGACAGCGGCACGCCGATCACGACGAAGTAGAGCGTGTTGCCGAACGCTTGCCAGAACAGCGGCGTCTCGAGCAGCCGCACGTAGTTCTGGAGCCCGACCAGGCGCAGGTTGCCGAAGTCGGCCAGCGCGTAGATGTCGAAGTCCGTGAAGCTGACGGCCAGCGCCGCGACGACGGGCAGGAAGAAGAACACGCCGATGACGAGCAGGGCGGGCGCGACGAAGAGCCGGCTGGCGGCCGCGGCGCTCACTGGCCGTTCCTCCGCGCGAGGAGCCACCGCCGCTTCTCGAGAATCCGGGCCGCGCGCGCGTCGAGCACGCGCGCCGCTTCGTCGACCGAGACCTCACCGTGCGCCGCGCGCTCGGCCACCAGGCGGATCTCCGTCGCGATGCGCTCCCACTCGGGTACCTTGGGCGCCGGCTTGACGCGCTCGAGCTGCTCGCGGAAGGCCCGCGCGTGGACGTCGTTGGCCAGCGCCGGATCGTCCCACGTGGCCCGGCGTGGCGGCAGGTCGCCGGTCAGGGCGTGGAAGCGCCGCTGCACGGATGGCTGCGAGAGGAACTCGACAAGACGCCAGGCGGCGGCCTTGTGGCGCGACGCGCGGAACACGACCAGGCTGGAGCCGCCGGCGATCGAGGCGCCCGGACCGTCGGGGCCCGGCAGGGGCGCCGTCATCCAGTTATCTTGTTGCTCGCGGGGCAACCGGCGCTTGAGCTCACCGATGTTCCAGGGACCCGAGATGTAGAAGGCGAACCGGCCGCGGCCGAACTCCGTCCACACGTTCGCGATGGCGGCCGTCGCGAGCATGGGCGCCCAGCCGCGCCGGAAGATCTCGAGATAGAACCCGAGCG
Source organism: Candidatus Rokuibacteriota bacterium (assembly GCA_044869815.1). Lineage (GTDB taxonomy): Bacteria > Methylomirabilota > Methylomirabilia > Rokubacteriales > CSP1-6 > AR12. The sequence goes on along the minus strand of JBIOXS010000017.1, from coordinate 637 downwards.
CGCGTCGGAACCCGGCGCCCGCGAAGTTGCCCCAGCGTCCGCCGTCGCGGAGGAGGGGTTCGTCCTGCTGCAGGGCCAGCGCGAGCAGCGGCTCGACCTCGTTGAGCGGCAACAGCATCGCGTACCGATCGCGCCCGCCTTCCTCGTGGACCGCGGCCAGCGCGCGCTTCCATTCCGGCCACGACACCGGCGGCGCGGAGAACCCCGCGCGCGCCAGCCGATCGGGGCGGTAGAACACGAGCCGCGTGTCGACGTACCACGGGACACCGTACAGCGAGCCGTCGAGCCGGTTGGTGTCCCAGATGCCGGCGAAGTAGTCGTCCGCGCGGACGACCGCGGAGGCGGCGGCGTAGCCGTCGAGCGGCTCGAGCGCGTTCAGCGCGTTGAGCTCAGGGATCCACGTGTTTCCGAGCTGGCAGACGTCGGGGGTCGCGTCGCCGGCGAAGGCGGTGAGCAGCTTCTCGTGCGCGGCCGTCCACGGCAGCTGCTGGACCTTGACGCGGATGCCGGGATTGGCCCGCTCGAACTCCGGGAGCAGGGCGGCGACCACTTCGCCCTCGCGGCCCATCGCCCAGAATTTCAGGACGGTGTCACCCGGCGCGGAGCGCCCGCAGCCCGCCACCAGTGTCAGAACGAT
>JBIOXS010000016.1:0-10830 GCA_044869815.1 Candidatus Rokuibacteriota bacterium | reverse complement strand
GGCGGCGGCGGCCTTCTGGACGACGTACGGCTGGCCGTTCGACTTCATGCCGATCCGGCGCGCCCACAGCGCGTTGAGGCCGACCGTCTCGCCCCCGGCCGTGCGTCCCCTGGCTTCCCTGGGCACCGATAGCAGAGATAGATCAGGTCCACGTGACCATCGGGCAGGGCGGGCTGAAAGTCGTTGTCGGCCGTGCAGGCCAGGTACACCATGCCGGCGTAGCGGCCGCCGCCGTCGGCGCGGCCGGTGCGGCCGGCCACGACGTTGGTGTCGGCATAGACGGGGTAGACGGGATCCATCACGGCCACGACGCAATCCGTCGCGAACAGCTCCTGGAGGTTAGCGCTGTCGCTCTTGCCTCCGTCGCTCACGAAGATCTCGTCCACGCCGACGGTCACGCCGCGCGGCGCGAACTCGTGGCGGGCGATGGCCGCCCGCAGCCACTCGTAGCCGGCGTACGGCCCGTAGCCCTTGAACGTGTCCGCGCGCGCCATGTCGTCGGCAGCCTCGTGCAGCGCGCGCACGACGGCGGCGGGCAGCGGGCGGGTGACGTCGCCGACACCGAGGTCGACGAGACGCGCGGCCGGATGCGCGGCCGCGAAGGCGTCGGTGCGACGGCGGATCTCGGCGAAGAGATAGGCGGCACGCAGGTTCTGATAGTGCTCGTTGATGCGCGGCATGGCAGCGGCCTCAGCCGATCTCGAAGAACAGCCGCCCGTGGGCGATCCGCAGCGCGTCCTCGACCTCGGCCGGGGTGTCGGCCCGCGCGAAGATGAAGCCGAGGTATTGCCAGCCCTCGGGCAGCGGCACGAGGGTCTGGCCGATGTGCGCGCTGATCACGACGTCCTCCACGCGCGGCACGGCCTTCGCGTCCTCGATGCCCCGCACGCCGTCGAGCCGCCCCGATCGAGGAATCGGCATCATCATCACGCCCGCCGCACGCCGCTCGCGCTCGAGAGTGGCGATCGGCCAGCCCAGCGCGTGGCGCAGGATGATCTCCTCGAGCGTCATGCCGGTGCCGAAGCGCAGCGTCCGCGAGCAGAGGCCGCCTATCGAGCGCGCGGCCACCTCCAGGACCCACGGTCCGTCGTCGTTGAGGCGCAGCTCGGCGTGGACCGGGCCCTCGGTGAGACCGAGGGCGGCGCAGGCGGCCGCCGACGTCTTGCGGATCGCATCCTGCACGCCGGGCGGCAGCCGCGACGGCGTCACGTAGATGGTCTCCTCGAAGAAGGGCCCCTCGAGCGGGTCGGGCTTGTCGAAGAGCGCCAGCGTGTGCAGCTCGCCGGCCGTCAGCAGCCCCTCCAGCGCCACCTCGAGGCCGGGGACGTACTCCTCGGCGAGGAGATAGCGCGCGGCATCGCCGGAGACGCTGACGTCGTCGCGCCGCAGGAGGGCACCGATGCGCTCGAAGGCCGCGATGAACTGATCGGCGTTGTTCGCCCGGATCACGCCGCGGCTCGCCGACAGCGCCAGCGGCTTGAGGACGCACGGATACTCGACGCCGCGCGAGGCGCGCAGCGGCTGCTCGTCGAGCGCGATGCGCCGGAAACGCGGCACCGGCACGCCGGCGGCGGCCAGGCACTGCCGCATCTGGTACTTGTCGCGCGTGGCGCCGACGGCCGCCGGCGCGCTGGCGCGCAGGCCCAGCCGCTCGGCGATGGCCGCCGCCGCCGGCACGGTGACGTCGTCGACGCCCACCACGGCCGCCAGCGGCCGCTCCGCGCTCCAGTCGAGCGCCCGGGCCGCAGCGGCGGCGGGATCCGCAAAATCGAGCGTCAGCAGGCTATCGGGGGCGAGCTCTTCGAGCGTGCTCGGCTTCTCGGAGGCACAGACGAGATCGACGCCGAGCGTGCGCGCGGCGTCGATGAAATCCTCGGTGCGGTAGGTGCGGGTCGGCAGGAGGAGCAGCAGCCTGGTCCCGCCCACCGCGCACCCCGGGGCGGCTCAGCTCTTGCCGGCGGTGTAGTAGGGATTCGTGCCCGACGAGTGATCGGTCGTGTCGAGCACCTCGACCACTTCCGGCAGCTCTTCCTTGATCAAGCGCTCGATGCCGGACTTGAGCGTGATGTCGGCCGCGCCGCAGCCCTGGCAGCCGCCGCCCATCTGGAGATAGACGCGTTTGTCCTGGACGTCGATGAGCTCGACATACCCGCCGTGGCCGGCGACGGCGGGATTGATCGTGGTGTCGATCAGCTCTTGCACGCGGCTCTTGAGATCGGCTTCTTCGCTCATGGCGGCACCTCTCAGACAGGTACTTTACCCGGGATTTCGTCGAGGGCCAACTGGCCCTCACGCGGCTCCGCTCAGCAGAACCACGGCTCGGTGAGCCGCGGCGCTCGCCGCCGCCTCGGCGCGCTCGCGAGCGGCGGCCGCGCGGGCACGCCGGCCGCCTCGTCGGCGAGCGCACGGACGGCGTGAAACGTCACCGCGGAGTCTTCGCGCCGATCGGCGGCGGCCGCCACCGCGTCGCTCACCGCACGCTGCAGCCGGTCCATGCGCAGATCGGGGTGCGTCCACTCGTAGTAGAAGGAATCGGCCACGAGACGTCCGAGATGCGGCCGCATCGCCTCGTGCCGCAGCAGCAGCGAGCCGGGCGGGACGAGCAGGCGGAGCCCGTACTGCACCGGGTCGATGGCGTCGACCAGGTCCGCAGTGTCGATGAAGTCGAGCCACGCCCGGTAGCCGTCGAGCGTCGTCCACGGGGTGATGGCCACCCAGGTCGGGCGCAGCGTGATGCCGGCCGCCCGCGTGGCCTCGAGCGCCGCCAGCACATCGGCGCCGGTGTGGCCCTTGTCGAGGACGGCCAGCACGTGGTCGTCGAGCGACTCCGCCGCCGACACGATGAAGAGGCAGCCGAGCGCGGCCAGCTCCGGCAGGCGCGAGCGCTCGCGCAGCAGGTGCTCGATCTTCGCGGTGAAGTCGAACGTGAGGGCGGGGAACTCGGCGTGCAGCGCCCGCGCGACGGCCAGCGCGTGGCCGGGACCGTTCAGAAAATCCGGATCGCCGAAGCTCACGTGGCTCGCGCCGGCCGCGACCTGCTGGCGCACATCGGCCAGGACGACGTCGATCGGCACGACGAAGAAACGGCCGTCGTACACGGGCGGGATCGGACAGTGGCGACAGCGGTGCTTGCAGCCGCGGCTCGCCTCCACGTTGGCCACCAGCTCGAGCGACCCGCCGCGGTCGAGATGCGCGTACTTCTTGAGCGAGGGCAGCGCCAGGCGGCTGGGCGTCGCGAAGTCGAGCTTCTCGATCACGGTGAGGCGCCGCGGGGTCGGCGCCGCATCCGGCCCTATCGATTCGAGACGATGGACGAGCTTCACGAGCTCTGCTTCGAGCTCGCCGGCCACCACCGCCGTCGCCTGCGCCTCGCGCAACAGATACTCGGCGTTGAGCGCGGCATAGAGCCCATAGAAGACGAGCGTCGCGCCCGGTTGGAGCTCACGGACGCGCGCGGCCACGCGGACGCCCAGGCGAAGGGCGGTGTGCATCGGGACGGAGATGGCCACCAGGCGCGCGCGACGGATCTTCTCGGCGTCGAGCGGCTCCACCGAGAGATCGAGCACGGCCGGAGCGTAGCCCGCGCGCTCGAGAAACGCCGTCGGCCAGGCGACGGCCAGCGGCTGGTGGCCCATCTCGTAGCACGCGATCAAGAGGATGTCGCCGGCGCTCCGCACCGTCTCAGTCTACCGCCGTCGTGCTATGGTGTGCCCCATCACGCTCCAGCGAGGAGGATACATGTCGGTCAAGATCACCATCCGGCCCAACGGTCCCTACCTGGTGGAAGGAGAGATCGAGCTCATCGACGTGAACGGCAGCAAGATCGACACGAGCAGCCGCGGCCCACGTATCGCACTGTGTCGCTGTGGCGGCTCCGTCTCGAAGCCCTTCTGCGACGGGACGCACAGCAAGATCGGGTTTCAGGCCGCCGAGACCGCCGTGGCCCAGGAGCAGAAGAAGCAGTAGCCGGCGCTCAGGCCGGCGGAACGTCCTCGGGCGGGACGTCGCTGAGCAGCATCCAGTCGTTGGGTTCGCCAGGCTCGGGCCGCGTCTTCGGAGGCGTGGTGACCGTGCGCGTCCGGCTCGGCGAGAACCACTCCCACATGCCGCTCGGAGCGCCGGTGTCCGGCGCCTCGCCCATCTCGGGTCCGACAGCGCCGGATTCCTCGCGCTCGGTCTTTCGAAGCCGCTTGGCTTCCTGCTTGGCTTTTTGCTGGTCGGCCTTGCGTCGGCGCTCGAAGCCGTAAAATCCCTTCCGGGCCATCAGAGGGCCGCCCGCAGGGCGCAAAGGGCACTGAGCATACGCCCATGATACACCGTATCGCGTGCGTCGCGGCCACGGGAGGCGATGACATGAGCGGCGCGAGCGGCTGACCGGGCGAGACGATGCTGCGCGAGATCGTCCGCCGCCTGCTGGCCACCATCCCCGTCATGGGCGTGGTCGCCATCGCCGTGTTCGCCCTGCTGCACGTGACGCCGGGCGATCCCGCCGTCATCATCGCCGGCGACTATGCGACGGCCGACGACATCGCGAGGGTGCGCACGAAGCTCGGACTCGACAAGCCCTTCCTCACCCAGGTCGGCATCTGGCTCGGCGGCATCGCCCGCGGGGACCTCGGCGCGTCGATCTATTCCGGCCTGCCGGTCACGACGCTCATCAAGCAGCGCGCGGAGGCGACGATCTCGCTCACCGTGCTGGCGATGCTGATCAGCATTCTCGTGGGCGTGCCGGTGGGCGTGCTGGCGGCCTGGCGGCGCGGCTCGTGGATCGACCGGGGCGTGATGGTCTTCGCGGTGTCGGGCTTCTCGCTGCCCACGTTCTGGCTCGGCTTCCTGCTCGTCTACGTGTTCGCGATCTCCGCCCACTGGCTGCCCGTCCAGGGCTTCCAGCCGATCGAGCGCGGCCTCTGGCCGTTCCTGCGCCATTTGATCCTGCCCGCGATCACGCTCTCCGTCGTCTACATGGCGCTCATCGCGCGGATGACGCGGGCCTCGATGCTCGGCGTGCTGAGCGAGGACTACGTCCGCACGGCGTTCGCGAAGGGCCTGGCGCCGCATCGCGTGCTGCTGCGCCACGCGCTCAAGAACGCCTCATTGCCGGTGGTGACGATCATCGGCATCGGCTTCGCGCTGCTCATCGGCGGCGCCGTCGTGACCGAGAGCGTGTTCGCCCTGCCGGGGCTCGGCCGGCTCACGGTCGATGCCATCGTGCGTCGCGACTATCCCGTCATCCAGGGCGTGATCCTGATCGTGTCGGGCGTCTACGTGGCCCTCAACCTGCTGGTCGACGTCCTCTACGTCGTCCTCGATCCGCGCATCAAGTACTGACATGGCGTCCGCCATCCGCGCCCTGCGGGGCGAGCTCCCCGCCACGCCGGCGGCCGAAAAGCTGTCTCGCGGCGACCGCGTCCGCCGTTTCGCGCGCCGCCATCCGACGCTGCTGCTCGGCGGCGCGATCATGGCCGTGATCGTCCTGAGCGGCGTGCTGGCCCCGGCGTGGTGGACGGGCGATCCGCTGGCCATGCGGCCGGTCGAGCGGCTGCAGCCGCCCTCGGCCGCCCGCTGGTTCGGCTCCGACAACTTCGGCCGCGACGTCTATAGCCGGACGCTCTACGGCACGCGCGTCTCGCTCGTGGTCGGCGCCTCCGTCGCGCTGGCCAGTCTCGTCATCGGCAGCGCGCTCGGTCTGGTGATCGGCTTCTATCGGCGGATCGACACGGTCATGATGCGGGTGATGGACGGGCTGATGGCCATTCCGGCCATCCTGCTCGCGCTCGCGCTGATGGCGCTGATGAAGGGCAGCGTGCGCAACGTCATCATCGCCCTCATCATCCCCGAGATCCCGCGCGTGATCCGGGTCGTGCGCGCCTCGGTGCTCTCGCTGCGGGAGCACACGATGGTGGAAGGGGCCCGCGCGCTCGGCGCGCGCACGCCGCGCATCCTCGTGCGCTACGTCCTCCCCGCGCTGACGGCGCCGCTCATCGTGCAGGCGACCTATATCTGCGCCTCGGCGATCCTGTTCGAGGCCTACCTGTCGTTCCTCGGAGCCGGCACCCCGCCCCACATCCCGTCGTGGGGCAACATCATGGCGGAGGGCAAGACCTACGTGCAGCTGGCCTTCTGGATCATCCTCTTCCCCGGCCTCTTCCTCGCCCTCACCGTGCTGGCCATCAACCTCATCGGCGACGGCCTGCGCGACCTCCTGGACGTTCGCTAGTCAGTGGCCGGGCGCTTGCTGTCCATCCGGGGCAGGAGGTCGGCCCATGAGCATGCGGACGGTCGGCATGAGCGGGATCGTGGCGGCGGTGATCGCGGCCTGTTCGACGGCGCCGCCGGCGGGCGTCTATGTGAAGGCGGGGGTGAGCGCCGAGCAGCTGGCCCGCGATCGCGGAGAGTGCGCGGCGGCGGCGGTGGCATCGGACAACCGATCGGTGACGCTGCCCGCGGCCGAGCGCGAGAGCGTCGACAGCTGCATGCGCTCCCGCGGCTATACCGTCAGCGCCCAGCGCCGCTGAGCGAGGCGGGCTCGCGGCACGCCTACTCCGGCGGAATCGCGCCGCGGCGCTCGACGATCAAGCCGTAATGCTGGGGCTGCCGGTGCCGCGCGAAGTCGAACATCGTCGTCCTGTACGAGCGGCTCAGCGCGAGATCGCAGCGGGCCGTCACCAGCTCGTCGCCGAGAGTGCTCGTCATGGCCACCGTCTCGCCGGAGGGGGCGATGATCGACGACTGGCCGATCAGATCGCAGCCTTCTTCGCGCCCGGCCTTGGCGACGCCCACCACCCACGTGGCGTTCTGGTAGGCGCCCGCCTGCATGGACAGCTGGTTGTGAAAGTTGGCGAGGGCATCGTGCTCCGGCGCCGGCGGATGGTGCAGCGGCGTGTTGTAGCCCAGCAGCACCATCTCCACGCCCTGCAGCGCCATCACGCGATACGTTTCGGGCCACCGGCGGTCGTTGCAGATGCACATGCCCAGCACGCCGCCGAACGCCCGCCAGACAGGGAAGCCGAGGTTGCCGACCTCGAAGTAGCGCTTCTCGAGGTGCTGGAACGGGCGGCCGGGCTCGTGCTCGGCGTGACCGGGCAGATGGATCTTGCGGTACTTGCCGACGATGCGCCCGCCGGCGTCGACGAGGATCGACGTGTTGTAGCGGCGGATCCCCGCCTCGCGCGCGAGCTCGGCGTAGCCGATGGCGAAGCCGAGCCCCAGCCGTGCCGCCTCCTCGAACAGGGGCCGCGTCTCCGGCCCGGGCATCTCGCGCTCGAAGAACGCGTCGATCTCGGCCTGATCCTCCATCCACCAGCGCGGGAAGAACGTGGTCAACGCGAGCTCCGGGAAGACGACGAGGTCGCAGCCGCGCGCCTTCGCCTCGTGGAGATGCGCGAGCAGACGCTTGACGACGGCGCTGCGCGGCTCGGTGCGGGCGATCGGTCCGAGCTGCGCGGCGCCGACGGTGATGACGCTCACGCGATCACGCCTGGATGTTCCACAGCAGGGTGGCGCCGAACTCGAGCACGCCGCGCACGTTCTTGCGGAAGGCACCGGGGACGACGAACTGTCCCCACGGCACGTAAAGGACCTCGTCGTAGGCGATCTTCTGCACCTCGTCGGCGATCGTCTTGCGCCTGGCGGCGTCGGTCTCACGGGTGAACTGGGTACGCAGCTTCTCGATCGGCTCGCTGGTGGGCCAGCCGAACCATGCCTTCTCGCCGCCGCCGCCGAGCACCGACGACACGACCGGCGTCATCGTGTCGAACGAGGTCGACCAGGTGTGGAAGATGTTCCAGCCGCCCTGCGCCGGCGGCTCCTTCTTGGCGCGCCGCGAGACCATCGTCGACCAATCCATCGCCTGGAGGTCGACGTTGGCGCCGAGCGAGCGGAGCAGCTCGGCGGTGACGAGGGCCGGGGCGTGCGCGTACGGCGAATCGGTCGGGTCCATCACGACGATCGGCCGGCCGTCGTAGCCCGAGTCCTTGAGCAGCCGCTTGGCCCGCTCGAGGTCGGGCTTCGGCGCTGCCACCGCCGTCTCGTACGGCAGCCCGCCGCACATGAACAGCGACGGGCACGTGCGGAAATACTTCGAGTTGCCGATGACGGCCTGCAAGTACTTCTGCTGGTCGACGGCGTAGAGCAGCGCCTGCCGGGCCGCCTTGTTGTTGAACGGGGGCTGGAGGTGATTCGGACGCAGGATGCCCTGGCTGCCGCGCGGATCGGTGACAAACACGCGCAGGTCGGCGTTCTTCTCGAGCCGCGGCGCGAAGTCGAGCGGGATGTTCTCCCAGTAGTCGACCTCGCCGGCTTCGAGGGCGGCGCCGGCGGTGGCGGGATCGGGAATGTAGCGCCATTCGACGCGATCCACGAGCGGCCGCTTGCCGCCGGCGGCGCCGCTCGGCGGCTCGCTGCGCGGCACGTAGTCGCCGTTCTTCAGATACAGCACGCGGTGGCCGGGCTGCCAGTCGTCCTTGGCGAACTTGAAGGGACCGCTGCCGATCACTTCCTTGACCTGCTCACCGGGATCGGTGGCGGCCAGGCGCGCCGGCATGATGAAGCAGGGACTGGCCGACGGCTTGCCGAGGGCATCGAGCACGAGTCCGAAGGGCTGCTCCAGATCGATGGTGAACGTCCTCCGGTCCACCGGCGCGATCTTGCCGACGGCGGCCAGCATGAGGCGGCCCACCGCGTCGCGCGCGCCCCAGCGCTTGATGGACGTCACGCAGTCCTCGGCGCTGACGGCCTGGCCGTCGTGGAACTTGAGACCGTCACGCAGCGTGAACGAGTACTTCATCGCGTCACGGCTCGCCGTCCACTTGTCGACCATCTGCGGGCGCAGCTTCAGATCGGCATCGAGGGCGAAGAGCGTGTCGAAGATCATGTAGCCGTGGTTGCGGGTGATGTACGCGGTCGTCCAGATCGGGTCGAGGATCTTCAGATCGGCGTGGGGAACGAAGCGCAGCGTGCCGCCGCGACTTTGCGCGTGCACGCGCGGTGCGCGCAGGGTGGCGGCGGCAGCGGCGGTTCCGGCGAGGAACGAACGGCGACTCAGCGTCATGGCGGCCTCCTCAAGGCCCCGATCCTTGCACAACGCTCCGGCCGTCGGCAAGCGACGGCTGGTGGCATCGCGCTTGCTCTTTTACAACGGCATGAAAGCCATCGCCGCCATCTTCGAATCGCGTGCCGACGCGGAGCGTGCCGCCGGACGCCTCATCGCACTCGGCTCGGCTCCCGAGCACCTCACGGTGCTGTCGCCCGGTGCGCACCCGCGCGATGACCTCCGCACCGACGAGGGCGAGGCGCAGGGCACCGGCGCCGCCATCGGTGCCGTCGTCGGCGGCGCGACCGGCGCCGCCATCGGCATGCCGCTCGGCGCGGCCATGAGCCTCATTGTGCCCGGCGTCGGCCCCGTGATCGCGCTCGGCCTCATCGGCGCGGCGCTCTTCAGCGCCGGCGGCGCCGCCGTCGGCAGCGCGCTCGAGACCACGCTGTCGCAGGGCGTGCCGCGCGACGACGTCTTCATCTACGAGGACGCGCTGCGCCGTGGTCGCAGCGTCGTCGTCCTGCTCACCGAGGACGAGTCAGTGGCCGAGCGCGCGCGCCAGGCGCTCGGCGCTCTCGGCGGCGTCGATGTGGCCGACGCGCGCGACGAATGGTGGGCCGGACTCCGCGAGCAAGAGCGTGGCGCCTACACCGCCGCCGAGGAAAGCGCCTACCGCCGCGGCTTCGAGGCCGCGCTCACCAGCGACGCGCGCGAGCCCGCCCGCGACGCCGGCGCCGCCTTCCGCCGGGGCTGGGAGCATGGCCGCCTCTATCGCGGCGACCCCGACGCCCGCCGCCTCCCGAAAAGCGCGTAAGGAACCGTCAGCGACGATCGCGGAAGACTATCGCGGATACAGAGGCGCGCCACGGCTCCGCCGGGGCGCGCCGAACGCTGGGGGGCATGGGGGGCCATTTCGGGGCCCCCCATTAAATAGATCAAGTCCCGGGCCGGTCGCCGCGCACGCGCGTCTCGCTGTCGCCGTAGGGTCCGTCGCCCCGCTCGCCCGGCGCCGTCTCCTCGCGGTTCAGCGGTCGGCCCTCGACGTCGCGCCCCTCGCGCTCGGCGCGGCGCTCCCGGTCGGCGTCGTCGAGCGCGTCCGGGCTGGGGAGGGGATCTGGCGTCCTGTCGTTACCGTTCGTCATGACGGCCTCCTCGGGTCGCGATCTCGCCTCCGGACGTGCAAGGTGATTGCCGTCGTGCGGTACACTGGGCCGCACGCCATGACGATCTCCGCTCCGGCGCCGCGCGCCGGCCATCCCTACCACACGCACGAGGCGATCTACGCTCAGCCGGGCGCGCTGCGCCTCGCCGGGCGCGGCAACGAGTCGATGCTGGCCGCGGCCGCTTCGACGCTCTCGAACGCCTCTCACGTCGTGCTGTCCGGCACCGGTAGCTCCTGGCACGCGGCGCTCGCGGGCGCCCTGCTCCTTGGCCGCGCCGGCCGTCTCGGCGCTCGTGTGCGCGCCGCGTTCGCCAGCGAGCTGGCCGACTACGGACCGCCGCCCGAAGCCGGCACCGCGCTGGTCGGCATCAGCCACCGCGGCACACGATCCGTGGCCGACGCGCTGGCGGCTGCACGCGCCGCGGGCGCCGCGACCGTTGCGGTGACGGCGAAGGGATCCGACGCGCTCGGCGCCGAGCACGTTCTGCGCACCGTGGACCGCGAGGTGTCGGAGACCCACACCGTCAGCTACACGGCGGCGCTCGGCCTGCTGGCGATGCTGGCGGCCGCCGTCGGCAAGGACGAGGCGCTCAGCCACGCGGTGGACGCGTTGCCCGATCAGATCGCGCTGCTG
>JBIOXS010000015.1:0-11549 GCA_044869815.1 Candidatus Rokuibacteriota bacterium | reverse complement strand
CGAGCAGCTCGGTCTCGACGATCACGTGCTCGAGATCGAGATCACGCCAAACCGGCCCGACTGCCTGTCGGTGCTCGGCGTGGCCCGCGAGCTGGCCGCCCTCACCGGCGTCCGCCTGCGGCCGCCGCGGATCGGCCTCCGGGAGTCCGGCCGGCCGGCCCGCGACCTGGCGCGCGTCGAGGTGAAGGCGCCCGACCTCTGCCGGCGCTATACCCTTCGCGTCATCGACGGCTTGCGGGTGGCGCCGTCGCCGGTCTGGATGCGGTCCCGGCTTCGCGCGGCCGGGCTGCGCCCGATCTCCAACGTGGTCGACGTCACCAACTACGTGCTCTGGGAGCTCGGCCACCCGCTGCACGCCTTCGACGCCGCCACCGTCACCGACGCCACGATCGTCGTGCGCCGCGCGCAGCCCGGCGAGCGCTTCGTGACGCTGGACGGCCAGGCGCGCGTGCTGGACGATTCGATGCTCGTCATCGCCGACCCCGCCCGCGCCATCGGGCTCGCGGGAGTGATGGGCGGTCAGAACACCGAGGTCGGTGACGCCACGACGCGCGTGCTCCTCGAGAGCGCGTACTTCGACCCAGCGTGCACGCGGCGCACATCGCGGTCGCTCCAGCTGAAAACCGACGCCGCCTATCGCTTCGAGCGCGGCGCCGACATCGAGGGACTCGTGGACGCCGGCGCCCGGGCCGCTCAGCTCATGGCCGACCTTGCGGGAGGTACGGTCGCCCGCGGGGTGATCGATGCCTATCCGCGCAAGCGTCGACCGGTCCGTGTACGGCTCCGCATGGCCCGCATCGAGCGCGTGCTCGGCATCGCGCCGCCGCCGGCGCGCGCGCGGCGCATCCTGTCCGCGCTCGGGCTCGGCGTGCGCGCGCGCGGCCGCGACCTCGACGTCGACGTCCCGAGCTTCCGCCGCGATCTGACGATGGAGGACGATCTCGTCGAGGAAGTGATTCGCGTGTGGGGCTACGACCGGCTGCCGACGACCTTCAGCCGCGGTGACGTGTCGCTCGCCCGCGACGGCGAGACCGGCCGCCAGGAGCGGCTCGTTCGCTCGGTGCTCGTCGGCGCCGGGCTCACCGAGTGTGTCACCTACGCCTTCAGCGATCCGGTCCGCGCCGGCGAGCTGGGGGCGGCGGCTCCGCTGAAGCTCCTGAACCCGCTGAGTCAGGACGCCTCGGCGCTGCGCTCGCATCCGCTCGAAGGGCTGCTCGGCGTCGTGGGGACGAATCTGCGCAAACAGCAGCCCGGCGTCCGCGTGTTCGAGATCGGCCGCACCTACGAGCCGTCGATGGCCGGAGATACGTCGACCGCCGAGCCGCGCTGGGCGAGCATCGTCCTCGCCGGCGCGCGCGGCGAGGACGCCTGGCATACGCCGCCGGCGACGGTGGACGTGTACGACGCCAAGGGGCTCGCCGAGCTGCTGCTCGGCGCCTTCGGCCTGAGCGCGACGACCGCGCCAGGCGGGCGGCTCTCCGGGTTCGAGCCCGACGCGCACGCGACGCTGCGGGTCGGGGAGAAGGTGGTCGGCGAGTTCGGCGAGGTATCGGCCCGCGTGCGGGCGGCCTTCGACATCGCCATCCCCGTGTTCGCGGCGGCGCTGGCCCTGGACGGCGCGGTGCCGCTGGCGCCGCTCGCCGCTCGTTACCAGGCGCTCCCGCGCTATCCGTCGATCCAGCGCGACATGGCCTTCGCGCTCACGAACGCGGCGACGACGGCGGCGGAGATCGCGGCCGCCATCCGCGAGCACGCCGGGCCGCTGCTCCGCGACGTGAGCCTCTTCGACGTGTTTCGACTGCCGGACGGCGGGCGCAGTGTCGCCTACCGCTTGACGTTCCAGGCGGACGATCGCACCCTCACCGACGAGGAGATCAACACGGTCCACGCGGGGGTGGCCGAGGCCGTGTCCAGGCGCTTCGGGATCACGCTGCGGGGGAGCTGACGGATGGGGGACGGGATCGCCGAGCGGCTGTCGCAGCTGGAGGACGCGGTGCGGCGCACGGGGGAGGCCCTCTCCCGCTTGCGCGAGGAGAACGACCGTCTGCGCCGCGATCACCGCCGCCTGGAGGACGAGAAGAAGCACGTCGTCGCGCAGATCGACGCCATCCTGCGCGACATCGCCAAGCTCGACCTGGAGCGCCCCGCCAGTGGCTGAGGCCGCGCGCGTCGAGCTCACGCTCCTCGGCCAGAAGCTCTCGCTGCGCAGCGAAGCTGCGCCCGAGTACCTGCACGCGCTCGCCGCCTTCGTCGAGGAGCGCGTGGCCACCCTCCAGCGCGGGGGTGTGGGCGACCCGCTCAAGGCCCTCGCGCTGGCGGCGCTCGACATGGCCGACGAGCTGCACCGGGCACGCGAGGACCGGTCGGTCGACGACAACGAGGTGAGCGCGCGCCTGCGGACGGTGATCGCCCGCCTCGATGAGCTGAGCCGACAAGCCCCTTGACGCGCTCCGCGCCGGCGAGGACACTCTACGTGTCCCTGCGCTGTGCGTGATGCCGGCGGGAAGTTTCAACCTCGTTTACACAACGGGTGTCGAACGCGAGGGTGGTGTGCAAGCCCCTCATCGAAGGGGAAGCCTGAAGCCCTCCACCAAAGACTCCCACCTGGTCATACCAGGTTCGAAACACCCCGGCACACGGCAGAGGCGGGGACTTTTTCGTTCTTCGGATTTGACTCAGCGGAGCGCCCCCACCTATACTCGTCAAATCTGACGCGCATTTCGAAGACACTAAACGGCCTCGTACCAGAGGACGGATGATGAATTCGTTGATGGTGTTCGACTCGCTCGTTGCGGTCCTGGCGCTCCTCGTCGGTGTTCTCCTTCACAAGTGGTTCAACGATCGCCGCGTCGGCGAAGCCGGTTCCCTCGCCAAGCGCATCGTCGAGCAAGCCGAGCACGACGCGCAGTCCGCCCGGCGGTCGGCCGAGCTCGAGGCGAAGGAGGCCGCGCTCAAGCTGCGCACCGAGGTCGAGACGGAAGCCCGCCGGCGGGACCGGGAGGTCCAGCAGGTGGAGCAGCGCGTGCTCGCGAAGGAAGAGGAGCTCGCGCGCAAGCTCGATCAGATGGAGCGCCGGCTCGGGGAGCTGACCGACAAGGACCGCGGTCTCGCCACGCGCGAAAAGGCGCTGCTCGACAAGGAGCATCGCATCGCGGCGGCCGTCGAGGAGCAGCGCCGCAAGCTCGAGGCGATCGCCGGCCTCACCGCCGAGGAGGCCCGGCGCCAGGTGCTGGCCCAGGTCGAGGAGGACGCGCGCCGCGAGGCGGCACTGCTCGGCATGCGGCTCGAGGAGGAAGCGCGCGAGGTCGCGCGTGACAAGGCCCGCGAGGTGCTCGCCACCACCATCCAGCGACTCGCCCCCGACTACACCGTGGAGACGGCGGTGTCGGTGGTCGATCTCCCCTCGGACGACATGAAGGGCCGCATCATCGGTCGCGAGGGCCGCAACATCCGCGCGCTCGAGCAGCATACCGGCGTCGACCTGATCGTCGACGACACGCCGGAGGCCGTGCTGATCTCCGCCTACGATCCGTATCGGCGCGAGATCGCCCGGCTCGCGCTCCAGCGCCTGGTGGCGGACGGGCGCATCCATCCTGCGCGGATCGAGGAGGTCGTCAGCAAGGTCAAGCAGGAGATGGAAGTCCACTTGAGGGAGGAGGGCGAGAAGGCCTGCTTCGAGGTCGACGTCCACGGGCTGCATCCCGAGCTGGTCAAGCTCGTCGGCCGCATGAAGTACCGGACGTCGTACGGGCAGAACTGTCTGCAGCATTCCAAGGAGGTCGCGTGGCTGGCGGGGATGATGGCCGCCGAGATCGGCGCGGATCCCAAGCTCGCCAAGCGCATGGGGCTGCTGCACGACATCGGCAAGGCGCTGACGCACGAGCAGGAGGGCAGTCACCCCGAGCTCAGCCTGCAGGTGTTGACGAAGTACAACGAGAGCCGGCAGGTGATCAACGCCGCCCTGTGCGGCCACGAGGACGTCAAGGCGGAGACGGTGGAGGCCGTGCTCGTCGAGGCGGCCGACGGGATCTCGGCGGCGCGGCCGGGGGCGCGTCGCGACGTGCTCGAGTCCTACATCAAGCGCCTGGCCAAGCTCGAGGAGATCGCGCTGTCCTACAAGGGCGTCGAGATGTGCTACGCGATCCAGGCCGGTCGCGAGCTGCGCGTGATGACGCGCGCCGACATCGTGAGCGACCTCGATGCCCATCAGCTCGCCAAGGACATCAGCAAGCGCATCGAGGCCGAGATGCAGTACCCCGGCCACATCAAGGTGGTTGTCATCCGCGAGACGCGCGCGGTGGAGGTTGCGAAGTAGCCGTATGAACGTGTTGATGGTCGGTGACATCTTCGGTGAGCCGGGTCGGGCGGCGCTGGCGAAGCTCCTGCCGCGGCTGCGCGAGCAGCACGCGATCGACTTCTGCGTGGTCAACTGCGAGAACGCCGCCGGGGGCTTCGGCATCACCCCGCCGATGGCCAAGCAGATGCTGGATCAGGGCGCCGACGTGCTGACGTCCGGCAATCACATCTGGGACAAGAAGGAGATCGTCGAGTTCATCACCAGGGAGAACCTGCTGCTGCGCCCCGCGAACTTCCCGGCCGGCACGCCGGGGGTCGGTCACGTCTCGGTGAAGGTCGGTCCGCACCGCGTGGCGGTGCTCAACCTGATGGGCCGCGTGTTCATGAACCCGATCGACTGTCCCTTCCGCAAGGCGGACGAGGTCCTGCCTGAGCTCCGCAAGGAGACGCCGATCATCCTGGTCGACATGCACTGCGAGGCCACCAGCGAGTCGCAGGCGATGGGCTGGTACCTCGACGGCCGCGTGAGCGCGGTCGTCGGCACGCATCGCCACGTGCAGACCGCCGACGAGCGCGTGCTGCCCGGCGGGACGGCCTACATCACCGACCTCGGCATGACGGGACCGATCGACGGCGTGATCGGCGTCGACCGTGAGATCATCCTCCAGCGGTTCTTGACCCAGATGCCGGTGCGCTTCGAGCCGGCGAAGGGAGCGGCCGCGCTGCACGGGGTCGTCATCGCCATCGACCCGGAGACGGGTCGCGCACAGGACATCCGCCGCCTGCGCGTACCCGCGTGACCCCGGAGCGGCGAGCGTGATTCTCCACGGCCGGCCGGTCCAGGAGCGCGTCCTCGCTGACGTGAAGGCGGGCGTCGAGACGCTCAAGAGCGCGCGCGGAGTCACGCCGACGCTGGCCGTGGTTCTCGTGGGGACCGATCCCGCGTCGCAGATCTACGTCGGGCACAAGAAGCGCGCCGCCGACGCGGTGGGCATCGCCTCCCGCGATGCGCTCTTCCCGCAGGGCATCGGACAGCGTGAGCTGAACGATCTGCTGCGCAGTCTGAGCGCCGATCCGTCGATTCACGCCATCCTGCTCCAGCTGCCACTGCCGAAGGGCCTCGACGAGACAGCGGCCCTGGCCGCCATCGCGCCGGACAAGGACGTGGACGGCCTGCACCCGACGAATCTCGGACGGCTGCTGGCCGGCGAGCCGGGCGTGGTGCCGTGCACGCCGGCCGGATGCCTCGAGATCCTCGATCACTATGGCGCCAAGCTCGAGGGCGCCGAGGCGGTCGTCGTCGGTCGCTCGCGGCTGGTCGGCAAGCCGCTCGCGCAGCTCCTGCTCGCGCGCCACGCTACCGTCACCATGTGTCACACGCGCACGCGCGATCTCGCCGAGCACACGCGCCACGCCGACGTCCTCTGCGTGGCGGCCGGGCGTCCCCGCATGGTCACGGGCGACATGGTCAAGGAGGGCGCGTGGGTCATCGACGTCGGCATGAACCGCCTGGACACGGGCAAGCTCGCCGGTGACGTCGACTTCGAGTCCGTGCAGCCGCGCGCGGGGGCCATCACCCCGGTGCCCGGCGGCGTGGGCCTCATGACGGTCGCCATGCTCCTCAAGAACACACTGGCGGCGGCCCAGCGCCAGATTCTCGGAGGGCTTCGCTGAACGAGCGCGCGGTTCTCACGGTATCCCAGCTCGCGGACAGGCTGAGGGCGATGCTGGAGGAGCGATTTCCGGCCGTCTGGGTGGAAGGGGAACTCTCGAACTTCAAGGTGTACACGTCGGGGCACGCCTACTTCACGCTCAAGGACGAGGGCGCGCAGCTCAAGTGCGTGCTGTTCCGCAATCGTACGCGGCGCATCCGGTTCGAGCCGGCCGACGGCCTGCACGTCCTCGCCTTCGGCTCGGTCGAGGTGTACGCGCAGCGGGGCGAGTACCAGCTGGTGATCGAGCTGCTCGAGCCCCGCGGCCTCGGCGCTCTGCAGCTGGCCTTCGAGCAGCTGAAGGAGCGTCTACAGCGCGAGGGACTGTTCGACCCGGCGCGCAAACGGCCGCTGCCGCGGTTCCCGCGCAAGATCGGCATCGTCACCTCGCCGACGGGCGCGGCGTTGCGCGACATGCTTCGCGTGATCGGGCGGCGCTTCGGCGAGCTCCACATCGTCATCGCGCCGGCGAGGGTGCAGGGAGAAGGGGCCGCCCAGGAGGTGGCGCAGGCGGTGCGCGAGCTGCACGCCGTCGGCGACGTCGACGTGATCATCGTCGGGCGCGGCGGCGGCTCGCTGGAAGACCTCTGGGCGTTCAACGACGAGATGCTGGCCCGCACGCTCGCGGCGTCCAAGATCCCGGTCGTCTCCGCCGTCGGCCACGAGGTCGACTTCACGATCGCCGACTTCGTGGCCGATCTCCGCGCCCCCACCCCGTCGGCGGCCGCCGAGCTGGTCGTGCGCGAGAAGCAGGCGGTGGCCGACGGCGTGTCGGATCTCGGCCGGCGTCTCGCGGCTGCGATGGAGCGGCGCCTGACCCGCGAGCGCGAGCGGCTCGAGGCGGTCCGACGGCGCCGGGTCCTCACGGACGCGCGGCGCCCGCTCCGCGATCTCGAGCGCCGGGTGGACGACGCCACCGCCCGGCTGCGCCGGGCCATCGCCACCGCGGTGCGGCACGCGGCGCACCGGGTCGAGCTCGCCGCGCGCGGGCTGCGGGCGCAGAGTCCCGTCGCGCGGACGCTCGACGATCGACGGCGGCTGGGCGAGCTCTCGACGCGGCTCGATCGCGCCCTCGCACGCCGGCTCGACCGCGCACGGCATCGGCTGGGCGGCACCGCCGGCCGGCTCCACTCGCTGTCGCCGCTGGCGGTGCTGGCGCGCGGATACAGTTTGACGCGCCGCCCCTCGGGAGAGATCGTCAGGAGCGTGCGCCAGGTCGGAGTCGGCGACGACGTCGACGTCCTGCTGTCCGAAGGTACCCTGGCGTGTCGCGTGAGCGCGACGAAGGAGCGTGATGAGCGACCTGAAATTTGAGGACTGCCTGACGCGGCTCGAGCAGATCGTGACCGCGCTCGAAGCCGGGAACCTCCCGCTCGAGGAATCGCTGAAGGTATTCGAGGAAGGGGTGACCCTCGCGCGCCAGTGCTCGCGGTATCTCGACGAGGCGGAGCGCCGCATCGAGATCCTCGGCAAGGACGAAGCGGGCGCGACGACGACGCGGCCGTTCGCGTGGCAAGGGGAGGACGAGGCGTGAGCTTCGACCTCAAGCCCTACCTGGAATCGCGGCGGGCGCTGGTCGACGCCGCGCTGGACCGGACGCTGCCGACGGAGGACACGCCGCCCACCAACCTGCATCGGGCGATGCGCTACAGCGTGCTCGCCCCCGGCAAGCGGCTGCGTCCCATCCTGGTCATTGCGGGCGCGGAAGCGGTGGGCGGCGCGGCGCCGTCCGTGATGGACGCCGCGTGCGCGCTGGAGCTCATCCACGCCTACTCGCTGATCCACGATGACCTGCCGGCGATGGACGACGACGATTACCGTCGCGGCCGGCTCACCAATCACAAGGTGTTCGGCGAAGCGATGGCCATCCTCGCCGGCGACGCCCTGCTCACGCTGGCCTTTCGCCTGATCGCCGACAACGCCTCACGGATGAACGACCCACGCCTGATCGCGCGCGTGGTGGCCGACGTCGCCGACGCCGCCGGTACCGACGGGATGGTCGGCGGCCAGGTGGTCGACATCGAGTCGGAGGGCAAGGGCGTCAGCGCGGAGACGCTCGAGTACATCCACCGCCACAAGACGGCCGCCCTCATTCGCGTGTCGCTGACGGCGGGCGCGACGCTCGCCGGCGGGCGGCCCGAGCAGCTGGCGGCCATCCGCGCGGCGGGGGAGTCGCTCGGACTCGCCTTCCAGATCGTGGATGATATCCTCGATGTCGAAGGCAGCCTGGCGGAGCTCGGGAAATCCGCCGGCAGCGACGAGCGGAAAAAAAAGGCGACCTATCCGGCCTTCCACGGACTGGAGGTCTCCAAGCAGATGGCGCGGACGCTGATCGACGAGAGCAAGCGTCTGCTGGAACCGCTCGGGCCGCCGGCGCTGCCGATCCGCGCGCTCGCCGATTTCGTGCTCGAGCGGAGGTCCTGACATGTCGGCCATCACCGGCGTCTACGCGCGCGAGATCCTCGACTCCCGCGGCAATCCCACGGTCGAGGTCGAGGTCCAGCTCGAGTCCGGCGCCTGGGGACGCGCGGCGGTGCCGTCGGGCGCCTCCACCGGCAAGCGTGAGGCCGTCGAGCTCCGCGACGGCGACGCGCAGCGCTACCGCGGCAAGGGCGTGCAGCAAGCGGTGCGCAACGTCGAGGAGACGATCGCGCCGGAGATCGACGGCATGGAGGCGAGCGAGCAGGCGGCCGTCGACCAGGCGCTGCTGGAGCTCGACGGCACGCCGAACAAGTCGGCGCTCGGCGCCAACGCCATCCTCGCCGTCTCGCTGGCGGTGGCACGGGCGGCCGCCGACGACGCGGCGCTGCCGCTCTACGCCTATCTCGGCGGCGTCGGCAGCCGGCTCCTGCCCGTGCCGCTGATCAACGTCGTCAACGGCGGCGCCCACGCCGACAACGGCCTCGACTTCCAGGAGTTCATGCTGGTGCCGGCGGGCGCCGACTCGTTCGGCAACGCGATCCGCATGGGCGTCGAGATCTTCCACGCGCTGCGCGAGGCGCTCAGGGAGAAAAAGCTCGGCACCGGCCTCGGCGACGAGGGCGGGTTCGCCCCGGCGCTCGGCTCCAACACGGCCGCGCTCGACTTCCTCATGCAGGCGATCGAGCGCGCGGGCTATCGCCCCGGCGACGATGTCGCCCTCGCCCTCGACGTGGCCGCCAGCGAGTTCGCCGAGGACAACGGACGCTATCGGCTGCGCCGCGAGGGCGTGGTGCTGGACGCCGACGAGCTGGTCGCGCGCTACGAAAAGCTCGTCGAGCGCTATCCGATCGTGTCGATCGAGGACGGCGTCGGCGAGGACGACTGGGCGGGGTGGGCGCTGCTGACGCGGCGGCTCGGTGGACGCGTGCAGCTGGTCGGCGACGACCTCTTCGTCACCAACCCCGCCGTCGTCCAGCAGGGGATCCAGAAGGGGATCGCGAACGCCGTGCTCATCAAGCTCAACCAGGTCGGCACGCTGACGGAGACGCTCGAGGCCATCGAGCTCTCGAAGCGCGCCGGCTACGGCACCGTGATCTCGCACCGCTCCGGCGAGACCGAGGACACCTTCGTGGCCGACCTCGCCGTGGCCGTCAACGCCGGCCAGATCAAGACGGGATCGGTCGCCCGCAGCGAGCGCACCGCCAAGTACAACCAGCTGCTACGCATCGAGGAGGAGCTGGGTCACGCCGCCTCGTGGCCCGGGCGCAGTCTGTACTCGCGCACGGCCCGGTGAGCCGCCGCCTCGTCGGCGGTGCCGCGCTGCTGGTGGTCGTGAGCGCGCTGACGATGTACGGCGTCAGCGCGGTGGTGCGTGTCTCGCACATGAAGCGCGAGATGGAAAATCTCGAGCGCGATCTCGTCACGCTGCGAGCGCGCACGGACGAGCTCACCAAGACCGTCGACCGGCTGCGCACGGACCCCGCGTACATCGAGAAGCTCGCGCGCGAGGACCTGGGCTACGTCCGCGAGGGCGAGACCGTTCTGAAGTTCCCGAAGGGCGGCACGCGCTAGCCGCCATGGACTGGCTCTGGGGCACGGGCTGGGCGTGGTTCACGCTCTTCGTGGCCTCCATGCTCCTGAACGGGCGCGCCGCCTTCAAGCTGCTCCTCGACTGGAAGGGGATGCTGACGACGTGCCGCTTCGTCCACGACGCCTATGCGAGCCTCGACGCGCTGCCCGACGAGACGGCGCTCGAGCGCCGGTCCGACGCGCCGGTGTTCGTGCATCTCGTCCCCGCCTGGCAGGAGCCGGACATCGCGGCCACGCTGGCGGGGCTGCTGGCCTCGCGCTACCCGCACGGTCGGCTCCACGTGGTCGTCGCCACGCGCGCGGAGGAGGACCGCGCCCCGCACCCGCAGATGGCGGCGTCCACCGCCGAGCTCGTCCGCCGCTTTCGTGATCGCCTCCCGCCCTGGCAGCAGAAGATGCTGTCGATCGTGGCCCTGCCCACCGCGGGGCGAAAGGCGCACCAGCTCAACTGGGCGGTGAGGCCCGAGACACTGCGCACGCTGCTGGGGAACGACTACGACCCGGCCGGTGTCTGGGTCGGTGTGAGCGACGCCGATTCGCTGCCGGACCGGAACATCCATCGCTGGATCGCCGCGCAGGCGCTGGCCGGTCGCGCGGCGCATGCCTATCAGGGCGTGACGCTGTCGCTCGGCAACTTCGAGCGGCACGGCGCGCGTGGCCGCGTGTGCGCGATCCAGCAGTCGTCGATCTTCATTCGTGTCTCGATCGCCCGGCTCATCAACGAGGCGCGGCGCGTTCGCTGGTTCACGGCGCTCGCCGCGCGGCGACCCGGGCTGGCGCGCGCGCTGCGGCCGGCGTTCGAGTTCATGTTCCGCCGCTCGCAGATCTGCCTGGGCCACAACCAGTTCGTCCGGCTCGACACGCTGCAGGCGCTCGGCGGCTTCCCGACCTCGGGCGCGACCGAGGACTCGACGCTCGGCTACCTCCTCGGCGCCCACGGCATCCTGATGGCGCCGATGCCGCTGCTCGAGCTGGTGGACCTGCCGGAGACGACCGAGAAGGTGATTCGCCAGAACGCGCGCTGGTACCAGGGTGTCCTCGACGACGTCGGCGTGCTGTGGGGCCTCTGGCGCGCGGCGCCGACGGCGTTCAACGCCGCCCAGCTCTGCCGGCATCTCGGCAACAAGGTGGTCGAGTGGCCGATCGCGGCGATCGTCTATCCGCTGGTCGGCTTCCTCGGCTGGCATCTGGCCTATCGCTTCCGCGATCAGCCCATGCTGTTCGTCCTCGGCATCGCGTTACCGTCGATCTCGCTCGGGCTCAGCATCTGGGTCGGGGGCATCGTCACCCAGGACCTGATCGAGAGCCTGAGCGCGCACCTGCCGCGCGACGTGGACGTGCGGCGCACGACGCTACGCCAGAAGTTCTGGGGCACGTTCCGCTGTCAGACGTACTGGCTGCTGGCGACGCGTGGCGCCTGGCGCGTGCTGTGGGCGCGCGCCACCACGGGCCGCTTCGACGCCGCCAAGACGGACCGAGTGACGTAGTCGGAGGGGGCCTCGGTGGCTTCGCTCGGAGGGGGCCTCGACG